>CAZTDD010000004.1:0-112475 GCA_964612675.1 uncultured bacterium
ACCGAATCTGATCCTTGAAAATACATCACAAAAACAGGACAATCAACGCGGTGCAACCCACATCGCTAGGGAGAATGTAGCGTGCAATAGCAATCTTGTCAATTGGTAGGTAGTTTTGGTTTTTCTCTGTTGTGGTTTTCGTTTGGAATGTGCGAAACGTGAAGTAGACCGGTTCGCGTTTCCATAGTGAGATTTATCCGCGTAATGCTGACGGACCGCCGCCAGGTCTTATCGTCAAATCGGCCGGTTTCCTTATCGCGGAAACCGGCCGATTGATTATACTATTAAGTGCATAAAATCAGCTGATCTTGTCCACTGCCGGTGCAAACAGTCGGACCGCCGTTGGAGGCGTACCGACCAGAGGCATCACATACTGGCGAAACGCCTCTGTCACATTGTTGCCCTCGGGGGCGATGAATTCATCCGGCATGATTTTGGTTTTCGCCGCAATCTCGTCCAGTTCGACCAGGTTGTATTCAACCGCGTAATCGCCCACACGGCGAATGACAACGGAACCGTCCACATTGTGCCAAACCGCGTACTGGACAGCCTTTTCGCCCACTTCGCGCGCCTCGTTGTAGTCCACTTCGGAGACACAACCGAGGAAACAACGCTGCGGATAGCCCAGGGTATCTGCACGGACTCGTTTGATATTCAACTTCGATTTGACGAGCCCTGACAGAACATCGCCCAACGCACCAATCCCGGAAAGCTGCACATTTCCGTGAGCATCGCGGTCCGCTTTCCCGGACAGGGTCACCATCAGCGGAACGTGTTTTCCATTCTCATCTTTTTCGCTCCACACCCCTTCGGATACCGCCACGATGCATCGGCCGTTCTTTTGATGAATCTTATCGATGCTGTCGAGAAACTCTTCTTCATGGAACTGCCGCTCGGGAACATACACCAGATGCGGCCCATCATCCGGAAACCGACGATACGCGGCGGAAGCGGCTGTCAAAAACCCCGCGTGCCGTCCCATCACGACTGCAATATACACCCCCGGCAGGGCCTGGTTATCGAGATTCGCTCCCGCAACCGCCAGTGCAACATAGCGACCCGCTGACCCAAATCCGGGGCAATGATCGGTGATCACGAGATCGTTATCAACAGTTTTAGGTACATGAACGCAACGAATCTCGTACCCTTCCTGATCGGCGAACGAATTCACAATTCGGCAGGTGTCCGACGAATCGTTTCCACCGATGTAGAAGAAATAGCGGATATTGTATTTCTTGAAAATCTCAAAAATCTTCTTGCAGTAGGCTTCGTCCGGCTTATCGCGTGTAGAGCCGAGGGCTGCACCGGGGGTGCGGCCGATCTCTTCGAGATTGTGCGAGGTGGCCTGACTGAGATCGACGAATTGTTCATTGATGATCCCGCTGACGCCGTGCCGGGCTCCGTACACATGGGTAATCTGAGGAAACTTACGACATTCAAGCGCCGCTCCGACCATACTCTGGTTGATGACCGCTGTGGGACCGCCGCCTTGAGCAATGATAGCTTTTCCCGGTAACTGATCCATTTCTGAACCTCCGCTGGTTTAGTGATAATTTCCTTGAACGATACCGACCCCGGGTCCGTTCATTCATCGTGTGGCCGAGGCCAGCCGTGGCAGGCACAAATCGCAATTACACTAAGGATTTGCCGGCATCGGCGCAAGTCATCCTCAGACTCACGTTTCAATCTCCACATTCGTCGGGAGTTCCTTAAGCTACTGAATAAGAATGACTTATGGGGAACGAAGCCGCTTCAGTTGCGATAGGACTGCAGCACCGTCTCGAGGCGGCCTTCCACGTGCCTCAGCCGGGAGGTCTGTTCGGCAAGCCGGTCTCTGAAGTTGGTAAGGGGACGACATAGGAGATCTGTTACCGAAGGAACGAATCGTTGATACCACGCTTCGTGAAACTCGCGTTCACCGATTGTCAAAACGCGACGTGCGCCGTTCGCATAAAGCAGTACCAGCCACAGCCCGTAGAACACCAGAAGGAAGACTACAGCCTGCAGCAAGGAACCGGCGCCGAGCAGCGTAATGAGTTGCGCCGACAATTCCTCCACAGTGTGAAAAGAAAACCACTCGCCGTCTTTGCTGACGAGAAACTGGAGAATGGGCTGCAGGAAAGGAAACCAGATCAGCGGTAGATAGACAAGCGTTTTCCGGAAAAACCTCGGTTTCGAAATACCTTCGAAGAGATACTCCGTAACATTCTGCTCATAGGAGTCAAGCAGCTCGCCGAATCTTCTCTCGGACCACTCGGGATACTCCGGAACATCGCCGAGATCGGGCGCGACTTCCGGGAAATCGGTTTCCACATCATCGCGGATCGATTGGATCTTGCCCGCGGCGGATTGGCCGTCGTACCGAAGAAGACTTCCCGGACCTTCGTACTCTTCCGGGTCTTTCTCGGTGAAAGCGATACGGCTGCCGAAGAAAGAAATCAATCCACCCAACGGATAGAAAAGCGTGCTTAAAATCGGCCAGTGCTCCACTCGGTAGGCAAATAGTCTCCGGCTGATCCGGCGTCGCAGGCTTTCCATCCGCAAAACCCGGTCGCGCACCGTCTCGAAGTAATCGTCCGAGAACTCTTCGGCAACTCGACGCTGAATGAAATCCAAGGCTCGCTCGATGTTCTCGGTCTTTTCTGCTACCGCGTACGTAGTGCGAATGCCCTCGATATTCTTTGTAAATTCAAAGCGAAGATTCTCTATCTTTGCCTTGGCAATTTCATCGGCCGAGTGCGAACGAATCAGGCGGTTCCGTAACTGGGTGAATTCATAGCGTCCCGGCTCGATCGCAGACACGAGAAACAGACGGTCCCAGTTCGGTGAAGGGATCTTCCGCTTTCTACATTCCTCGGAGATATAGGAAACGACCTCACTCCGAACCTCATCAAAATCGGCCCTTTGCTCGAGCTGATCGATCTTGTTCAATACAACAAAGTAATTCTCGTTGCTTTGCGCGACGGCCTGTAGCTGGTCGAGAAATTCATGGTCGCCGTATTTGCGCGGGGTAACCACCCAAAGTATCGCCTGCAGGTGTTTCACCAACCGACGCATGTCTTCCCGATGTGTCTGAAAACGGCTGTCGAAGTCCGGGAAATCCAACAAAACAACGTGGCGTAAATTGTCCTGTTCATGGGACACATACCGCAGACGGTCGTTCACATCGCCCGCTAATCGTTTCTTGAGGGCGAGTTCGTCAGCAACGTGTGAGTACCCGACAGCGATACGGGTACCTTCGTCCAGTATGTCTGTGTCGCGTGAGATTTGCGCTCCGGCGAGCCGGTTGATCAACGATGTCTTCCCAACATCCTTGCCGCCGACGATTCCATAGAGAAACAGCGAATCATCGTCCGCCGCCCCCGATTGAAACGAGAGCGAGATCGACTCCCGGCGAAGAAGGCACGCGAGATCCTTGTTAATCGTATTTAGCTCGTTGCGTAACGAATCAACTCTCATGGTTGTTGTACTCGGCACAGTTATTCAGCACAGTCATAAATGGATCGTTCTCTTCCAGAACCGTTTCCTCTCGGATTTCACGGACGGCGCGTTCGGCGTACACCAATCTATCTCGAATCAGTTTCTGAACGTTGTCCTGAAAATGCTGTTTCGCCGCTGAGAATTTCCCGACAGGGAGATATTTCATCGCGCTCGGAACGATAAGCCAACTCCCAAAATAGGGTATCGTGAAGAAATCGATCCCGATAGCAACCAAAACGCCGAGCGCGACAAATGGATCGTTTTTAACCGACGAAGAGATTGTATCGGATTGAATCAAGTCCCGGCATTCTGACTCGAATTCAGCGACAATCTCCCCGATTCTCTCGTTCAATACGTCTTTGGTTTCGTCGATGCGAATGGATCGCAAACGAGGGGCGATGCGAAAAAGTTCGTTCGCGTGTTGGTTGCGTCGTATTGTGTTTGTAAGAACATTGCTGTATTCCGACAGACGCTGATGGACGAGATCCGTCAGTTTTCCGGCATCCAAGCGAACGACCTGGGATAAAGCGTCCGCCCGACGGTCTCCAAAAGCGAGACGGAAGCTGCGCTTTAGCGATCGGGTCGTCGCGGTGCGTCTGAAAAACTGATAAACGTTACTCACTGTGAATCGTTTCAATCCCAAATGATCGAGCACCGCCAGAACTTCATCGTGCAGGATTCGATCCAATGGAACAGACGGGTGACGCGTAACAAGATCGTGAATCGCCGATAAAACTCCATTCTCCAAGCTGTCGAGCGCTTCGCGCCTGTGGCGGTTCTCGTCAAGCAAGATCTCGGAGAGCCCGCCGATTTTCTTCATAAGAGGTCCGTCGGACGCAGGTTGCGAGTTGTTCTCCAGGCGATCTTTGAAATCGAGAAACTCGGGTTCATCCGAGAACCGCTCTTTCCCCCGGAGCTCCGGGAGGACATGAAAGGAAGCCGCGTTGAAAAAGTCCTGTGTATCCTTGAGATCCGGATGATCGAAATCGATTCGGTCGCGGCCACGGTTGTTGAGAACACACAAACAGTTTTGTGCGAATTCCGTCGCGAGAGCAACGGCCTTTTCATAGTCGCGATGATACAAAGTCTCATCATCGACCACAAAAACGGCCGTATCGAGCCACGGTTGAAGACGAAAAGCAAGATAGCGGTCTTCCCCCGCCAGAGTTGTGTTGATGTCCGGCAAATCGACGAGCGCGATCCGGCTTTCCGGAAGACCGTCGACCATGATTGTCGCATGGTCCGGCGTACCAACAACAGTTGTCGCCGTGTCTCCGGGCTCCACTCGCCGTTGGAGGAACGGGAAAAGCAGGGGACCGAAACGATGCTCCAGGTTTTCGGTCTGTGAATAAGCAGACTGTTGAATCGAGACGACCGGTCCGCAGGTATTGTGGGCACGCCATCCCGTGGCGCTGATCTCTCTGCCAATTAGACTGTTGAAGAGGGTGGATTTGCCCGTTCCGGTGCATCCGATGAAACCGACAAAAATCGGCCTGTTTGGACCGAGATTATCTCGCAAGACTGCCAGAGCGGCCAAATTCAGCAACTCCCCCGTCACCTCGGCATCAAATGAATACGTACGAAGGTTCTCCCCGGAGAGAACCAGCAGCTCTACCGCCTCTGTGGTTTTTGATGCTGAAGCCATTGGATACCTATTATGCTATACTCTCTTTTCGGGGATTCTATTTCAATACAGGACACAGTATTGCCTAAGGTTATCAGAAAAACAGTTGCAGGACTCTTTTTCCTATGGGATGATTCACCATGATGAACGCCAGACGGACCCCAAACGCATTTACCCTTATCGAGCTTCTGATTGTAGTGGCAATCATAGGCATCCTGGCGGCGATCGCCGTGCCGAATTTCCTGAACGCACAAATCCGGGCAAAGGTGGCCCGGGTAATGGGCGACCACAAGGCGCTCGGCTCGGCACTCGAGATGTATATGCTGGACCACAACGATTATCCCTGGCCTATCGGCAACGGGCAGGGACATTCCGGCTACTCCGTCTATGTGGAATATCTCCACGAACTGACCACACCGGTTTCCTACATCGCCACCGTGGGGTTCACGGATGTATTTGTCCCCCAGCGCGAGAACAAGCAATGGTACCCGGAAGACACGGTATTCAGCTACCAGTACGTCAGTTTCAACGGCAGTTGGGCTCGGTTATCGAACGTCAGTGCAGCGATGAACGCCGAGTATGTGAAAGGGTATTGCATATCCAGCTACGGTCCGGACCGAGGGGCCAGCGGTGTGGAATGGTTCCCGATTAACGGAAACGCCGCAAGTATGTACGCGCCAAGTAACGGCCTCGTCAGTCTCGGCGATATCGGCCGATTCGGCGGGGCGGTTCGCTCTCAGACCATCCTGGGCGGTTGAACAAAGGCTCTTATCATTGAGCCATCCACGTTCGCTCGCTAGAATAACGCGAACAGACGTTATTCAGTTGAGGAGAGTTTTTCTTGGAAAACAAGTCGTATCGTCTCGGTTTCACGTTGATCGAGCTTCTTATTGTTGTGGCGATTATCGGAATTCTCGCCGCCATAGCCGTTCCCAACTTCCTGAACGCCCAACTTCGGGCAAAAGTGTCCCGGGCGATGGCCGATGAACGATCTATTGCTTCGGCGCTTGAAATGTACCGGACAGACAACAATACCTATCCGGAAGGACGTGCCAATTACGCGATCTTTGGACTGGACCGACTGACCAGTCCCGTTTCTTATATGGGATCGCTGCCTCTTGATCCGTTTGCGCAGGAGCATCAGGTTGCCGACCCCGGCGGGTACGGATGGTTTCCGGAGGTCCTTCCGAATTACGTGTATTTATGGGCTCCTGATCCGAACGATGATCTGAATCGAGCGATCAGCCGCGATTATCTCTTTCGCAAAGGCGAAATGAGAGATCCGACCGGGACACCGCCGAAGATCTATCATTTCTATCAGCTGCGCAGCATGGGGCCAAACGGCCAGGGCGACTATTCACTCGCGTACGCCACCTCCAACGGGCTCATGAGTCCGGGCGATATCACATTCCACGGACCGGGGGGCGGTTTTTAACCTGAATGAGCCTGCATCCTGTTGATATCTCGATCCTCATTGTTTATGTGGTCGGTATCCTGAGCCTGGGGTTTATCCTTCAGCGTCGTGCCTCACAGGGGATCGAGGAGTATTTTCTCGCGGGACGCAGACTGCATTGGCTCGTAATCTCCATCTCGGCAAGTGTCTCCACCTACGACATTACCGGCACGATGTGGATCGTCTCCGTGATGTACATCATGGGGATGAAGAGCATGTGGATTCACTGGTTCTGGGGCTTTTTGATCCCGGCGGCGGTGATGACCTTCGGAGCGAAATGGGTACGCCGCTCCAATGTGATTACAGCGGCGGAATGGTTTGTGACCCGCTTCGGGACAGGAAAAGACACTCAACTCGCGCGGTTGATGTATGCGCTGGTGGTTGTGGTTTTTT
Source organism: uncultured bacterium (assembly GCA_964612675.1). GTDB lineage: Bacteria > Hinthialibacterota > Hinthialibacteria > Hinthialibacterales > JAKPRU01 > CAZTDD01. The sequence continues at coordinate 6,951 of CAZTDD010000004.1, forward strand.
CTGTGGGGATGATCGGCTATGCGTTCCAGGGAATCGGTAAGTTTGTATCCGTCTATCTGCCCGTATCCGAAACAACGGGCGCGTGCCTGGTCATGGGAATCACAGCGGTTTATGTGATTCTGGGCGGTGTATACAGCGTAATGTTTACCGACGTCCTGCAGACCGTCATTCTCACTATCGCGGCGGCGGTTGTGGCAGTCATCTGTTTCAACAATGTTTCGTACTCGGATCTTTCGGCAGCCGTCCCGGCAGGCTGGTTGGATCTGCGCCCCGCGTGGCAACCGGACTACCTGCAGGGTACCGACTACCAGTTCTTCGGCCTTCTGTGTATTGCGTGGATTGCAAAAGGGCTCTTTATTCAGGCGAGCGCAGTCGGGAGTGGTTATGAGTTTCAGCGGATTATGTCCGCACGATCGGCGCGCGACGCGTGCAAGCTGGCCGCCGCATGGCCCTTCTTCCTGATTACCCGCTGGGCGATGTGCATCGGGATCACCGCCCTGGCCTGTGTTGGATTCGAGGGGATTACCGACGCGGAGCGGGTTTTGCCGTATGTGCTGCATACGTATCTACCCGTCGGTCTGAAGGGGCTTGTTCTGGCCGGATTCCTCGCGGCATTTATGTCGACGTTCGATTCGACCATCAACATGGGCGCATCGTACGCTGTGAAGGATTTCTATCATGCGTTTTTCAAGCCTGCAGCCTCACAACGCGAACTCGCGTATGCGGGCTACATCGCATCGGTCCTGCTGGTTGCCGTCGGAATTGTCGTCGGATTCAACGCGGAATCGATTGCGGCGATTTGGAACTGGCTGCAAATGGTTTTAGGGGCGGGAATCCTGGTTCCCGGAATTCTACGTTGGTACTGGTGGCGGTATAACGCTTGGGGGGTAGTCGCCTCTCTTGTGACAGGAATGGTTCTCTGCTTTGTGATGACGGTTTTCTTCCCGGACGCGTCTGCCTATGTCTCCTTCTATGTCATCGTGGGCGGTTCCGCAGTCGTCAGCCTCGTTACGACATTATTGACCCCGCCGACTCAGCAGGATGCTTTGTGCGACTTCTATCGGAGTGTCCGCCCGGGCGGTTTCTGGAAGCCTATACGAGAGATTTCCGGGGTAAAATTGGAGAAAAGCGATTCATTCGCCCGCGATCTGATCAATTGCGTGATTGCGATGGTGGGGATTTTCTTCCTCTATCTGATTCCGATCTACGGTGTGATTCACGCCTGGACTATGGTGGCGATCTCTACCGCTATTTCCCTCGTTTGTGTAATTGTTTTGGCGAGGACGTGGTATCCCTACCTACCACGGGATTAGTCTTTCCAGTGGTCCATTCTCATCGATATCCACATCGGCTCTTGAGTGGTCTTTATGCGTCTATTTCAGTTCTTGCTGAATCCGCTCTGCCAAAAAGATCTTCATGAGAAACTGGTACGGAACATCGCGTTTGTTGGCAAGGAGCTTCAGCTCATGAATCATCGATTCTGGAAGACGAATCGAGATATTCTTCGACGACGGTTTCAGATTCGAAAGAACGACTTTTTTCCCCTCTTCCCAATCGATGTAATCGGTCGAGTCATGGGATGCCCAGAAATCCCGTTCTTCGTCCTCGTTCTTGAATTTCGGGATCTTATGTTTCGGAGGCATGGTACATTTTCCTTTATATGTAATATACGCAAAGGTGCCAGAGAATTCTATATAAAAGGCACAGGAGAAGCTCTCACGCAATCGGCTACTCGTTGATTCCATGATTCTCTTCACCAAATCTGCTACGCTACCGGCAAATAGGACATCCTGAACGGAGTTGAATAATGAGATATCGGTTTCTTGTAGCCGCCCTGATTTGCGCAGGACTCATCGCCCCGGAAATCTTCGCTGCCCCAACAACCTACATGGTCGAGATGCGGGACGGAGTGCATCTTGCAACGGATGTCTATCTCCCACGGCAGGGAGACGGCCCCTGGCCGGTGATGCTGGGGCGAACGCCCTACGACAAGCGCAGCAGCTCGGATCTGTCGTTCTTCACCTCGAGCGGGATTGCGGTTGTCGTGCAGGACGTACGCGGGCGATATGGTTCCGAGGGAGAAGCAATACCGTTTGTCAACGACGGATGGGGTGCTCTGCAAGACGGATACGATACGGTCGAGTGGATTCGGGCACAGGATTGGTGTAACGGGAAGGTAGCCACGATTGGTGCTTCGGCGGGCGGGATGACCCAAATGCAACTTGCGGGGTCGGCACCCGAGGGATTGGTTGGGCAGCTGATTTCGGTCGCGCCTTTATCCATCTATCACACCACGATGTATAACGGCGGCGTGTTCAGGAAGATCCTCACAGAGGGGTGGTTGAGTGGCACAAAGTGGCCCACAGATGTCCTGGAGCTGATCAAATCGCATCCGACCTACGACGACTATTGGCGTGTTCAGAATCTTGGGGAGCGGGTGGAACATGTCGATTGGCCGGTCACGCTCGTGGGCGGCTGGTTTGACATTTTTCAGCAGGGGACCATTGATGCATTCACGGAGATTCAGACGCGAGGAGGCCCGAATGCACGGAACAACGTGCATCTGATCGTTGGCGCGTGGACACATGGGGTTAATAACACGAAGGTCGGTGACCTGACTTTTCCTGAAAAAGCGAAAATGCCAAGTGCCTGGCCGGAAACGGATGACTGGTTCGACGCATGGCTTTTCGACGAACCCCTATCGCCCGAACCGCCTTCCGTTCTTTATTACACCATGGGAGAGATTCCGTATGGGCGGGATATACCGGGCCACGAATGGCGATCCGCCGACACCTGGCCTCCTCCGCAGTCGCAGGAAATCCCATTCTACCTAACCGAACTGGGAGACCTCCACAGAGACACACCACAAACCGCCTCTCTGGGCTATTCCTACGATCCCAAGCAGCCGGTGCCCACTGTCGGCGGCCAAAACCTCATTCTGCCTGCAGGTTCGTTCGATCAACGAGAAGTCGAAGAACGGGAAGATGTTCTTGTCTTCACCACCCCGGTTCTCGAAGAGCCGTTGGAGGTCACGGGACATCTGACCGCTGTACTGTATGTTTCGACGAGCGCACAGGACGCGGATTTCAGCGTGAGGCTGAGCGATGTTTATCCGGACGGTCGAAGCATGTTGCTGACGGACGGGATTCGAAGACTCTCCTTCCGTAACTCTTTTAGCGAGACGGAGGCGGTCGTGCCCGGGGAGGTGTATCGATTGGAGGTCGATCTCTGGTCGACCAGCATGGTGTTCAATGAAGGTCACTCGATTCGTATCGCAGTCACAAGCAGCAATACCCCCCGATACGAACCGAACCCCCACGCGAGCGAGCAAACGGTGTATCTCGGCGGCGACCGCGCATCGCATGTCTTGCTGCCGCTTGTGGGAGAGGATACCGGAATCGACGGTTGGGAAGCGTGGGCAAATTAGGCACTGTTAGTTGACTTTTTGAAGGCGGTGAATCCCAAACTCCAAGCTTAGGATTCCCGCCGCACCCGCCACCGCCGCAAAAAGAGCAAACCTGAAAGGTAGCGAAACGCTTTCCATTAGGAAGAAACTGCCCAGGCGCGGAAGCGTTTTGATAAACGGAAGCAGAAGCCACCAATCCGATACTCCCACCAGCAGCAAAGCGGCAAGCATGTAGAGAAGCCCAGCGGTTCCGAGCGACACATCCAAATCGCTTTTCGCGTCGAATCGCGGAAAGGCGGCGCCGATCCCGATTCCCATAGCGGACAAAGCAAGTGTCAGAATCCCCGTACAGCACACCCCAATGAGGAACTGATCGATCTCCGCGGGAATAAAGAACTGAAGAAGAACGGAGCACCCCAACGCCAGAAATAGAACCGGACAGCAGAAAAGAAAGAACTTCGTCAGGACGACCTGTCGCGTTCGAACCGGTGCCGAACGCACGATCCAATACGCCATGCCGTCGGCGCTCACGGCGGGCACCAGAAACCGCGCACTCACCGCCGCCACCAGGAAGCCGACAACGCCCAGATTCACCCAAACGACGATGCCCGCCCAGTCGGTTCCCTCAAGCGGCAACAGGACCAGATTCAGAATGTACAGTCCCAACAGAGGAACCATCATCAACAGTTGACTCCAGCGATGCAGCTGACGCCGCACACAAAGGATATCTTTCTGGATAAGTGCGTTGGTGGATCGGTGAAAACCGGGAAATCGGAGAATCTTCCCTTTTACCGTCGGGTCACCCACGGAAAGCGATCGCGACCAGGCCGACAGATAGGTAATTCGGGTCAAGAGATAGCATCCCCCGACGCTTGCACCTGCGAGAGTCAACAGGAAGATCTCGGAGTAACGTGAAGCTGCCCCCTCGGTTGCCAACAGACTCAGCACGGCATCCGCTGTCCAGCGAGCCGGTATGAGCTGGGGTGTCAGCTCGGAGACGCCGACAAGGGACTTTACGGCGTCCAGCTGCTGAGCACTGCTGCCCCATAGATACTCGATCCGCAAAGAACGCAGTCCCGCGATGAGAGCCGCTCCTACACACAGGCCGACAACGACAAGCGCCTGGTGAACCCGCCGTCTCGGCAAAAAACGCATGAGAATGTGGCAAACCGCGATCCCCAGCGCCCCTGGGATCAGAAGGTACGCGATAAGCGGTGGAAGCAGCCGGAGCCACACCAAACATGAAACTCCGTATGCGACCCCCAATGCCGCCAGCGCCGGTATCCCGAACAACAAAAACATCGCGGAACTTCTCGCCACCGTATCCGCGAATCCACGCAGATAGATCCTCCGAAGTGGAATGGGGAAAGAAAGAAGAAAAGGGAGTTCTGTGGACGCATACAAAGTCGATACGGCCGACAGAAGGTTCGAATAGAACAAAAAGACAAAGAAAAAGGAAAGTACGGTCGAAAGAATCAACTCAATCGATTCGATTGTCGGCAACGGCGACAAGAGAACGGCTTTCCATAGACGATGGAAAAAGAGGTAATCGACAACGACGAAGGCCACGCCGAGAAGGAACAGCACCGTGAAACGGAGGACATCGCCCGCCCTCGCCGAACGGATACGGTTGAGCGATTGACACCACACAAGTCCGGCGAAAGAACGTGGCGGCGGTTGTAGAAACCTTCTCATTCCAGGGGCTGCCCGGCAATTGGATTGTTCTAATGAGAATATCCAATCTGGGAGTCATCCAGAAGCGGGATACCGCCTTGTCACGACTGGGGAGTTGGTTTGACGCGCCGCAGATACCCGTCGATCGCCTCGATGACCAACTCCTGAACTTCAGCCGCTTCCCGGTCGGCAAGATCGGTCAAACGCTCGATCTGGCGGATCGATAGCGGCACAGGAATCTCCTGGGGATTCTCGTCCGGCGGCAATTCAATCCGATTCGGTCCGCCTTTCTGGGCCGTATAAACCGCCTCCTCGGCTTGATGGAGCAATTCCACTCGGGTACTACCATGGTCCGGAAATTGTGCTAACCCGGCGGAAAAGGTCCCCATGTCGCCATCGAGGACACCTTTCATCTGGATTTCCAGCAGGCCGGAGATCCGTTCAACGATTCGGCGGGTCTTCTTGGTCTTTCCTCCCGGATAGACACAAATGAACCCCGCAGGCCCCCATCGATCATACAAGAGCTCTTGAGGAGTCTCATCGCGAAGCAAACCGGCCAGCTTCTTGAGGACGCGCCGCAAAGCATCCGATCCGTGTTTGACTTGTAGCGCCCACGCATGATCGATTTCCAGAATCGCCAGCGAGGCGGATACGTTCGATTCCGCCGCCAGCGAAAGAATTCGGTCGATCATCAAGAAAGTGTCCGGCGAGGGCGCTTTCTTTTTCGCCCTTGGAAAGAGTGTTTTTCCCTCAACCAGTAATGTGCCCATAGTCATCCCTCCCGGTCCCGGCCAACCCAATCAGTCGGCGTTTAACGGGACCCCGCTGCGTAATTCCTCCTTCATCGCATGTGTGTGCGAAACAACCAGGCAAAGGCATGGGAAGATCGTTTGCGATCTTACCCTGTATGACGACTATCACTGTTCCACGTTTTTCGCTAGAGTCGCCCGAATGCTGGTTTGTTAACGTTCTGTAAGAACGACCGCACTTGTACGTACCACGTTGCAAGTAGTCACTTTAAATCTCGCGCATTTTGGAAATGCCTTTAGACTTTTTCGGTCTTTTGATTTTGCCTGTGACAAAAAGAGGAGACAGCAGTGACCGAACGTGAATTCCTCGAACACCATCTCGACTCATTAAAATCCCTGGCCGTTGAATTGCGACGGCGAACACGTGGCTATACCCGCGGTCTTGTTTGGGAACCGGACGAAGGGGACTGGTGTATCCACCGCGATCCGCTGTCGGGTAAAGAGATCCTGAAGATGGTTTGGACGGTATGTGAATACGATGAGAGCCATGCGATTCCGAATCACCGGACCCTCGTCTTTCGGATTTCCTTTCCCGAACACGGATATGATGAGGAAATCGACGAAGCGGAAATCGGAGATTGCCTTTGGCTGCCGTCATCGGATCAACTCATCGAATGGCTGGACGGCCAAGGCTGCGGAATCGAATTGGTGCGTATCGGGGGAATGACGGAGGTCCGCGCGCTCGTAGGAGTGCCCTCCATCACCGAGGTATTCCAAACACCGAGACACGCGCTGATGTCTACCGTTCTCGCCGTTCTTTCTCAACCTCGCGTTCTCTAGACCTATCTCAGACCGTGGCTCGTTACGCCATGTGTCCCGGCAACGTCTGCAATGCGATAGCTTCTCTCAACGAGGAGTGGAGGATACCATTGTAGTAGGAAGTATCAAAAACCGCGTAAGGGAATATCGGATGCGTTGTAACATCTATTCGTGCTACTGGAACGGCGGGGGACGGTGTGTGTGCGAGCTGCACGTCGCACCGCTCAAGCCAAACACGACAGAATGCCCGAATTACGAAGAAGATCAGGAAGACGATTGAGCAGCATACGCGTCAGATCCCGGGCGGACGGAAACGGTGCAGCATGACAACGAAACGATCATTCTTGCCTACGGCCTTTGTACTCTTTCTCTTGGTATTCGTCGGAGCGGTTCACCTGAACGACTATCTTGCGGATACCGCCAAGCGAGCGGTCGAAACGGAATTCCGTACTCAGCTCGGGCTCGACCTGGACGCTGGTGTTGTCACAGTCGACGCTCTCCGCGGCGACGCTGTAGCGCACGGCCTCCGATTGAACCGTCCGTATGATGTGAGCTCTTTTGTTTCAGTCCAGAAACTGACGTTTGATGCCGACCCGCGTTCTCTGTTCCACGATGTCGTTCATGTTAATTCGCTCGATTTCTCGCAGATGGAAGCAGTCGTTGAGATGAGAAGCCCCATGTCTCCGCTGATCGCGCTTGCTCGGGCGGAAGCCCAGCCGGCCCCGGAAGGGAGCGAATCCGGCTTCCGGATCGATAAGGTGACTTTCGATGCCGATTGGATCGTGGTGAAACATCGCACGCCGACTGGCGCCACGGTCGACTGGCGTATTCAGCCGATGGATATTCGAACGCAGGATGTGCGGTTACCGGCCCCGCCGGACACGCCCATAGAGGCGACCTTGTCCGCAACACTTCTCGAACCCAGTACCGGTAGCGCGCAAGCGAATGTCGTGCTGACCCCCCGGGCAAATGCCTGGGATGTTTCCTGCCGGGAAGACGCGACGATCGGGCAAATCGCCGCGCTCAATCCCTACCTGACCTCCGATTTCCCGATGCTGGCCGAATCGGGCTCTCTGTCATTCGAAAGCGATACGAGTTTGAGAGGTACAAGCCTTGAATCCACAATCAAAGTGGCGCTTCTGCAGCCCCATTTCAAGCCGAGAGAGCGAAATCTCAAGGCCGTGTTTACGGGACCCTTAGCGGGAGTAGCGGTCAAGGCAATCAAAGATGTCAGCGGCGATATCCGCCTCGACCCGATAACCGTCCAGGGCGACTTGAACGATCCGAAATTCGATCCGCAAGCGCAGATCTTGACGGAAGTCCGAAACCAGCTGCTACGCAAAATCCTGCGGCAGGGCACCGACCTTCCTGCCGACGTCCTCAGACAAATGGAAAACTCCATCGCTTCCCTGGGCAAAGTGGGGATTCCCGCCGAGGTTCTTCTGAAAGGCGCGGGGCAAGTCGGTGAGAAGGCGCTGCAAACAGGCTCCGGGTTAGCAGAGAAAACGAAAGATATCGGCGAGACCGCAAAGAAAATGACCGAGGGTCTTCAGAACCTGCTTCCGCTGGGGAAAAAGAAGGAAGAAGAAAAGAACTAAATCCGGCTGCTTTCTTTGCCGTTCCTGTCGATTGGCTTTCCATCCGAGAATAAATATCCACGGATCTCGTAGGGTCGAAGAAAGAACTCGATTCTCCCCTCACATGTGCACCACGGCTTGACCGGCCGCTCTATCCCATCCGCCTCCGTGTAAGTCACAAAACGGGATGGTGGGGCAATCGTCCCGCTCGTTTGCCGTCCGACAGCCTCGTAAACGCGCATGAAAACCCCGGCCTCACTCCTCCTCAGACCGGAGATGAGAACATTCCCGGGTTCGACACGGATACTATCGACACTGATTCGATCGCTCGGCACCGTGCAGGGAATCGGGAGAGAATTGAACGCTTGTGCATTTTGGACAACCGCCACATCGTCGTTGCCGCCATGAGGCATGACAGCGTAACGAAACATGTGCGGGACCCCGTCGTTGTACGATGCCGCACTCTCCGTCTTGTATTCCATTGCCACCGAACGGAAAAGACTTAGAAGAAGAACCCCGTCATCCACGTTGTTTCCGGGCGTACCGGCATTGATTAAGGCGAGTCCGGCTTCGGTGTCGGAGTAATCGATCCACCGCTGCGCAACGTGCTCGCCTTTGCCGCGCTCCTGAATACCGAGGGGGATCTCGTGCCGGACAATCCCTGAACGAAGGGCGGTTGGAAAAGCGGCTCGAATCCGGTAGTTCTTCCCGTGCGGTGTCAGCCGAGTCTCGTATTCAATTCTTGGATGGTAGGCAATAAAGACTGTCCGGATTGTGAACCCGATACGTAATCTCCAAAACGCTAAACACCCTTGCTGTTCGATAACAAGCCGGTCTTCCGAGTTCTCAACGATACGGGCAGTCTCTATCTTCGGCTGAAAGGTACTCCGATTTACAATCTCATCCGGTACGGAACGGTCATAAGGATCTGCGTGATTTTGGGTCAATGACGACTCAACACTTCCACCCGACAACGGGGCCTCGAAATTCAGCCAGAGGTCGCCATAATCCATTTGCATACACAGACTCCCAAATGGTGCGACATCGCTTTTGACCAGTTCTTTTTCGGATTGGTTCTCTATCAGACTGACGATATATCCCTTTCCGTCGATCTTCGCGCGATAAAAATCGTTGCGGAATTCGCACGGTAGATCCCCCGGACCGGTGCCGGGGATTTCCTCGGCAGTGTCGACCCACGCGAAACCGAGCGGTGGCAAATCCAAGCGATACATTCTGTTCCCCTGCTTTACTGTCTCGCACCTTGAGAAGGAAAGCGGATTGAAGAAAGCCTTCTTTCCTTTGTCTTGACCAAGCGACGAGAACTCACGCTCCAAATCCCGCTCCACCTTCCCGAATTCCTCCAGTGATTCGCAAAGTGCCCGGTCGGTAATTGTTCCACAGATAATGTCGTGGAATTGTTGTTTCAGCAGAGGTTTCCACAGTTTATTCGTGTCGATAGACCTTTCGTCCAGGATTACCGCGAGAGTCTCCAATGCAAGGAGTCGCGAGCAAAGGTCTCGGTTCTTCTGCTTTAATTGAATATTGGAAGTAAACGTTCCCTGGAAAGCGCTGTTGAATTCCCCATTGAACTCGGAAACATGATTCCACTTGACCTTCTCCAGATAATCGCGTGGAGTCCCCAGCCGTATGGCAGGCGCGTCCGGTAAACCATTCAGTTTCTTTACCGCATCCGGAGCGCTGGACTGGGGGTACAGGAAATCGCCCCCATTGCACAGAAGAATCGAATCCGTGTCTCCGTACTTTTGAAATTCCTTCGAAGTTTCAAGGATGGCGCGCTCAGCGGCGTCGATAAACGACTGGTCGGCGGCATGCATGGTGTCTTTGTTCCTCGGAAACAAAACACCGGAATATCCTCTCGCAAGCCAATGAACGCGAATTGTCGTTCCGTCAAGCCCTCGCCAAATGAAATCGCTTTTCAGCACATCCCGCCGCATACACCGCCAGAATACATAATACCGATACCCGGCCAGGCTCAGCATTTGCGGAAGTTGTGCGTGGTGTCCCCAGCAATCGGCAATCCAACAGATGTCCGGCTCGATCCCGAGGTGGTCTCGAAGCCACTGTTTTCCGTATTTGATCTGCAGAAAGAGCGACTCTCCATCGGGATGATTCATATCCGGCATGACAAACATGCCGGGTGCGACAGCCAGTTGTCCGGATTGTGCGAATCGAACAAGCAGATCTCTCTTCTCAGGAAAACGATCCCAATATTCTTGCAGTAGAATCACCTGCTCGATAAGAAATCGGTAGGAAGATTCGTTTTCGAGAATTCGTAAAGCTTCATGAATTATATCGAAACACGTGGGGAGGTATTCCTCATAGGATTTCAAATAGGCTACGTCATAATGAAAAGAGGGAACGATAATGATCTCTTTTACATTTTTCGGAGGATTCATTTGCGGCGATCATCCCCTCCCCCTGACCCTCTCCCGGCGGGAGAGGGAACATCGTTTCTTCTATCGAGTCTTCGTGTCTACTTCGCGCGTTCGCGATTGATTATTCTCCTCTACTCGAATTCTGCGCAGGAAGGGTGGGGTAGCGACGATCTGCTCGCAGATGCCCTATGCACGCACTTCAGAGGAGCGTAATCCACCACGACCACCTATGAGCTACGAGCTCGTTTCGTCCACCAATTCGTGAACCTTCTTGACAATGATCTCTTCGACTTGGGGCGCCCAGGGACCATGCAAACCATAGTAAATCATCGATGTGTCCGCCTCGTACCCACCCTCGCGAAGAATACGCAGCGAGGGAATGTACGCAAAAACATCGTTTGCGTATGCGATAACCCAGGTATCGTCCCCAAACTCGTGTTTGAATCGTAGCGCATAATCCACGACAACTTCTCCCGCCAGCGCGATGGCCTTGAAATCATCTCCGATAGACCAAACTTGGATCGGGTATGCGTAAGTCTCCGGTATGCTTCCCTCTTCGTCCAATTCTTTCAGTAGATGTTCCGCTCGCATCCGGATGTACTTATTCGCGTCTTTCGCCTGCGTCTCTAGCTCCTGCCGCGTTGGTGCGGGCGTGAGTGGCAGGTCGATTTCCGTGTACGCGTGTCGAATGGTTCCTTCCACCTCTTTCATCGAAGCGGAGAGAACTTCATTTACAGCCCCGGCCAATTCAAGACCATGCATCTCGGCGTGACTCAACTCACGGCGGGGATTCGGATTCGCATCGCCGCCGCAACCCGAGAAGAACATCGCAACGGTGTCCGGGTGGACCTTCTCCAAGTATTCCTGCGCAAATCCTGCATAGTCGCCGCATAGCTGATAGAAACTCAATGTCGTATTGTGACAAGCATAGCCGAAGACTACGGCCAGTAGATTGTCTTCCTCACCGACAACTTTCAATACAGGCACATCATGATCGACCGGACCGATCGGATTGTGACCAATCGAGATCCCGTCCAGGTTATACTGTCGCCGGTTAATCGCGAATTTGGCCGAACCGGTTCCTGTGTAAAGTTGCGCGGGTTGCATCTTTTCAAGAGAGTCGCAGATCACTTCGATCAGCTTCTTTTCGAGATCCTCTGCGTAGCGAACCACTCGCTGTTGTTGTTCCTCGTCAAGATCGTACATGGTGTCGAGGTTCTTCCCGATAACCGGTCCACTATGTGTATGGGATGAGGTCAACAACACAGCAGAGCGTGGAAGGCCTGTCTTGTTCTCAACCGCCTCTACAATCCGTTCCGTCATATCCGCGGGCAATCCGATGATGTCCGTGGTCAGCAAAACAGCACGGTTCCCATTGGAATCTTTGAGAGCGAGCGCCTTGGCATACAGATCGTGGACTTTCCCTTCCGACGGTTTGTCGCGGGAGGCGTAACCCGACATCCAGATACTTTCGGAAGGCGTAATGACAGCTTTCGAGACTCCTGCAAGCATCGTTGTTTCACCAATCGCAGATGTGGCGCTTGAAAGAAGCAGTGTCGATAGACAAAAGAAAAGGAACTTTGACATGAGGGACCTCCGTATCGGTGCTCTGAGCCAATGGGATATGCGACCTTAAAGGAATCGTAGGGTCTTCCAACGTAAAAAGTCAAGAAATCGGGACCGGCGGGTGTCCGACACCCTGTACAGCAAGACAGAGCAGAATCGTTCTGCCGGATTATTCGGCCTCAAAGAAATCGACACCGAGCTTCCGCAGTCGAGCCGTATGTATGCTTAGTCGTTCCTTAAAATCGTCCCACTTCTTCTTTTCCGGAGCGGTCCAAACAATTTCCGTAAACGCGCATACACGGGGGAACAGCTGCCGGTCCACCTCATCCTGAGGCGCATGTTCGGTCCACATCGTACATTCCGCGCCAAGGATATGTTGCAGTTGTTCTGGATCGAGTTCGGGAAGTGCCAGGTCGAACGAGTAGACTTTCTCCAGCGGAGTAACCCGCATCCACTTCGGCTTGGAAGTGTTCGGTATTTGCGGATAATCGAAATAAACAAACTGGTTTGGAGATAGAATTACATCGTAGCCGAGTTTTGACCCTTCGATCGCGCCCTCCGTCCCACGCCAGGATTGAACGACCGTCCCTTCCGGCAAACCGCCGCCCCCTTTCAGAATCTCATCCCACCCAATCAATCTGCGGTTGTGCTTTGCCAGAAATCTTCCAATTCGCTGAATCAAATAGCTTTGCAGCTCATCTTCACCATCGAGTCCTTCCTGCTCGATCCGTTTTTGACAGTGTGGACAGTTTTCCCAATTCTTTCGTGGGGCTTCATCCCCGCCGATATGAATATACTGCGAAGGAAATATCTCGATGATCTCCTCCAGGACACCTTCAAGAAACTCAAACGTCGATTCCTTGCCTGGGCAAAACACATCCTCAAAGACTCCCCACTCGGTCTGTACCTTTATCGGCTTGCCATGACACGAGAGGTATGGATAACTCGCGATCGCCGCCGACGCGTGTCCCGGCATCTCGAATTCGGGTACGACCCGAATATGACGGCTGCCGGCGTACTCAACGATCTCCCGCAAATCCTCTTGCGTATAATAACCACCGTATTTCGAATCAACTTCGCCCCGATACGCACCGATTTCCGTTAATTTTGGATATTTCTGTATCTCGATCCGCCAGCCCTGATCGTCGGTGAGGTGAAGGTGAAGAACATTCAGCTTGTGATAGGCCAAGAGATCGATATACCGCTTTATAAAATCCTTGGTTAGAAAATGGCGGCAACAATCCAGAAGGACACCGCGCCAAGGATACTCCGGGTGGTCTTCAACTTTGACGCATGGGATTGTAATCGGACTATCCGCCGCCCGCGATTCAATCAGCTGGCGCAGAGTCTCCACACCATACAACAGCCCCGCGCCGTCGCACGCCGTGACGGTAATCCCATCCGGTTGAATTTCGAGCTCATAACCTTCCGGTTTAATTTCCGGGTTATCTCGTTCAACGATTAGAACGATAGACCGAGCAGAATTTGTCGAAGCGGTCGACTGCGCAAACGGAATCTCTCTTCCTACGTTCTGGACGAAAGCGTTGCGAAGGATCTCTCCGATCGTGCGCACTTCGTCTGTGAAAGATGTCAACAATACGCGATCCAACTGATCGACATTACAGACGCCGTCCAGGCGAGTTACGGTCTGCGGTTTCGGAATAATGGAAATCTCCATAGAATTCTCCACTGAATTCGCATGAATAGATACACCCAAGGTTATACAAAGAACGAGAAGACAGATCATAAAAGGATATGCGGCCTTCAATCCCGCCGAACGGTTGACTGCTTGTGGTGATTCGTTCATTTTTCTTCCTTTACGTGCGCACGTAAAAACAAACATCGTGGCGATTAATCGAGATGAAAGACCTCCGTCATTCTATCCCACCACGTGTTTTCAGGCTGTTCGGGAACCGGCTCCAGGCACGGCGTACACACCGCCCACCATTCCTGCGTCGTCGGGTCAGCGGCCATTCTCTTCATATCCGCATCGAAATCCTGCCCGTGATACTCGAAATAGCTGAACAGTAAGTCCCCTTTGTGAAAAATAGAGTAATTCCGGATATTGCAGGCTGTGATCACTTCCAGTACTTTCGGCCACACATCCGCATGAAGACGGATATACTCGTCAGCCTTCTCCGGTTTCAGACGCCCAACCATACCGTATCGTTTCATCTGTATCCTCCCGACGACTCTCTCAGGTGCTTATCGGGAAAGCCCCGTATTTTCGCAACATATCGATGGCGAATTTGTAATCTGTCGGATCGACTTCGCTGCTTACTGAATGGTCGGATTGAAAAACGAAGCCGCCGCCGCGTGCAGCCTTCAGTTTATAGCAAACCTCGTTTTCAATCTCTTCCCGGTTTCCCCTTTCCAACACTCGGATATCGATGTTTCCTACAAAAGCAAGCCGATTCGAATAAGTCTTTTTCAGTTCTACAACGTCCAAGTCGGCCTTGGCTTCCAGAGGGTTATATCCGTCAAGCCCCATTTCTACAAAATCGTCGAAAATCTCCAGAGCGTTTCCGCATCCGTGATAGACGACCATCAAATTGTTGGAATGGAATAAATCGATCAATGCCTTCACGTGCGGTTTGAACATCTCTCGCCACCGCTCCGCACCAAACAACATGCCATTTCGATACGCCACATCTCCCCAAATATACATCCCCGACAATCGGCCTTTTCCCGCTTCAATTTCGGCTTTTCCCAACTCGTACATAAACTCCCCGATTCGGTCGATGAACGCCGCGAGTTTTTCCGTATCGGTCGCCATCCAGATCAATGCATTTTCGCTGCCGATGATTCGCCACAAGAATTCAAAGGGATCGCACACCGAGCCAAAGACGGCAAAGTCCTCGACATAGGGTTCGAGGCGATCGCTCCAGGACGGAATATTTCGAACGAATGTATCGGCCACACAGTTGAGTTGGTCGTCGCCACCCTCGAAAAAGCGGCGCGGGTCCGCCGGATTGTCAAAGGTAAAGGTCTCCATCCGGTCGGGCTCATTGACCTCGAACGCCTCGAAATACGGCATTGGCATGGTACCGCGTCGGCGAATGGTCGCCTCGAATCCGGTTTTCACCACGACGTCCTCCCCGGATTCTTCAATAATCTCGAAAGGCCGGATGTGAGGGTCCATGTTGGGATTCATGACTATGTAATCCAAATCGAAAAATCGGTATGGATCGAAATCCTCTCCCCATTCTTTTTGGCACAATTTAACGAATTCCGTCCAGAAGAATTCACCGGCCGGAACCCGATCGGTTTCTTTATGAGAAAGGGTGTTCCGGAGACGTTGGTTTTTCGCTTTGGCTTTTCCCATGAAGATCCCCTCTGTGCGTGATCGTTCGAATTGAGCGGTCGATTCGAGGCACAATTACTGTACTATGTCAGAGTTAATTTGCGGATGAAAGTGAACGGGGAGGGAAATCATTCGCTTCGGAGAAGTTCAATTCAATCCGGAATTCACTTCTGCGTGGGATCGACGGTCGTCGCACGAGAAGAGTCGTCGAGACGGGAATCGCGTGTCCCGGCTTCGTAGAAATCGATGATGTTGTTGCGTCGCTGATACTTCCCACCCAGGAAAGGTGTCTTCATCCAGGTTTTAACGATTTCGACTTCCTGTTCTTCCGGGAAACACTCCGCCGCAAGACACAACACATTTGCGTTGTTGTGGGAACGAGAGAGCGCCGCGTGATCGGGGTTGATACACATCGCCGCCCGAATCCCCTTCACCTTGTTCGCGGTGATCGACATCCCCAGCCCCGATCCGCAGATCAATATCCCACGGTCAACCTCTTGCCGGGCCACGATCTCGGCGACACGGATCGCATAAATGGGATGGTCCGCCGACTGCGCACTGTGCACACCGCAATCAACAACTTTGTAGCCGTCGCTCTCCAGATACTCGATGATGTTGCTCTTGACAGTGTAGCCGCGGTGGTCCGCGCCGACAGCAACATCGTGTTTCTGACGGACAAAGAACCGCGTGCGGAGGTCATCCCACTTTGGGAATAGGCCAAGCACGGACCGCTCGATTTGATGGAGGATCTCCTGATAGTCCCGCCCCTCCCCGGAGTCAACGCTTGGAATCTCGGGATCGGAGTTGTTTCCACCATATCGGCCGAGTTTCCGTATCCGGTTCGCTCTGCCCGGCATGTGCTCCCAGAGCCATCGTGTCTGCTTGCGGTCCATCACGAGGATCAAGTGCGCCTGATCCACGAAATCCTGGATGATCGCGTTTGTCTTGGGAGCCGTGGAATCGACGACGAAAGAAGGAAGCATCTCAGTAACACGAGGTGAAAGCGATTTTTCCGGCTCTGCCTCGATCCCTCCGTACAGCACCACAGCATCTTCTATACCCCGTTTTTCCAGCTCACGCCGCAGCAGCGACGCAGCGAGAGGGGCCCGAAAAGTACTCGTACTGTCTACAAACAATATGGTGAAAAGACTCTGCGACACGATTTCCTCAACCCAAACGATGCCGAATTCTGCAGTCCCAGCCTTGAAGACCCGAGGTCGGGCTCAACCGCCCGGAGACATGGACGAAAGCTGAGTGTCTTATCGCTGGAAAGCGATCTTTGTCATGGTTCCGTCCGTCGAATACGGCACTCGACTTCCGATTTTGGTTCCGTAAGGACATAGGAAAGAAGAATAACATAATGCATATGGGTGCACGGATAAAGGGGGCGGATTGGCGTTCGCCGGATACAATCAATCCTCGGAGCCGTTCTCGGCTTCCTGTACGGGCATTCGGATCACAAATCGCGTGCCTTTCCCAACTTCGCTCTCGGCATGAATTGTGCCGCCCATTTCCTCCACAATCGATTTGGTCGTGTACAGCCCCAGACCGGAATGCTCTTCGTGTGCCGAAAAGAAAGGCTCGAAAATCCGATCCAGCAGCTGACGGGGGATTCCCGGTCCATCATCCTCGACAATCACCTCAATTGTCTCATGATCTTTGCCGGGCTCCCGAATCGCCCCCACCTCGATCCGCACCATTCCTTTCCCCTCGAGTGCCTCAAAGGCGTTCAACAATACGTTCGAGAATACCTGGACCAGCTTATGGAAGTGCCCCAGTAGAAACGGCAATCCCTGGGGTATCTGTGTCTCGACCTTGACCGCCCTGCGCGCGTAACTGACCAGCCGGATCGAGCGGTCGATGACCTCCCCGATATCGACAAATTCCGCTTTCCCTTCCGATCGATGGAGGAAACCCTCGAGTTGCACCTCGCGAAGCATCCCCAGAAAGAGATCCGCTTCCGAGAGAATCGCCTCTTTCGCGTCCTTCTCCTCCAGTGAACCGGCCTCATCGCGGATATTGAGCAGAGGCTTCTTGAGATCGTGCAGGAGTCCCGCGGTTACCTGTCCGGCCAACGCAAGTCGTTCAAGATGAAAGAGTTCGCGCTGTTTTTCCTCTAGGGCGATGGTGGTCTTCCTTAGCTGGGCCGAGGCACGCTGCAGCGTCCGGATTCCAAAGATTGAATACCCAATCAGGACCAGAAGCACCCCGATCAGTGCCCCATTGAACAGACGGGGCCGCGTTTGGGACAGTTTGAAAAACACTGTTCCCACACTTTTGCCCTGAAAGCGGAGCGGGACGGCCTCATATTCGCCGGTATTTCCCTCCAGCAACTCGGGATGCGTGCGCGATAGGAACGGCGGATACACCGGGATCGGGCCTTTCCCTTCCCGGAATTTGAAGACCACGATCTCTTCGACAAACGGGTAGTCCGCGAGGATTTCGCTGGTGAGAGTCTCCAGAGTATTGCCCTGACCGAGCGCCGGTGGCACCTCGCGTGCGACCAGGTACGGGAATTCTCGTGCCAAAACACGCGGAATCGGTGCAACCGCCTCCTGATGAACGTGGACCGCCCACAACAGCAGAAGGCTGATCACGACAAGCAGAAGAAACGGCACGAAATAAGTCGATTTCGAAAACATGGGTTCGTATCGGGAGGGCAAACCTCCGGGTGAGACGTCTTTTTCTCCAAACGATTTGAACTTGTCAAACGCCAGGATAGAGTATTTATCCCCAAACCTGAACCAGCACCGCTCATCTCGCCGAAAGACAGTCAAAGACGAATTGCGAGCTGCAGATCATCCGTAACCTCACGATAGCGGCTGCCATGCCGGAAGCGAGAGTCGAGAACCGTACATCGCTTCCTATCGGCACTTCGGTTCGTTCAACTCCACAGAATTACAGTCGTGCTGCCACACCCCGAGCGCGGGCATGGCCCCTTAGCGACTCTCGTCCACCTCCTGCAGCCCCGCCCAGCAAAACCGGCTCTTCACACTGTACGAGCGGAGGAGTGAATGCGCTGCGTGACGGATCTCGTCCTCGGGATGCCGCAAGAGGTCGGAAAACTGATGCAAATCCGCCCATGTATGATTCCCGGGCAGAAATTCAAACTCGGAAAGTCGCTCCGCCGCCTGCGGAGCAGATAGGTTCTCCAGTTCCGATAACAGCGAATCGAGTTCCGAGAGACCTGAATCAGGCGGCACCGGACACGAGACGATCCGCTGCCAGTCCAGCGCGTCAATTCGGAAAAACTTCCTGGGTTGACTTAGGTAGCCCGCGAAAAGAAGAACGGCAATCAGCAGAACGAATCCCCAGGCGAGACCGGTCCGACGCGGTTCGATCCAGCGACGGACCGCGTTCAAGCAGGCGAAGAGAACCAAAGTCAGAGAAAACAACGCGTAGCATTCCCACGCGAACGGAATGAACCCCAAGAAACCGAGGGCCGGCATTTCGAAATAACGAATTGTCTGCGAGACCGGCACGGTATAGAGCCACTTTGCCCCCGCCCAGTAATTCCAAAACTCCCACAGAAGCCCACAGACAACCCCGGCACTCAAGTAAGTCGCCACAACACCGAGCCGCCCTTTCTCCCACGCGCGGAAAAGAGAAAAACTCCCGCAGGAATAGAGGACCGGCTCGACCATAAAGATGTAGCCCACCCATACCGGCGCGAACAGATAGTGACGCACCTCCCGGTTGGGAACAAACAGAGGAAACGCAACGGCGATCAACCCGAGAACAAACGAGATCAAAAGCCCCCGCGAAGTCACCGAATGTTTGCGCCCCCGCCACTCACGGAAGAAGGGAAAAGTCAACAACAGCTCGGCTGTGCAGAAGATCCCCGGAAAGATCGTCGCAAATGACACCACATAACCCGGATAGCGAATCGGAATTGTCGGCATCCCGATGTAATGCCAATTCTCCAGATAACAATTGTAAAACTCGAAAAGCAGCCACCAGACAACCGACGCCGGTAACAGAATCGGCCAAATGGACGGCCGTTCGGAGATCAAAGACCTGCTTGAGCGGGCATGCGTCCAACCGTCCACAAACAAAATGAAACTGACCCAAATAATCGGTGTGAAATAGGTATGAAACGGTTCTATACCCGCAAACATGAGGATTTCGGCCGCCACCATCGCCACGAGGCCGAACCAAAACCGTTTCGGGAATGACGATCTCCCTGAAGGCTCCGACAGAAACAAAAAACGCGGCTCACCCATACGAAAACCAACCTCCGTAGTGCCCGGATTTATCCCAGACTCTGGAATAGTACGAGCTGACAGGGTTCATCGATACGCGATAGACCGATACGTCCCGACGGCAGATCCCGAGGCTGCCCAAAACCGGCATCTTCCAGAAGCTCGATCAGACCGTCGTTGATCCTGCGAGGTGTCAGAACGACGAGAATTCGCTGATCGGGATATCGATCCATAATAGACTCGCGGATGCGGTCGATTAGTTTCCGATGTTGTTCCCGCAAACGCGCTGTGTCATAAAGATAGATCGACTCCTCCAAATACCCCATGCGGGTTGTGTCGGGAAACGAGACCAAGTCCGGTCTATCGTGCCCGCTTCTGTACAGATAATACTCCATACTCGGGCGACTGAGACCGGTACAGATCACGATATCGTCCGAATCCGTCCATCGGTCAACCAAAGCAGCCGTCTCTCGATCATTATACCCACGTTCCGGCGATAGAAACGCCACAGACCAGATGACGCCTAACAGTAGGACAAGCGCACCCCAAAACCACCGGAATCGTCCCATCCGCACGACCCCGCAGCCGATAACGACACAAAGCAATGGAAAGACAGGGAA
Source organism: uncultured bacterium (assembly GCA_964612675.1). Lineage (GTDB taxonomy): Bacteria > Hinthialibacterota > Hinthialibacteria > Hinthialibacterales > JAKPRU01 > CAZTDD01. Next base: position 27,264 of record CAZTDD010000004.1, read on the forward strand.
ATCCGTTCGCCCCGGTAGATCGATCGGGCGAAACAACCACGAGTAGGCATAAGGCACAAGCAGATAGACAAACACAAAGATCAGCAGAGGAAGTAAGTGCGAGTGTTTCCGCCATGACCAAACGAACAGAAGAACAGGCCAAACGACTAAAAGAACGCCGATCATCGAGACCCAGTCCCAAACCGGGGGAAGTCCGAGATAAACCGGCCGATGCGCGCCGAAACCAAAAAGGGCCAACGACAAAAGCGGAGACAGTGGCGACCAGGTGCGCTCAACCCAGCCGATCGACTGCTGCGTTCGGCCCAGCTGCATTAATAGCACCGAAATCCAAGGAGAATAGAGAATGAGCCAAACCACAATCACCGCGGCAAGTGGAAGAATCGCCTTCCTCCCTTTCATCCATATCACCATGGCGAAGGCGGCCGGGAAAAGCATCAGACCGAAGTTGTGCAGATACGCCGCCAAAACATGGAGCACCACGGGCAGGATCAGCCGCCGGACCGAAGGCCGGTCCGCCCAATAATGCCATGCAAAGAACAAACCGATGGAGAGACAGGCGAAAAGCGTATAGCAGCGCGCTTCCCGGGCCATTCGGATCGTCGCCGGGGACGAAATCCACATCAGGACGCCAAACAGTCCCGCCCAGTCGCCGGCGAGTCGTTTGCCCAACAGCCAGATTAAAAGACCCGCCGCCGCCGAGAAGAAAACCGACGGAGCACGCAGCACGGCTTCACTCTCTCCGATGGCCGACCGGACCCCTTTCAGCAGAAGATAATGAAGCGGCATCCCACAGTCTTCTTTGAGCGTATGAATGATCTGAGGTACCGAGGATCGAGCAAAGAGAGCGCTGCACGCCTCGTCCACCCAGAGCGGGCGGGTACCGAGGTTCCAACTCGCAATCGCCACATGAGCGGCGAGCAGCCCGAAAACGAGCCAAGGGACTATGCGACTGAAATCTCGGGTCATTCAACACTCCGCAGCGGCGGACTCTTCAAGCCGAGCGCCAGCGCAATCAACGGTGGACCGACAAAGAAAGCAATCCGCCAGTTCGAAAGAGAAGGCATCGCCATCCATTCGACCCCGAGCCGCACCACCATATCTTCCCGTCCCGGACCGTCCGCCAGGTGAAAGATATTTCTCATCACGCCCAACGCCACCGCCACGATAAATGGTATTCCGTAAAGCAGAATGCGATTTTGTGTCGAACGAGGCAACCGGGTCAGCCACAATCCCAGCGGAAGGAATAGAATCGGTATCACGTGATGGATGTAACGCACATCGTAGTCGTCTCCCGCCCACGGTGTGCGAAACGAAGCCATCGCAACAAGAGTCACGACAAAGATCAGGAGAGCCGCTACAGCGAAGCGGCGATGGTCTCGGAAAAACAGGGGTAAACCAAGCAATGCGAAAAGCAGATAGGGACTCATTGCGAAGAGTCCCGAGAACGATCGCGAAAGGTCGGCGTTGATCCACGGCTTCGATGCAACCAGGTTGTTCAGAGGCCCTTGATGAAAAAGCAATATCCACAGTCCCTTCCATGTCGGAAAGTCGAATGCGGTGGAGACAGAGCCAAGCCAGGCATGGTGGTGAGAAAACTGCTGCGGGAACGCCCACGGTTTTCCGAAACAGATCCACTGGTAGACACCCAGAAGGATAAGCCCCGCGAAGGGCGGCAGGGCCGGCGGAAACAGACGACGGCCTTGTATTCGGCGCAACGTCGGCAGCACACTACCCAAACAAACAACCCAGACGATTAAGAAAATGATGTCGGCGAGTATTCCCCACGCCAACGACCAACTCAGCAACCACCATCCTGCGGCTTCTTGAGGATCCAAAAGTGTTCTTCGCAACCCGTACAACGCCCCGAGGACGCAGGCCGCCAGCAAAGTGTGATTATAGAGCACCGCTCCATATCTCCACTGGAGCGTTCCAAAGGCGAACAAAAGAGCCAGCACTGTCGCCGGGATGCGTTCAACTCCGAAAGACCGGAGCAAACGGAACAAAAGGAAGACTCCTATCGCGCTGACAATCGCGACAGCCGAACACGCTGCATCCGCGCCCCAGTCTACGGTCGAGGGCCGGATGTGGGTCGCCTGGGCGGTGAGGACATGCTGTTGGCCTTCGTCGTCCTCACCGAAGAGATTGAACGACCGGATTGTATGATCCCGAAACGGACTGAGCTGAGCCAATTCCACGCGTGCGGGAACCACCGGCGACTCGAGTTGCCAGCTGATCCAAACCGGAAACGTCAGCGGCACGGAAGCGCCCGGCCATCCGTGGACACGATCTTCACCAAGATCGCCGTCACACGTTTCGGAGGCGGGTCGAGCGCCCGCGAGGTCGGACATGGACTCCACCCGAATCGGAACGGGTTGGTTGGCAAGATCGTAAACCTCGATTTCGCTTAAAAGAAAATTCCCCGGTTGCGCGAATGTTCCATGAACTTGAAGCCGCAACCGTGTCAATTGCGGCGGATCTTTCAGCGCGATGAAGTAAGTGGACGGCCCGGGGAGACGGCTGACAGCGAAGCGCCCTTCTCTCATCTGGACGATTTCGCTCCCAAATTCAGGGCTGACACGTACTAAAACGGGTTCAAACAAGCGCGGAAAATTGTAGAACGGCAGTGCGATCAGCGCGACACCGGGCGGTTTGTGCGAATAGAACTTGTCGTCGCGGCGAGCGGCGTCATGGACCGATCGGCTATATTCGGTGATCTCCAGCGTGCCCCCTCTCGATACGGCCCTCACCAGAGCCAGGAGATCCTCGTCGCTCGTGGTTGTGATCCCCGGCGATCCGGCGATGTAGATCAAGACACTGAGAAGGAATACAAACTGGGAGTACTGCTGCTCGGTATATTCCGTGGGCGTCACAGGTTTCGGATAAAGCCTCAGGCGAACCCACCGGCACAGAAAGTAGATGACGGCACAAAGGCCGACCTGCAGTATGAGGTATGCGCCGATCCGCGACAGATCCAGCATCGTTCGAAAGGTACTCGTGCCCGTTTACCTGACTCTAGCGTCTCATGCAGACGAGAGCGAGCCTTGTCAGGCTGTACCGAACATCTTGCTCGGAGAGATGCCGGAGCGTTGACAGGTTTCGGTGGCACCGAGATGATGGAGAGTCAGGGAGAGTTTCAGCTGATTTCCATCGCGATATCAATGAATGGCATTCGGCATGGTTGACAAGACGGCAAAAAGTTCGCGGGGTGCAGGGAGTCAACCCCCTCTGTATCTCAATGTCATTGAGTTAGGAAAGAACGAAGCCGTTTACTGGGAGGGCGAGGCTCCCGCCGAGCCGAAATGAAAAAAATGCGGCTCACCAGGAGGTTCGCCCTCCCCTCGCTCCTTCGCTGAAACTTAACTTAATGACATTGCCCTGTATCTCTCCCAGGCCTGGTGGAGACAACTGATTCACGACCCCGAACGGACTGCGATCCCGCTTCTGTTACCCTCCCCAAGAGGGACACGCTTGCGTGGCCGCAGTAAGGAGAAGGATGCGGCCAATGTCATTAAGTCGGGAAAGGGCTAAGCCGTTTACTGGGAGGGCGAGGCTCCCGCCGAGCCGAAATGAAGAAAATGCGGCTCACCAGGAGGTTCGCCCTCCCCTCGCTCCTTCGCTGAAACTTAACTTAATGACATTGAGGATGAGGCGGGGTAGACATCGAAAGCGCACTTTTTATCGGACCGCACTAGTTAATGAACAGTAGAGAGTCTTTTGTGAATAGCGATTCTTTGTGCCAACGTGAGACAACATTCGACGCAGATCCTTCTGTGGATTCCTCCGAGATACCCGAGGACCTGAAGTCCTTCTTCAATACCCTCGAGGATTTTTTCTTTGTCCTGGACATTGAAGGGCGGATCGTTCACACCAACGTAGCGGTCCAGGAACGCCTGGGATACGCTCTATCCGAGCTGGTGGGGAAGAACGTCGATGTGGTGCATCCACCTGAAGAAAAGGAACGGGTGGCTCAGGCTGTCGCAGAGATGATTGCGGGGAGGCTCGCCCAATGCTCTATCCCAATGATGAGGAAAGACGGAACCTCGATTCCGGTGCAAACAAAAATCTCACGGGTTCGATGGGAAGGTCAGGATGTGTTCGTGGCAGTTTCACACGACATGTCGGAGAGAAGACGTGTCGAAAATCAACTTCGCACGAAACAAGACGAACAGCGCGATTTTCAGGAACAGCTGAAGATTCTGCACGAAGTCGGAAATGAGTTGTCTACAACCGGATCGTTTGACGATCTCTGCCAGCGCGCTGTTGAAGTGGGAAAGGTCCGCCTCGGATTCGAACGGATCTCTCTTTGGTTTCTAGACAAGGTCGATCCCGACTCTCTGGTGGGATCGTTTGGAATCGATGAAAATGGAACGGTCCGAGACGAACGGGACCAGCGCGCCCGAGTATCCCGAGATGACACTCTTAAAACCTTCCTTGAACGTCAAGAACGTTATATCCACTTCCCGAAGCGTCCTCTTTACAACCATCGACAGGAGAAGATCGGACATGGGGCCGCGGTCCTCGCCGGTATCTGGGATGCACAGAACCTGATCGGTCTTATCACGACGGACAATTTCCTTTCGAGAAAAGAAACAACACCGCAGGATTGTGAGGTGTTGAGTCTATTCGCCAGCTCCGTCGGCCATTTGTGTTCGTTGAAACGTGCGGAAGAAGAACGCGGCGCTCTCCAACGGCTATCCCAACGTTTGATGGGACCTCTGAGTATACGGGAAATTGCCAGGATCTTGGCGGGAGAATGTCGACAGCTGTTTCAATACGATGCATTTGCATTCATGCTCGTCAATCAGAAGGAAAACCGTGTGCTGCTTGCCTACAATGAAGATACACCTCTCGGTAAGTCTGAACCGGAGGAAGTTCCATCTCAGTGGAGTGTTGAAGTAAAACTGGCCGGTCAACCTCGACTGCTCAACCGGATGAAGGAACCGACAAAGACCGAATTCAAACGATTCGGCGACACAGAGAGACTTTCTCGCTCTCTGCTGTTCACCCCCGTCTACTGGCAGACCGACCTCGTGGGAGAATTATCGGTCCAAAGCTATACCCCCGGTCGCTATAACGAGCGGCATCTTCAGTTGCTTTGTGCATTCGCCGGCCAGTGCGGGGGAGCGCTGGCGCGGCTGCGCGCAGAAAAGGACAAAGAGAAACTCGAAGAGCAGTTTCGACAGTCGCAGAAGATGGAAGCCATCGGGCAGCTCGCCGGCGGCATCGCCCACGACTTCAATAATCTCTTGACGGGAATCATCGGCAATTTAAGCCTTGCGGAAGTAGAAGAACTGCATGCTGTAAAGAAATATGTCCGAGAAGCCAATATAGCCGCTACACGGGCCGAGAAACTTATCCACCAACTCCTCGCCTTCAGCCGAAAGACACACGTCCAACTCAAGCCGGTAAACATCAACGACATCATCAACGAAGTCTATCCGCTCGCGCGGCAGACAATCGACAGACGTATCGATATTGAACTATCCCTCGAAGATAACCTGCCTTGGGTCGAGGCCGACTCCACCCAAATCAACTCGGTTCTCATGAACCTCTGTGTCAACGCGCGCGACGCCATCAATGAGGTGATGCACGGAGGCGACACAGATAGGGCTCCGGGAGAACTCCTGCTCCTGCAGCTCCGGACTGAATCCACCGAAATCGACGAGAACTACTGCGCAAAGTTTACCTACGCGAAACCCGGCCGGTTCGTCGTTCTCAGCGTATCCGACAACGGTATCGGGATGGCGGAAGATGTCCGGCGCCGGATCTTCGAGCCGTTCTTTACAACGAAAAAAGCAGGACAAGGCACCGGCCTCGGGCTCGCCGGTGCCTACGGAATCGTTAGACAACACAATGGATGGATACAGGCCCAGAGTGAGGTCGGTAAAGGAACCACCTTTCGGGTCTTCTTGCCCGTTGCGACTCCGGATACAAGCCGGCCGGTCAAAGAATCCGAAGCAGAATCCCCGGGTGGAACGGAAACCGTACTCGTGGTGGATGACGAAGAGATCATCCGCAATCTTGGCAGAACGGTTCTGCAGCAATCCGGATACACGGTCCTCACGGCAAAAGACGGAAAAGAAGCGCTGAACATCTGGAAATCGAAACAGGATCGGATCGACCTGATAATTCTCGATCTTTCGATGCCCCACCTAGCCGGTCATGAGGTACTCAAACAGTTGCATGAGAACTCACCGGATCTCAAGGTAATCGTCAGCAGCGGCTACTCTCAGAAGAACCAGGACGAACTCACCTCGCACGCCGCGGTTGCCGCTTATTTGCCAAAACCGTACCGGCCGGCCGATTTGGCGCGGAAGGTACGTGAGGTTTTGGACCGCTCGGATTGAGGCCTGTCTTCGCAGCCATACTCATTCCTGGAATCAACCGTTATCCTGCTGCACAATTCAGATCGTCAAGAATTCGCAGAGATAGTCGTCTCGTTACGCACGCGCCGTAAAACAGGATGAATCGGTAATGGCCACCCTTTGCTACTGCTCACGGTTTCTCTTCAGCGGACTGGTAGTTCTGACCGCACTGACTTCTCCTGCACATTCAGCGCTGCCACTGAACACACACGGTCTCGCGATTCTGGGGCAGGACGGCGCGCCTAGGGCGTTCTTTCAGCTGCCGCATCCTCCCACCGATCTGGCCGTGCTTTCCGAGCAGGGGTACGTGATTATCACGACCCACGGACCGGTTCTAATCGTAGGAAAGAAAGGCCGTATCGTCTCTTCGTTGCCCTGGGAAAGGATGGATGATGTCGACCTCGTGGATCGCGATGGCACTCGACTGCTTTTGACTTCGTCCGAACAAAAGAGTGTTTGTTATACGGGAGCCCGTGGACAGACAACCAAGGCAACTACGGTATTTCTCGAAGGTCCAACCGATACCGACCTCCTTGCGAACGGCCATCTTCTCATTACAGACGCGTTCAGCAACCGTGTGCTTGAAGTGGACCGCTACGATCGGGTTGTCTGGGAATACTCGCACCGTTTATCCCGTCCCAGGGATGCCGAACGACTGGAGGACGGAACGACACTGATCGCCGATTCCGGTCACGGAAGGCTTCTGCGGGTGGATTCGTCCGGTGCGGTCGTCGAGCGAATCACAGGTTTCCAGAGACCGGCCCGGGTCACAGTAACCCCAAACGAAGATATTCTGGTCGCTGATTCCGTCGGCGGCCGGATTGTCGTGCTCAAAAGGGACGGTGCGCGTTTTGTACGCGCTGAGAATCTTCCGCGAATCGTCTCGGCGGCGCCGTTAAAAGATGGCACTCTCGCGGCTGTGTTGCAGGCGGGTTTCCACCGGGCGACAGCATCGGAAACACGACTTCCCATCCGCGAGCCAAGTACTTCGCTTGTTCAATGGATCCTGCTGGCGATAGGCATTGTCGCGCTGGCGATCCTCTTGTCAGGGCTCGATCCTTCACACGTCGGAATGTACCGCGCCGCAACGGCTATCGCCGCGTTTCTGCTCGCACTTTCTTGCCAGTATATTCTAGCCGCCGGACAGGGGGTGCCCTTCCCATGGCTCTATCTTGCTGCAGTCACCATCCTCTCACTGGTTCTTTATCCCCCATTTAAAGATCTGCAAAGACACTCACCTCTATCCCACCGTTTGCGAAATCGTCTGGACGGTACCGGATCTTCTCTGGGGCTTCGCTACACACTTTGGGGATTTCTGATGGTCGGCGGTGGTGTTCTCTGTTTCCTGCTTCAGTATCGATTGGCGGCCTACTCAACCGTCCTTTGGATTTGGACGGTTACCGCGTTTATTTCGCTCTATCCTCTGTGGAGGGTAATGAAAGACCGCCGGTGGCGAGTCGATGGCAAGTATATCGAGCTCCTGGGATTCCGCTTCTTCGTACCGCTTCGAATCATCGAAGATGGGCGGCTGTGCGACTCCATCGAGTCCAAATGCAATACAGTCCTCCTGATCGTCTTCATTTCGGCCCTATTCATCCTCACGGTCCAACTCGCCGAGATCCCTGTCGCGGTCCATGGCGACGGCGCGGAGGTTGCCCTTGAAGGCATCGAGCTGCGGAACACCCACCCGTTTCATTTCTTCCGGCTCGGTTGGTACGACATCCCCGCCTTGTTTTTTCTCTATCCAGCAGCTGTGATGCACTGGTTAGGGGACACAGTCTGGGGAATGCGTATGTCCGATGTCTTCATGGGATTGCTCACGCTTCCCTTTCTATACGGCGCATTGCGCCGTTTGTGGGATTCTCGTGTCGCTGTGGTCGGCACGGCATTGATGGCAGGTTGCGCCTACTACATCCACTTCTCGCGAATCGGTGTGGGATATATCCAAACAACATTCTGGACGGTGGCGGTGTTGTATCTCTTCCTCAGGGCGGTCGAAAGCGGAGCGGTGGTATGGTATGGGCTGACTGGCCTGGCGATCGGGGTCAGTTTCTATACGTACCAGGCCAGCCGGATACTGGGTGTCCTCGTCGTCTTGAGCTGGCTTGTGCTTTGTTTGAAAGATCGGCGACTTCTGCGGGTCGACTGGTCGCGATTTCTCACTCTGCTTGCTGCAGCGTGGTTTGTCTTGTCGCCGCTTCTGGGCCATTTTGCACGGTATCCCTATACTCTCAATTCGCGCGCTCGGGACGTTACGGTTTTCGGTGAAATCGGCCGCCACTACCTCGATGATCGGTATGGTTCCTCCGCTTCAACGACAACCGTTCTGGCAGAGCAGGTCCGCAGAGGTCTCGGCGCGCCGGTCGCGTTCTATGATCGCAGTCCGTACCTGAACAACAGAGGGTATGAAGGAATGCTCGAACCTGTGACAGCGATCTTCTTCCTGTGCGGGATTATCTTAGCGACAGCAACCATCCAGGCATCGGCTTCCTTGATCCCTTTCCTGTGGTTACTCCCTGTACTTGTCGCGGGCGGCGTGATGACAATCAACACACCGTCTTATCAGCGATATGTTGGTGTGTTGCCTTTTCTGTTCTTCTTCGCAACTCCGGCCTTAGTCGCTTTCGGTTCGACCGTCGTCTCCGGATCAAATCGACAGAGAACAAGAACCGTTGTCGTCACGGTTTTGGTTCTTTTCGCCTGTTTCTCGGGTGTGGATCGTTACTTCCACGGGATGATGCAGCTCAAACAACCCGTGGACGAGTGGACACGAATCGCACGGTATGTAGAAAAACGCGGTCCATCCAATTACACCTATCTATTTGGAAAACCGAAGGTGATTTTCGACTATGCTACGATTCGGTTTATCGCAAAGGACTGTGACGGAGAGGATGTATCCGATCCCGATCGTTTTCTTTCAGAACGTGTGGACCGACGCGGTCCGGTCTCGTTTGTCTTTGTGGCAGAGAACGTCAAATACGTGGATCGTGTACGTGAAGTCTATCCAGACGGGGTGGAACTCCGACATTTCGGCCCGCGGGGCGGACTGGCGTTCGTGTCGTACCATACGGCGCTATAACATTGTATCCGGTAACTGTCGAGCTGCCGCAGACTGCTCACGCGTTTGACGGTTTGATACACTCACTCGTACAGTAGAAGAGATGTAGGCTACATATCATGGCGCATGTTGTTCTGATCAGTTTATACGATGAATTTTGTCTTGGGCCGAGGTATATCTCCTCGGCGTTGAAGCGCGCGGGGCATGAGGTGGATTTGGTCCTGTTCAAGCACGTGCACGCGGCCGACGAAACCCCGTCTGAAAAGGCCGATCCCGGCGATTATCTGGAGCATTTCTACGCCAGCCATTCGGAAATCGAGTTACTTCAACGATTCGTCAAAGAACGCGATCCTCTGTGGATCGGATTTTCTTTCGCTTCAGTCTCTTCCGGACTTGCGGAGGAACTAACAAGACGAGTGCGGGAAGTGAGTTCGGTGCCGATTGTGTGGGGCGGTGTCGATACGACGGTGAACCCGGAGTGGGCGATCGAGCATGCGGATATCATTTGTATCGGCGAAGGGGAACATCCCGCTGTGGAACTCACCGAGGCGCTTCTAGGACAGCGCGAGCTCGAGACCATCGAGAATCTGTGGATACGTAAGAATGCTAACGTGCTGCGGAATCCAATACGCACCCTCATCCAGGATCTCGATACGCTTGCATTCCCCGATTTTAATCCCGAAACCACGTGGCACATCGATTGTAACGATATGGTCAGCGGACGACTCCCGCCAAGTTCGCCTTTGAACAGTTCGTTCATTATCATGACATCTCGCGGCTGTCCGTTCCGCTGCAGTTTCTGCTACAACTCGACGGGGCACATCATCGCCAAGGGAAAGGGAAAATATCTTCGCAGACGTTCCGTGGAAAACGTCATCGAGGAGCTGGTCGGATATAAGAAGAAACGCCCCGATACCGGGCTGGTGATGTTTTACGACGATGTCTTCTGTTTCGACCGCAAATGGATCGCTCGATTCGCTGAAGCCTATAAAGAAGAAGTCGATATCCCATTTTGGGTATATGCCTACCCGGACATGTGCGATCCCGAGATTCTTCGACCGTTGCGGGATATCGGAATGCTTCATCTGAACCTGGGAATCCAAAGCGGCTCCGAGAGGACACTCCGGGAGATCTACGGCCGCAAGATGAATCCCGAGAAGATCATCGAAGCCGCTGAAACCCTGAAAAATCTCGGTATCTATCCGGTTTACGACCTGCTGGCCGCCAACCCACTTGAGGAGGAGAACGACCTTCGCGCCACCCTCAATCTGATCGCGCGGCTTCCCGCTCCATTCGGACTTCATGTCTGGCCGATGGTCTTCTACCGCAATTATCCGATCACAAAGGCGGCGGAAGACGCCGGGATCTCGCTCAAGCCCGTTGTGGGAGCGAATGCTGCAATCGCCGAGGAGACGCCTTACAATCGCTTCTGGCTCGCCCTGCTGCGCCTGGTGAAATTCCCACAAATTCCCCGAGAGACCCTCCGGTCGCTCGCCGACAACGAGCTTCTCCGGCAGGATCCGGCACCATTGGAAGAGATGGAAAAGGCACTCTGCAAAGCGGTCTTTGTACCGGACACCTATTTTCAGCACAAAGATCTCAAATTGGCCCGCCTCGAACGGGAAAACGCAGAACTCCGCAACGAGATCGAGCGACTGCGTGACGGTCGAGCAGGCGGCCTCAAGTCGCGATTAACGAAGGTCTTACAGCGTTTGTGATCTTCGTCTCAACCACACCCGGTGATGAAAATCAAAAAAAAATGCACTCGACACCTTGAAAAATCTCGCGAAGTCTGAACAATACGCGTAGGGGTCGGCCTTCGCGCACTAAGTTGAGCGAACCGAATATCCTGCTTGTCGGGTGGAGAGAGAAAGAAGGTAGAGCCGACCCCTTCTCTATATTCCCTATCCCTCATTGTGCGGTATTGGAATCGGACGCAATTAGCGGAGGATGTCCTTTAAGTCAATTTCGATCCCGGGGAATCCTTGCGGCGAGATGGTTCCCTCCTTGAACCGGCGTACGTCCTCGTAATCAGAACCTGAAGGACTCATGTAGATCTCTACGCACTTATCCTGAAGATTCACAAGCCAAACCTCCGGAATTCCCGCCTTCGCATAAAGGGGAATCTTCACCTCGCGGTCATAACGAACCGAGGCATCCGCAACCTCAACGATAAGCAGGACATCTTCGGGGCAGGGATGCGACTCGGCGTAGAAATCATCGCGGGGCGTGAGTAGTGCAATATCCGGCTCCGGTTCGGAGTATTCGTCTAAGCGAACGGGTCCCTGAACGCGGACGATAGCCCGTCTGTCGAGGTGGAAAGAAAGGATTTGATTCAGTTGGTCCACGCATGCTCCGTGCCGGCTCCCGATCGGTGTCATCTGCACGATCTCCCCTTTGATGAGTTCGACCCGGTCGTCTTCCGTCAAAATCCCCGAATCCGCCATCCGGTAATACTCGTCCACCGTGAACGCGCGTACCCGAGGTTCAGCCAACGTGCCAGGTCCTCCGTATGGTTCCGCCTGCTTAATCGCCATCTGTCCTCTTTACACCAGGATTTCTTCCACACGGATCTCCACTTCCGAAAACGCCGTGGGAGAGAGTGACTGTCCTTTTCTCAATATAGAGGTTTCTTCATACCCGGATTCGACAGGATTTCTAAACATTTCAATGGTCTTATCCGGAAGATTGACAATCCACACCTCCGGGATTCCCGCTTTCGCATACAGCGGGATTTTCACCTCCCGATCGTAACGCACCGAAGCGTCCGCGACCTCGATGATGAGCAAAACATCCTCGGGTCCGGGATGCGACTTGGCGTAGAAATCATCGCGCTCTTTGAGCACTGCGATGTCCGGCTCGGGCTCGGTGAACTCGTCCAAACGGATTGGATCCTGGACACTTAGAATCTCCTCGCCCCCGATCATGTTGGTGAACACCTTAATGAGTTTCTTCACACATGCTGCGTGCCGGCTGCCGATCGGTGTCATCTGCACGATCTCCCCTTCGATGAGTTCGACCCGGTCGTCATCCGTCAAGATACCCGAATCCGCCATTCGGTAGTATTCGTCCACCGAAAACGGCCGTCTTCGAGGTTCGACCAATGTGCCGGGTTCTCCGTATGGTGCCGCCTGCTTAATCGCCATTTGTCTTCTTTACACCAGGATTTCTTCCACACGGATCTCCACTTCCGAGAATGCCGTGGGAGAGAGTGTGTCTCCTTTTCTGGAAATGCGGATCTTCTCATACTCGGACCCGCGAGGATTCCGATACACTTCAATGGTTTTATCCGGAAGATTGACAATCCACACCTCAGGAATTCCCGCTTTCGCATACAGCGGGATTTTCACCTCCCGATCGTAACGAACCGAAGCGTCCGCGACCTCGATGATGAGCAGGACATCTTCGGATCCGGGATGCGACTCAGTATAGAAATCATTGCGTGCCCTGAGGATTGCGATATCCGGCTCGGGCTCGGAATAATCGTCGAGACGAACCGGGTTCTGACCGTTGAGAATTCCGTCATCGCCGATCATCTTGACGAATATTTTTGTGAGTCTCATAACACATCCCGCATGCCGACTCCCAATTGGTGTCATTTGGACGATCTTCCCCTCGATAAGTTCGACCCGGTCGTCTTCCGTCAAAATGCCCGCGTCCGCCATCCGGTAATACTCGTCCACCGTGAACGCGCGTACTCGAGGTTCGGCCAACGTGCCGGGTCCTGCGTATGGTGTTGCTTGCTGAATCGCCATCTGTGCTCTTTACACCAGGATCTCTTCCACACGGATCTCCAGTTCCGAAAACGCCGTGGGAGAAAGTGCCTGCCCTTTTCTCAATATAGAGGTTTCTTCATACCCGGATTCGACAGGATTTCTATACACTTCAATGGTTTTATCCGGAAGATTGACAATCCACACCTCAGGGATTCCCGCTTTCGCATACAGCGGGATTTTTACCTCCCGATCATAACGAACCGAGGCGTCCGCGACCTCGACAACCAACAGCACGTCGCTCGGTCCGGGATGCGACTCGGCGTAAAAATCATCCCGGGGTTTAAGTAGAGAAATATCCGGCTCGGGCTCGGAGAATTCGTCTAACCGTAATGGATTCTGGACGTAGACTATGGCTTGTTTACCGAGCCGAAGAACCAACGTCTCATTCAAGCGACTTACACATGCTGCGTGCCGGCTGCCGATTGGTGTCATCTGCACGATCTTCCCCTCGATAAGTTCGACCCGGTCATTCTCGGTCAAGATGCCCGAATCCGCCATTCGGTAGTATTCATCCACCGTAAAAGGCCGTCTTTGGAGTTCGACCGACATCGTTGGTCCCTCGTCGCTTGTCTTTTTTACCTGCACCCTCGTCTATTCTACACATTTTTGGACTTTCCTGCATCCGGAAATCGCCTCGACTATCGCGCCCGCAAGGCGAGAGACCTGGACGCTGAACAGGGCACAGGTCATCCTGAAGTTGGATGCAGAAAACAGGGAGGATAGACAATGGATCGAGACCATGAAGTCGAAGGCTTGATGATCGTCGCGAAGATGATGTGTGCCGCGGCCCGAACCGCCCCCAAGGGCCGAGGGATGGACTTGCTCGAAACGGCCATCCTGACCGGGGACGATAAGAACCGCGTCGCCGACAAGATGCGCGAAATCGGAACGGAAGTGAAACAACCGTTCTTTATCCGCGATGCGGACAACCTCAATGCCTCTCCCGCGGCTGTCCTGCTCGGGACGCGGCTCAAACCGATGGGGCTGGACTTTTACTGCCAAATGTGCGGCCACAAAACCTGCAAGGAAACCGAACAAGCCGGCAGTGTGTGTATCTTCAACAGCAACGATTTAGGAATCGCCACGGGGTCCGCGGTCGCCGTCGCCGCCCGGCATCACATCGATTGCCGGATCATGTACACCATCGGCATTGCCGCCCGCGATCTGGGATTGATGGGCAAGGATGTACGCATCGCCATGGGCATCCCGCTCTCTGTTACCGGTAAGAACATCTTTTTCGACAGAGAGAAGAAAAAGAAGAAAGAGGAAGAGGAAAAAAAGTAATTGTGAAACGAAGTTCGCCCGGGAGTTCAACTCCCGAACGAGCGCGTGAAGTGAGTGTTAAATGACGCTGGCCCGGGAGTTGAACTCCTGGGCCGGTGTTGTCTACGATCCTGGACCGATAGGGGCTTCACTACATCGGAGTGGATTACTCCATCAAGTTCCCCGGTCCGAAAATGGCGATATCGCCGATGCTGACCAGGCCGTTGCTGGGATCGTAACGGAAGGTGCAGTCATCTCCATTGTCGCCGCAGAGACCGTTTGTGTTGACATTTGGCCCGAACGACTTCACAAGCCACTTTGTGGGGCAACCATCTCGCTGGGCCTTCGATATCGCAGCGCTTCTCAGCAGGAACGGCGGGAAATAAGCCCAATAATCCGCACAGTGCGCATCGCGGAGCCCCTGATTACCGCCAATATCGGGATCGGTAGAGCCGAGCACATATCGGTACCAAGAGACCGTTGCGTAGGGTCCGCCGCCCTGACGTCCACCGCTGCTCAAATCCCAGTTCGGAGGAAAGATATCCTGGGGCACGGAGGTCAAATAGGCGATCGGTGTAGTCAAAGCATTCAACTTAAACGCCGGCGCGTAATTGTTATGGTCCAAAAAGTACTGTTCTTGAGCAGTAGCGATCGCTCGAAGGTCCGATTTGACATGGGCGATCTTCGCTCGAAGCTGTGCGTTTAGGAAATTTGGCACCGCGATGGCCGCGAGAATGCCGATAATTGCGACCACGATCAACAACTCAATCAAAGTGAAGCCTTTTCTACTCTTCATCATTTTGTCCGCCTGAATCAGGAATGGATTTGTCGGTCTCTTCATAATATGCTAACCCAGATCGAAAATCCATCAAGACTCAACGAAAATCGAAAACACCGAGGGACAGGCTGTAAGCGAAGCAGAGTCAGCCAATGAATTTATGAATGAACCCTTTCCTCCGGGGTATCGTATAACAACAGTAGGAACCAGTTTCCAATTCCTGTAATCGATCTGCGAGTTTATCGACCTTCCAATCGAGGTATGAATTGATGAAATCTCTGACTCTCGTATCTATCGTACTCCTTGCGGCCGTTGCATTGATAGCAACTGTGTTCTTCATATCCGGACCGGAGAAACAGGTCCAAGAGGTCAGCCAGGCCCTGGAATCCACCGCTGTTCCTGAACCGACCGCGAACGCGGAAGTAACTCCGGAAGCGCCACCCACGGCAACTCCCACTCCCGCCCCGGCTCTTTCCGGCTATGTAATCGACACGTCTGGAGAGGCTCTAGCAGGTGTCGTCGTGAAAGCCAGCGGTACGGAAGAAGTGGCCCAGACCGGTACGGATGGGTATTTCCAATTCATGGAGGTCGACGGCGTTACCGCCACCCTGCAGGTCAATCACGAACCGTATTTCCCGACAACTCTAAAGAGCCTCGATCTGCCTACCGGCGATGCACTGTTCGTCTTGTGCCGGGGAGCGAGCATTCGCGGGAGAGTCACCAACATGCTTTCCCGCCCACAAGCAGGGATTCAGGTCGAACGCCGTTCCGCATCGGGGAATTGGCAGGGACCGGCACCGCTCTATGAAAAGGCTGCCGAAAACGGTCTGACCGATGCTGCGTGGCAGGAGATTATCGAGCGAATTCCGAAAGATGCGCTTCATCAGATCTGCCTGCTCCAATTCTCAGAAGAGGAATCCACAAGCACCGATGAAGACGGGCGGTATACGCTGGAGGGGCTGCGGCAAGGCTTTTATCACATTCGAATCCGACATGGAGATCTGGTCGCAGAACCTCACGAGCGGCTGGTCGTCGATTGGGAAGAGAACCTTGACGGTATCGACTTTCGGCTCACGGCAGGACACCACATCCGAGGCAAAGCATTCGAAGCCAAATCCGAGGCCCCGGTTCCCGGAGTCACCGTGAGCCACTACATCAGCGGAGCCACCGCCGTCACGGGTCAAGACGGGACCTATGCCCTCGGCCCTCTGAACCGCGGAAAATATCAACTAAACATCAACACTCCTCCGGGCTATCTGGTCGCCGATCTTTCGTTCGGTCAGCAGGGACCCGAGGCAAATGTCATCAATCAAGACGTCGAGGGAATCGACATCAAACTGGAAAAGGCAGGCACTGTCCGAGGACGTGTTGTTGACAGCCAGGGAAAGGGAGTTGCGAAAGCCAGGGTCTCACTTGCACTGGAATCGATTAATCCAATGACCATGGGACCGACGATGATGCGGCTCGGGCGGTTGATGGAAGGGAAAGAAGCCGACTCCGAAGGGCGATTCGAATTGACCGGGATCTCAGAAGGGAAAGGATACATCCTTCATGCAGCTGCATCCGAATACCCTCCCGGGAAATATGGACCGCTCGACCTGGGATACGGCGAAACGAAAGAAGATATCGAGATTGTGCTGCCGGAGAGTGGTTCCGTGTACGGAAAAGTCACCGATAAGGAAGGCGAACCTGTGCCGGACTATCATGTGGTGTGCATTTCCGGGGACAACTACTTTGCGTCACTCACCCAATTCGCAAACACAGAGTTGATAAAGAAGGCCGTTACCGATCAAGACGGCAAATACTCCATCGAGTATGTGGCCGCGGGCAAGAATATCGTAGTCGTATCCCGCCGGGATGTTCCGGGCTCGGGAGGTGGAATTCCTCAGAATCAGCAAGTTGTCGAGGTGGCCGGTCCCACCGAGGTCAATTTCACCATCGAGGTTCCGAAACTCGATGGAACCATTAGCGGCCGGATCACCGATAGCAAAGGAGAACCCGCCCGGGAAGCCGTAGCGCTCGCGATGCACAAGAACATGATGATGGTCCAACAGGAGGGCGGAAGCCAAGAGGGGAGAGTGGATGAAGACGGCCAATATAAGATCGAGAATCTCATTGAAGGCACTGAATACAATGTGATGGTGTTGCGGGCCAGAGGACCGGTGAATCCGGCTCAGTTGTTCTCGAATGCCGTCACGAAGACAGCGAAGGCGTCCTCGGAAAACGTTGATTTCACACTGCCCGGCGAAGGCTCGATCTCGGGCCGTGTGGTGTACGAACTCACCGGACGCCCCGTTCCCTCGTTCAGCATCTCCGCCACACGAAAAAGCGAAAACAATCCCATGGGAGCTTTTATAGGCATGATCGAGGGCATGTTCGGCGGGAAAGAGAGTGACGAATTCAACAGCGCCGACGGGTCCTTCCTCCTTGAAGATCTGCTTGCCGGTACGTACACCCTCGCTGTGAACGGCGAAGGATTCGCCGCTACGACTGTCGATGGGATCGGTGTGATCGAGGACCAGACCACCGAAGACATCGTCATCGAAGTAGAAGGCGGAGGCGGAGTCGAGGGAATCGTCACCAATGCCGCTACGAAAGCGCCGATCGAAGGGGCTCTGGTTACCGCATATCCCGGCGGGACCAACAGTGTTTTCTCCTTGATGGGGATGAACCTACCCGACCCAAACAAAGTCGAAACCAAAACCGGTCCGGATGGGAAGTTCTCGTTCATGGGACTGGACGAAGGCCAGGTGTCGCTAGAGGCCAGCCATCCGGAATATGCCCCCGGATCGGTAGGACCGGTATTCGTATCCAGTGCGGGAACCCAGGAAGTAGACATTCCGTTGAGCCAGGGCGGACGCATCGAAGGTCACGTCTACGATTCTGACGGAACCCCACAGCCCGGGATTCAAATCAACATTGTCTCGGTAAACGGCGAACAGAACATATCCACGACTGCAGACAATGAAGGATTCTATTCGAAAGACAACGTTCCACCGGGTCACTATGTTGTGACTTTCCCGTTCATGGACATTTTCACGAGCCAGCACAACGGCAGTATGCAAGGCGTCGGGGAAGTCCAAAACGGCCAAACGACGGTAATCGACATCGGAGGAGGCCAGGGTGTCACTGTCACGGGAATCGTCCAAAGCGCAGGCCGGCCGGTCCCCGGTGTCCAGGTGGTGTTTATTCGCGGTTCCGAAGTGAATTTCATTCTGCCCGGCGGGACGCTTGGGGAAACAACAACAAACCCCGATGGGACCTACCGTGTCTCCGGCCTTGACGGCGGACCGGCGAAGATCCTCATCGTCCGGATGAACGACCTAATGGCCGGACGGCCTCCGATGACGCTCCATCGCCAGGAGGTGGAACTGCCGCAAAGCGGCGAGATTCAAATCGATGTTCAGCTGCAGCTTTTGCCGCTCGGCGGCACGGTTCGCGACGCGGAAACCGGCGAACCGATCGCCGATGCGATGCTGATGATGTTCCGCGATTTCAGCGGCGGTGAACGAACACCGTTCGAACTGCGGCCCGGCGGCGAAGGGGGAATCGGTACGGGGCAAGTCACGACCGGCGAGGACGGAAGGTATCTGTTTGAAGAAGTTGCCCCGGGAGAGTATGTCTTATCGTGCCGGGCGCAGGGGTACGGCCAACAGAGCATCGAAATCCGCGTAGAAGCCCAGCCCACCGGTGAGGTGGATATTCAAATGCCGAAGCAGGTCGGTGAGGTGTCAGGCCGCATCACCGACCGCCAGACAGGCCGGGCGGTTCAAGGCGCCATCGTCTATTTGATCGACCAGCACGGCCAAATGGTCATGCCCGCGGGTCTCGGCCCTATGGGCATGATGACCGACGAAGGCGGCCATTTCAAAATCGACAGCGTTGCCCCGGGTGTATATGCGCTGCTCGCAGGCGATCCCATGACGAATGCCTATGGCTGGACACGGATCGACGGTGTGGTCGCACAGGCGGGGGAAGTGACGGACTTGGAGATTGAACTGCAGCGTGGTGCGTCGGTAGCGATCGGTCTTATGGATCCACAGGGGCAGCCGCTTATGGGGGCGGAGTGGCAGCTGTTCGATGACCGGGGCACCTCAATGGCAGGGCAGACCATGGAGATCGGGAATACGCTACGGACGTCATTGGCTCCGGGACAGTATACGGCCCGTGCCGAGCTGCGTGGATTTCAATCCGTGGAATTTCCATTCACGATTGAAGAAGGACAGGCCAGTTTCGAGCAGGCGATTACAACCCAGCCGATGTAAGGTATGAGGGGGTCGCAAAAAGTCGAAAGTTGGCATCGGAAGTTCCCTCTCCCCCCGGGAGAGGGTTAGGGTGAGGGGCGTTAATTGCATCGGGTTCGATCATTATGACTAGCCTGTGTATTCGTCAGAGACAGCAAATGAATCAGCGGCAAAGGGTTTGGATGATGACAGGGGTCTGCCACAGACAAAGGAATGTCAGCGGATAATGCAACGTGCCCTCACCCCGGCCCTCTCCCAGAGGGAGAGGGAGAAGAGTTCTCGCGACTTTTTGCGACGGCATCAGGTATGAGGGTGGTGTTATCCCTGCAACCAGCTGCGGATCACCGCGGCAACGTCTTCAGGATTGGATCGACTGAAGTCGCGGACGTACTTCTCCATCTTGAGACGGCGTTGCTGATCGGCGGGAAGGGAGGCAATCTCGTCAAAATCCGTGATGCCGAGTTCGGACAGCGTCAATTCACGTTGTGACACGACGGGTTCGGCTTCTTCCAGTTCCTCGCCGAATCCTTCCCGGTCAGATACCTGTTTCGGCCGGAAATCCCGGCAGGCCATGATATAGCCCGCAATACAGAACGTGGACAGCCCAACGACAATTGTTGCCGTGTTGATCAGTTCTTCCATATCGCCATTCCCACAAGCAGTTTACACGTGCATCGAGTGGAGTCGGATTCGCAGTTTCCACCGAACACTCACCTATATAGTACCGATGAATGACATCCATCGCAACAATTCCGGCACGCCATGGACTTGACGCTGTTAGCCCTCGGAGTCAAGATAGTTTTGCTATTGACATGGAATTCTACGCTGATATCAAAATCTTTGGATATCTCTCTTCGGCAAGGCCGCCCGGAAGCAACTAGAGATACCCACCATCGACTCTGTAACTAAATGGCCGAACGATCCCCATATAATCTCTGTTTCTGCGGCTCGCTCGATCCTCCAACCAGGTACGAGGACTCGCGTTTTGTGGTCGTCCCGATTCCATACGACCACACGTGCACATACGGCACCGGTGCTCGTTTCGGCCCGCGTGCCATTCTCGAAGCCTCTGCGAACATCGAGTTGTACGACGAGTTCCTGGACTGCGAACCGTACCGCGCCGGCATCTGGACTCACGAATCGGTGGAACCGGTGGTCACCGGCCCAAAAGAGATGACCGAACGCGTGCGCTCGCTGATAGCGGGGCTTCTCGATGAGGGAAAAACCCCAGTCCTTTTGGGGGGAGAGCACAGCATTTCTCTCGGAGCGGTGGAGGCGTGTCGCCGGAAAGAACCGTCTCTCTCCGTTCTTGTTATCGATGCACACGCGGATCTTCGACCCGAATACCAGGGGAGTCCTTACAGCCATGCGTGCGTACAAAGGCGTTTTCTGGATTTCGGTTGTTCGGTGGTCCAAATCGGGGTCCGAAGTCTTTCCGGGGAAGAGGCGAAGTACCGAAAAACCGTGCCGAGACTAGCAAGTCTAAGCGTCCAGGATTATCGTGAGATGATGCGAACGGATCCGGAGGATTTCCGTTCGATCCTCGGAGAGCATTTGACGGATAAGATTTATCTCAGTATCGATTTGGACGGTCTCGATCCGTCGATCATGCCGGCGACCGGTACACCGGAACCGGGTGGATTGCTCTGGGAAGAGATTACGGAAATTCTGACACAGGTTTGGCGGCGAGGGAGTATCGTCGGGGCGGATATTGTGGAATTGGAACCGATTCCAGGAATGCGAGCCCCGGATGTACTCGCAGCCCGACTCACCTATCGGTTGATGGGCCTCGTCGCAGCAAAGAAATAAACAAGAAGAAGTGGGGGGAACCGAATGGACACCATTGGAAAACTCGTTCCGAGAAGAATGTTTTTGACAAAAGGCGTCGGCTGGCACAAAGAAGAGCTGCGCTCGTTCGAGATGGCGCTACGCGGCGCGGGGATCGAAAAATGTAACCTGGTGAATGTTTCGAGTATTCTCCCGCCGGGCTGCAAGATCATTCCCACGGACAAAGGAATCAAAGAACTCGTTCCGGGCCAGATCACCTATTGTGTGATGGCACGTTGTTCAACCAATGAGCCCCGCCGGAAATTGGCGGCCTCGATCGGTGTCGCGATCCCGCGAGCCAAAGGGACGTACGGTTATCTGAGCGAACACCACGCCTTCGGGCAGTCCAAGCAGGAAGCGGGCGATTACGCCGAAGATTTGGCGGCGGCCATGCTCGCTACCACACTCGGTATCGAATTCGATGAAGACAGCTCGTGGGACGAGAAGGAAGAGGTGTACCGCCTGTCAGGGAAAATCGTTGGCAGCAAAAACATCACTTCGGTAGCCGTGAACAAACCCGGTGGATATACGACGGTGGTTGCGGCAGCCATTTTCTTGTTGGAACCCTAGTTTTCTCGAGCGTTCATTGCGGGTACGCGTTTATTGGCGACATATATTCAATGTCACGAAGCCGAGTCATCCGCGAGAGAATGCCGGGAGCGCGAGTCTCCCGACGAACCGAAGAGAACAGAAAGACTCGGCTCAGCAGGAGCTTCGCCCTCCCACGACCAGCCCACGTCAGCCTAACGTGACGGTACATGCAAATACCATTGGCTCATGCGTTCCGGCAGCCGGGCCGGACATACAAAGACGAAAACTCCTCGGTAGTAAGGATGTCCCGGTCAAGCAGCTCCAAGCCTGTTTTTACCCGGACCGATTCGGCACGCGCCGCCCCAAGTTCATCCAGCTTACGGTGGGGGCTGAACTCGTGGCGACATAGAACGGGGATCCCGTGAAGCGACAGTTCCAGGTTCCGTAGCCACTCGATCATTCTCTTCGCATTTTCCTGCACCGTCCGTGCGTGATTGGTCAACAGCTGGTATTGCGCTGTTCCCCAGGATTCGGTGGTTCCCCAATTCCTTCCCAGCATAAACGGCGCGAGATGAAGGGCCGAAATGACCTGTTCGCTGATCGCCTGCAGACTTTCCTGCCAGCGTGTCCTACTCCCCGTCGGACCGATGTAGTCCACCTCGATATTGTCGAACGTAATGAAGTTGCTGTCGGGCTTTTTCTCTCTGAGCCGGTCTCGGATTTCGTTGAATTCTCTCGCGGTTCGTTCGTTGTACGCGGATGGCGACTCACCGGGCCGTAGAGAACCGGGAGTGTACTTCACATGAAGCGTGGGGTAGCCCGCGTTGTGTGAAGCGCGTGCAATATCGATGACCATCTGTTGTTGAATCCTGGCGATGAGAGGCACCGCCAAGAGCGGGGAGCGGCCGTACGGTGAGTCGCCTTCCGCATCGAGTCCGTAATAGAAGAATGACCCGGGATTCAGCTGAATCGTTGTTCCATTGGGGAGAAGTTGGAAGGGCAGCAACCGGCGCTCGCGCTGCGTCCGTCGAAATCGAATCATAGCCGGATCGATGATATAAAACTTGTCGATCCGCTTGCGGTTATTCGACAGAACAACCTCCCCCGCAAAAGCCCCATAGGTGAATACGGAAAGGAAGAAGGAGCCAACAAGAGCCTGCATCCCCTGGCCTTTTACGTGTGTGAATTCGTGGATACGTTCGTCGAGATCTGCGAGGATCTGCCTGGCATGGTGGAGGTCGCTCTGGGAGCCGCCGTCGAAGTGGAGGCTTTGCGGTGTGTTACAGAGCCGAACCCACGCCCACACGCCCGCCGACACGTCCGGTATACGGTCGCGCAGATAACGCAGGACCGGATATAGGACGGAAGGATCGGGCTCCTGGACCGGTATCATTCCCGGTTCGGAGAGTGTTCCGGACGGTGGAAAAGGACTACTTGTGGCGGCGAGCGGATGCGTAGGCAACTGGTTGGGATCTGCGACAGTGTCGAGAACACGGCTGGGTGGATGAGAATTCGACCGGCGCCGAAAGATGCGGGGTAGTGGATTCCACATGGCAGCTCCTGAGTGTAAAAAAAGCGTGATTCCGAAGAGTCCCTTCAAAAATCAGCATTCATGGCGGCAAAATCGGGTATTCTGTTCTCAAAGGTCTCATTTGACAGTTGATTCTCATTGACTTAAGGTGTGCCGTGATTTTGCGTTGAAACTGAAAGGGCTATCGTCTCAGCCCAGCGTGTTCAAATCAGTGAGGAATTCCTGTGAACGAAAAACCATCGAAAAAAATTTCCGTGACCCAGGCCGGACTGCTGATACTTGGGCTTTTTATCCTGGCGGCCTTTCTCAGGTTGTGCTTCCTGAGTCAGATGGCGTATCACCACGATGAGTCGCTGCACGCCTACTACTCCTACAAACTCTACGACAACACAACCGATGCATCCGGGCGTTCGGCGTATAAGTACGACCCGGTTTATCACGGACCGTTTCTGTACCACTGGGGCGCTCTGATTTTCTTTCTGTTCGGCGATTCAGACTTCACGGGACGTTTGCCTTTCGTGCTGTTCGGGCTATTGATGCTGTATCTGGTCTTGCGGTTGCGGCCGTACATCGGGACCGCCGGTGTAATTTTCACTCTTGCGGCGGTGACCGTATCCCCTGTGTTGACATATTTCGCTCGCTTCGCCAGGAACGATGTGTACGTAGCTACAGAGTCTCTGGCGATCGTCGTATTCGCTCTCGACTACTTTCGCACGAAACGGCCGGTTTATTTGATCTGGATGCTGTTCTTTTTGGGGCTTCTCTACTGCACAAAAGAGAATTCTCTAATGATGGGCTTCATTTTGTGCTCGTATGTGGTTTTGTATGGGGCCTATTATATATGGTTTCGGCCGGCAGGAACGCGAAAACATGCCATCCGCACAATTGTTTCCGATTACGCGCCATTTACGAAATCCTTGATCATCTATGGCCTCTTCTCGTTTTTCGCGTTTTTCTACTCGAAAATCATCATCTCGCAGATCGATTGGAGCGGCATTCCGGGCGATCTGGGTTTGGGAGTGATCCAAAGCCAGATGAGATCGTACCTCACCGAGCATTCCGCTTTTACCGAGATGTGGCTCACGTTTGCCGTTGTCACAACCGCCGTTGTGTTTGGGGCCTTGTGGTATGTGCGGCGTATGGTGGAGAAGGGACGGGGCGACGCACTGGAAGGCGAAGAACGCTGGAAGGCGATCTCTCGTGAGTATTACCCGCTTGTAATGGGATGGGCGGTCGTTGTCATCCTTTACTGTGCGCTTTTCACCACGCTGTTCTACCACCGTGAGGGCCTCAAACGGGGTCTTGTCGAGTATTACGCGTACTGGATCGGCCAACAAAGCGTTCGTCCTCGTATTCATGGGGGAGCGGCGTATTATATTCCTCGCCTTGCGCTTTATGAGATTCTTCCGATTTTGTTTGGAATCGCCGCTTATGTGTTTTACCTGGTCCGAGGAATCGGGTGGGCTTGGACCTGCGCTTTGCAGCCGGTTCTTTTGGGCGCGTTAAGAGAATTCTACTCCTACGTCGGCAACCCGGAGACATTTCGCTCGAATCTCGTTTGGCATTTCCTCGAGTTCCTCTTCTTCGTGGCGCTGGGCGGACTGATTTTTGCGGCGTTCAAGATTTACGAATTGGTGTTAAAGAAACCGCCTGAAGAAGAAGTGCCGGTATCGAGAGAGAGCCCGCCGGGCGACGTGAACGGGTTCCGAATGTTCCTTATTTATTGGAGCTTGAGCGCCCTGATCATCTACAGCATACTGAACGAGAAAGTTCCATGGCTGCTGACCCACCAGGCGCTGCCGCTCTGTCTTTTGGCGGGAACTTTTGCAGGAGATTTGTGGAACAGGCTGGGACGCGGTACGGCAAGAACAGCTGTTGCGGTAGCATTCTGCGTTCTCGCGGTTTATGGGCTTCGCAGCAACGTTCTCCTCAATTTCTACAATCCCGACGATCCTCGCGAGTTAATGGTTTATACGCAGAGTACAGAGGAGGTCGTTCAAGTTCGCGACGAGGTACTGAACGTTGCGTATCTCCTCGGAGAAAAGAAATATCTTCTGCGTCGCGATGAAGAACGGGATCGGTACCAAACACAGCGCGCAGAAACTCTTGTGGCAATGCAGGGGCATACTCAATGGCCGTATGTTTGGTATTTCAGGAAGTACCGGTCTCATCCCGGAATGCCCTATAAACCGCTACCCCCCGTTGTTATCGCCGATCCGGAAATGGATTCGCAAATGGAGAGCCTGGCGGGTGGGAAATACTCCGTCCGTCGTTATCCGTTGCGGGCGTGGTGGCCGCCGTGGGCGAAGACGTTGTGGCCGTTCGACGCGGTCGACGATCCGGACCAGACACAAATCAACGATACCGCAGAGGCCTGGGAAGCGCTTTGGGACTATGTTTGGAATCGCAAGGTCTGGAGTCCGCCCGGCTCGTCCGACATGCTGCTCTATGTGCGAAAAGACCTCTTCCGGATGGTTCCGGCTCCGGAGGTGGACGAGGGATACGATAGTACTCCGAAAGCGATTCAACCTGTGCGTGTCTGGGGCACGACCGGAAGCGCTCCCGGACAGTTCCAGGGTCCGAAAGGCATTGCGGTCTCACCGGACGGGCAGCGGATTTACGTTTTGGACAGCGGTAACGCTCGGATTCAGGTATTCGATCCAAACGGAACATTCCAGGCTCAGTTCGGCGGACCGGGAGACGGTCCCGGCCAGTTCAATCCGGGGTTCGGCGGTCCATGCGGCGGGATCGATGTAAGTCCGAACGGTACGATCTATGCCACCGACACATGGGGCGCGGGCGGACGAGGTCGGGTTCTCGTTTTCGATGCGGCAGGGAACCCCGTCAATTCCTGGTCGGAGGCGGAACCGGGCGGAGGATTCTTCGGGCCTCGGGGAATAGCAGTCGCCCCGGACGGCCGGGTGTTCGTGTCCGATACCGGGCATAAACGGTTGGTTGTTTTCACGGCCGACGGCCGGTTCATGAACACAATCGGAGGCGAAGGAGCCGGTCCGGGACAGTTTGTCGAGCCGGTCGGCTTGACCGTCACCTCCAATAATGAAGTGTACGTAGCCGACGTCGGTAATCGACGAATACAGGTGCTTGGTACCGATGGTGGATTTCATCGGCAGTGGAATATCCTTGGCTGGACCGAAGATTCACAGGGGATGATTTGGGTGGAACCCTATATTGCCGTCGGTCCCGACGGGTGGATTTACGTGAGCGACTCAAAACGGAAACTGATCCACCGTTTCAACAGAGGCGGGAAACAGGTGGTCCTCGGGAAGAGTTCGGCGGGCTTCGGTTTGCCAAAAGGGATCGCGTGCGGACCGGAAGGGTTCGTCTATGTTGTGGATCAGGAACGGTGCCAGGTACAGAAGTTCCAATTTCAGTGAGACGAAAGACCGGGCAATATCTTGCCCAGCGGGATGGAATGCGGTAGCTTATCGATGCCTTCAATACGGCGGCGTAGCCAAGTGGTAAGGCAGAGGACTGCAAATCCTTTATTCACCGGTTCGAATCCGGTCGCCGCCTTTTGAATCTTGCCCCATCGGAATAGAGTCGGAAATACGCATGCACGCGCTCGAGGCCCTTGGCGTAGTCGTAGGATCAACCAGTTGGTGGGCTACGGGCTCCTGTAAACATTGATTCGGCACTGTAGTGTGGAACGACGCCCGTGAGCCCATCCTACAATCTGAGTCATTCCAGAGACAATGTTGATGAGTAAATGAAAGCGGTCCGCGCCGGAACCTCTCGTTTCCGGCATCCACCATCGTGAGCGGGTAGGTTGTTGTAAGGGAAATACTCCATCGGCCGAGCCGGAAAGTTCAAACTCAAGAGAATCGTCTGAATCTTATGGCTGAACGACCAGCCCCCGTTCCGGGCCTTCCTGAACGACTAACGCATAGTCGAAAGCACTGTCCCCCGGCCCCTCGAACGTGTACGACCAGGTTTGTCCGCTCTTGCGGCCCCTAACAAGGAGCAGTGTGGCTCCTTCGTATTTCTGGGCGATCGAGCGGTCAAAACCGGCTCGTAACATCGCGGCTTTGTCCGGTACCATTTCGGTTCTCAAGAGATCGCGGCCCGCCCAAGGAGCGTCTTGGTCGCCAAGAAATCGCCGGTCGCGATGGAACGCAACGACTTTGGTCAATCCCCGGACTACGAACCTATCCTCGATTGTACTGAGCGTGACCTCGGTTCCCGGCCCGAAATCCGCTGCGGCCCGGGATATCTGAACCTCGCCGGAACCCCCGGGCACCAGTGAAGGTCGCACAATATCCAGAGAATCGACCTTGACCAAATACTCAGCGCTGCACCAGCCCACTTTCATACGAGAAGACTGTACACGCCACCATTCCCCCTGCTCATTGAGGAGTATCAACACATCCCCCCGTCGCAAACGTTGAATAGACCGATGATCCGTGCGCGGACCGTCGCGCAGGTTGAGCCGGTCGACCGTGACCACCACGGGGATGTTGTCGAGCGGCTCCAGGTATTTGGTGTGAATCCATCCTTCGAGACCGTCGAAAGTCCGCGCATGAGCCCACCGATCCACCTCATCGATTCGCACCAAGAGCGTGCCTCGGATGAGGGCGTCCAACACCTCATAATCCAGTCCCGGGCCGTCACGAAACCGAACGGCGCTGCCGGTGACACGGAATGTCCGTCCCGGCGGGAGGACAACCGGTAGCATCGGAAGTTCGGGGAAGGTCGCGGAATCGACTTCGGCATCGGACGCAGCTGTCTCGAAATCCGGTTCGAAAGAGGGCATGATCGCCGACGCATCGCCTTCAGGTTGCGGTTCCACGGAGAACCCCTGCGAAGGTATGGGTGTTGGAGTAGGAGTGGGTTCTTCTTTCTCTCCTTCGATTTCGGCAATCTGGTCCAAAGGAATCTTGAGAGTGACTCCGGCAATATCGACGACCAGGACTTCGTCCGTTCGCTCAACGATATCCGCCGCTATTCTGTCTCCGCTTTTCAAGTGGATGACCTCCGCCGGTGTCGCTCCCGGGAAGAGAAGGAAAGACAGCAGAATCAACGAACAGCACCATCGGATCATCGGACGAACCTCCCAGAACGATTTGACCATGCAGCGGCGTCACCGGTCCTGCTAAATGCTAACACAATTGTCTCTGAACAAGGACAGGGGCTCTGTTTGAACATGCAAACGTTGTAACGAATCGAAAAGCAACGGAGAAGGCAAGAAGGAACAACCATATGATTTGCATACTCAACCGCGTTGGCTTTGCTCTTTGTCCAGACGGTGAAGATCGCGCCGCAGTTTTTCAAGTTTGTCCCGCATATTCTTCTGATGGGTTCCATGCCAGAAAACCTGGTCACAGGTTTTGCAATACCAGAACTCGTTCACTGTCTTAAAGACATGCGGCGGAATTTGTTTTCGGTGAGGGTGTTTTGGAACGGAAACCAATTCCTCGTTGCAGGTGAGACATCTGGAAAAAGGCGAATAGTCCAGATCCAAGCCGTACTGACGCATCACAAGCCAGAGTTGGATCTCCGGATGTTCGGTCGGCAGAAAAACGACCCGAACGTGTGGAAAGCGATCCGCAAAGGTAGTATCCCGCGTCAGAACGATACGGTCTTCCCTATCGGCGATTGCCGCGAGTTCGGAGTCGTCGATCTCCCGTTCGTACAGCGTGTCGTAGCCGATCATTCGCAGCCACCAACAAAGCCGCCCCACCATATCGTCTGCGAAGAACCTGGTTGTTGTCATCTCTCCCGCTCGCCCATCTAGGCATTCTCCGGTAGTGTCCGATGTCTGAGCGCTCAGGTCAAGATGGTTTACCGAAAATCCTACTCGTGGTGATTCTGAGCATCCCGGGCCGGATTATGAAGCATTTCTCCAAATACTGTACACGCTTTGTGGATTTCGCTGAAATAATGTACATACCGCCGAAGCAATTCCACCTGCGATGCGGGATTGGGATGAAATGTGAAATAGTCCGGCGCGCGAATCGTGACAAAAAGCCGTTCCAGAGCCAATTCGAGGATTTGGTAAAGCCGGAACCCCTCTTCGATCTGTTCGCGAACGGCCCTGAATTCCTGCAGCAGGCGGGAAAGCTGTTCGGGTTGCATGTCGCCGGAGAGTGAAGAAACCGCGCCGAGTTGCTTTTTGGCATGCGAGCCTACCCGTTCGACAACGGTTGCCAGATCTTCAAACAGTCCTTCGGGAATCGCCGGTGTAGGGATGGTCGAGATCCTTTCCACAACCTGCCAGGGATTGAAGGAAACGGTCAAATACGTATCGATGGTCTCTCGAAGCGACAGGATCTGTGTTCCCTGTATCCATGCGCCTCCCTCGGTCGCATCTATACAGTGGACCTCCGTTTCCGCCAACAGATTCTCCAAGTAGCGAATAGATTCAAAAAACGCCGCACTGGTGGAGACAGTCGTTCCGTCAACGGAGGCTACGGAAATGGAGTCTACTTCCTCATGGAAATCACCGTCCGCCTCCGGGCGACGGTAGTCGATCTTCCCGGTACTGGTCCGCATCACCTCGGCCTGAAGGGCAGACCCGCTCGCGTGGCTTTTTCCTTGCGGTGGAAACGCCAGATCAAGTCCGACGAAGATGATGGGCGTACAGCCCATCACGCGGGCGAGATGAAACGCGGCCAGCGCAACATTCTGGCTGAACGGAAGAATGTCCTCTTGTTTCAGTTCGCGGCCCGGCAGTTGCTCGTGGAGGCCTCGACAGCGGTGTGGCAGGAAAATGGAAGGATTTCGGAACCTGTTCGCCAGAGCCGGAGTGATCTGAGGGTCGAAAACAAACACCGTCCGGCCCAGGTCGTCGATCCCTTCAAAATGACGGGCATTCAGCTCCGACGGATCTTTTGTAACGACAAATTGGGGTTCCACACCTTTTCGACGAAGCAATTGGAATGAAGTATCGCAAGCGAAAACAGCTGCCCGGCCCGTGATGTCCGGTATCAGGTCGATGTTCTTGTCGAGCGACGGTCCCGCGGCGACAATCAACGCGGGGTTTCCGGACAAGAGGTTTTTCACAGACGACGGCGGAACGGATCGGTACAGTTTGGGCACATTGCGGAGGATATGTTCCTGCGTGTGATAGCCCGTGGACTCCATGTGAGCCAACATGTTTTTGCCGGCTTCCGCCAGCCGTGAGATCTCGTGTTGGACCTCCTGGAGTTCATTCGGGCAGACCTGCGTTGCCGCGGGAAGAGCCTGAAAGTGGAAGCCGGTGGACAGAAACTCGCCCATTCGCCTGAATAGCGTCTGATAAAGCGCATGTGCGGGTTCAGCGCAAATAAGATCCACTGCTGCATTGTTGAACAACGGTCGCAGATCGACATGCTCCAGAGCAGCCCGGAAAACATCGGCACGGGGTTCAAAAACACAGAGATAATCCCGGCGAGCTGTAGACAGGAGGGCCAAGGCCTGATAACCAAGCCCGAGTCCGAACAGTACTATGCGGCTCGACTCCCGGTTCTCAGGCGCGTTCGCCCAGCGTTCCGCTTCCTTGCGGGGGTCGTTCCTGCTGTGATAGAGCACAGTTCGACCGGAGGCGGCGGGGACTTCCAGCGTGGGCGTCCCGGAGGGAGTCGTCTGAACGGTTACCGAGTCTGGAGAGGGCTCGTTCTCGAATCGAGCGGCGAGGGTGGGGTGGCGCTGACGGAGCGCCTGTAGATTTGTCTGGAAGAACGACTTGACCACAGACGACCTCCACGTGAGACTCGATTCCGGGACGGTGTTTCTGCACCTTACCGCCCGAGACGGTCGTCGTCGAGGCGTTCGTTCGCGCTTTCTAACAGCCTGTAGGAGATCGCTGATGTCGATCCCATGTCCACAATGCGGCAGAGAGTATGATGTTACTCTGTTTCAGTTTGGGAATAAGATCGAGTGTGTCTGTGGGGAAAAACTCCCGTTGTCTCACAAGGCGGAAGAAAGCGGGGGCAACGGAACGGCTACCGATTCAGACGATGAGGATATGCTGCCTTAGTTTCCTTCCAATATCTAGGTTTTCATTGTTTCCCACGGAAAGGCGGTCCGCTTCTTTACCAGTCGTAGCTCTGGATCACAATGACTCCCTGTTGTTCTGCCTTCCGGAGAAACGCGTTGGTGGCGAAATGTGTAACGAGGACTTTTACAGTTTCCATATCTCCGTACTCCCGCTGCACCGCTTCCGCTTTTTCATTCAGTTCCTCGAAAACCTCCATACCTTTCATAGACGGCCGGATGTCCAACCGTAGCTTCACTTCACCGACAACCAACACTTCTTGCCCGTTTCGAGTACCCCGCCCCAGGAGGTTCACTTCTCGTCCTCCAATTTCCGCTCGGATCAGTTTCTTCTTCAAATTGATTCCAAACTTCTCGCTGAGTACATTCGGCGCCATTCGATATGCCTCGTTCTCGAAACCATAGGAGACACTTCTTGACAGCCCGCCGACATCTTGACGGAGTCTCCGGAGGCCAATGGTCAATTTCCGTATTTCCTCCTCTGTACGCGTCTGCGCTTCCGCCAGTTTCTCGACCTTGGCCTCTGTACGTACCTGGGCTTCTGCTAATTGTTCGAGTCTTGCTTCCGTCCGTTTCTGCGAGTGGGCCAAATCGGTAACAATGGATTTCAACTCATTGAAATCGCCTACGGTCACAAGGTTCCGATAAGAGGTATGCACAACCTCCGCTAGAAGGGACGCTTGTTTATCGTCGAATCCTTCCAACAGCTTTGCTCGAATCGCATCTTCGTTGTACAGTCCCGGGTCCATGACACGACCCCCTTCCCCGATCTTTCGTCCCTTGGCATGGAAGGGCTCGAAATTAGATCTTCACCGCATGTAGTCTAGTGTAACCCAAATCAACAAAGCGCACAAATCGGCAAAAAGACTGTGCAGGAAGGAGTTGGCGACTCCCCCATCGCCTCTTTTGTCGCCCAGGGGGCCTTTATGATACTATTCATTTGGTGCTTGCCTGAAAGCGAATTTCCACTGATCCGAGAACAATCTGATTGAACCCTATGAAAACCCTCTATCTTATGTCGATTGCCCTACTATCGAGCAGCTTCTCCAGCCCCGTCGTCGATCTTTCCCAGCAACCCCGCGCATTGGATGAAGGGATCTACCAGGACATCCGTCTGCCGCATACCATCCCTCTTGGCGGCCTCGGCTGTGGTTCCGTGGAACTGGGCAGTGACGGTTGGTTTCAGCATCTCTCGATCAACAATAACTGGATCGAAGACCTGCCTCGGCCGGAAGGCTCTTTCTTTGCGATCTGGATTCGAGATGGTGAGCACACCGCATCCAAAGTGCTGCGTCTCTCGGATGCCGATCTCCCGAGCGTCGATCATGTCCGCTATCAAGGTGTTTTCCCGTGTTCCACCCTGACATTTACCGACATCGACCTACCGGTGGATGTTTTTTTGGACGCCTGGTCGCCTCTGGTTGCATGGAATCTGAAGGACTCGTCAATTCCTGGAGCAGTCTTTTCGCTGCGATGTACCAATCCCGCCGAACATCCCATCGAAGTCGCCTTGGCGTTCTCTTGGGAAAACCTCCTCGGGCTCGATACCCAACAAAGCGATTTCTCGCAACAAAGGATTGGCAACACACAGGAAATCGAAGGGTCGCGCTCAGTTCACGGCCTTGTGTTTCGCCAACTGGACAAAGACGAAGAAGAAAAACTGCCCGGAACCTACGCAATTGCTGTCGAGGAGGCGGACGAAGGGTCAATTTCATATTTGCCGTCATGGAATGTCGTTTCGCCTGATAGTTTTTGGGATGAGTTCTCCGACGACGGATTTCTTTTCGACGAAGATCATCCGGGGCCGTGGCCTGTTGGGAACGAGGCCATCTCTCCGGCGGGTGCTGTTGCACAGCGATTTACGCTGCCCGCGCGAAGCTCCCGGCGCGTTCATTTTGCGTTGGCATGGCATCAACCTACGCTTGTGCAAACGGAAGAGACCGAGCGACGACCTTTCTATGTCGAAGAATTCGACGATGCATGGGATACCGTGAAATATCTGCTGGATGATCGGGAGGACCTGTGGGGCGGTACCGAGAAATGGCGGGACGCTCTGATGCGTTCTTCGCTGCCCCCCTGGCTGAGAGTTCGTTTGCTGAACGACCTGTGCCCTTTCTTCTCCCGAACGCTGTTGTTCGAGGGGCGCTACGCCATGATTGAAGACTCGCGAAGCGGGGCGCTCCAATCCAACTTCAACGCACTGCTCGCCGACGCTTTTCTTTTAGGGTTCTTTCCCGAGCTGTGCGAAAGCAACCTGTATGTTGCCTCCACCGGCCAACTGCCGGATGGTGAGATTCCCTCTTACACGGGCACGTTTCCGGGGATTCTGACCGACGACACAACCGGCCTCGCCGCAAATCAAAACCCATGGGGAGCCTGTGGGCTGATCCTACGCCTGCGGCTGTACGACTTACTAGCGGGCAGCGATCGCTTACGGGAAGAGCTGTACCCCGTTGCAAAGAACGCCGCGCTCTGGCTGGCTGACCGCGATCAAGACCGTGACGGGATTCCAGAGGGAGGCAATCCCCGGCTGGATCCCGGCAAGACCAAAAACTTCAGCGCAGTTTGTAGCGCGTGGCTGGCCGCCTTGCACGCCGTGAGCGATTTTGCATCCGCCACGAACGATCTCGAAACGCTGGCCCGGTATGAGAATCTGCGTGCCCGGGCACTCGAGAACGGGGTCTATGAACTCTGGAATGGTCGCTATCTGAAAGCATTTTTCGATCCGGAATCACCGGACGATCCAGCATCGATTATGGTTTCTCCGGACGCGCTTGTTGGTGAATGGTATGCCGCAACAGTGGGATGGGAAGCAATCTGGCCGGAAGCGGTTATCGAGACAACGCTTCAGTCCCTTCTCCGAAAGAGGCCGTTTGCAGCAGAGGCCGAGGTACTCGATACCGGCCGGCTTTCGACATTGGCATCCGTGGCGGCTCAAAAAGGTAGAGCCGGGGATGGGTTCGAAATAATGAGCGAGCTGCATCGTCACGTGACCGAATCGGGCCAAGCGATGGCGATGCCCGCTCAAGTGGGGTCTGTCAGCGGAGGTGTTTCGAACGACATCGGGGGACCTGTTTCCTGGGTCTTCCTGAACGCACTTACCGGAGCTTCATTCAACACAAAACTGGAGCGATTCACGTTGAGTCCACGAGTTCCAACGGAATCGGACCGACTCGAAGTGCCTGTTTTCTTGCCGTCTTTCCGTGGTTGGCTTAGCTATCAAGCCCCCTCCTTTGAGTCTGCCCATCGAATTACGTTTCGGCTGAATGCACTTCGAGAAGGGCGCTCGCTCGAAATCAAGCAAATCGCGACACGGGTGCCACCTGCTTTCCGGGATCGGAATCCCGTGCTGTTCTTGGAGGGGTCGTCCGGCGGAGGCGGTGTTTCACGGCGGAGTCTCGGTCTACTTACACTTGTTCTGGATGATCCACTTCGCTTGCGCGAGGGGGATGATTTTACCGTCGTGCTCGGGACAGAGGACACCGGCAGGATCGATGTCAACATCAAAGCGCATCAGGTCGCGGCACGGGGACCGGCGTGCAAGATTGATCGACTCCCGGATTCTCCTCTTGCATTCACTGTGATGAACCGTCTTCAGACCCCTCAGATGCTGAATCTCCGGTTTACCGGCCTGGATGGTCACTCGTATCGAATCGCGGTGGACGGTCGTGAAATATCGCCTCTGGAGACGGAAGGAACGCGTGTTACTCTCCCGCTTCCGGGCGGACCGTTCACGACGATGCAAGCTGCAAAGGCTGAACGTACTCGCCGTCGGCTGGTTCGAATCGTCCAGCTTCTTACAGAGTATCCGGCCGAACAGGAAGCCCTTCGTAAGGTCTGGGAGCTTCAGAAGACGATTGAGCGGTTCTTCTTGGCCGACATCGGTGGGCGATTGGCGACTGTCGATGTGTATGAATCGGATACGGATCCCCCGGACCGCGAGCCAGCGGAAACTCTATCCGAGCGTGAGGCTGAAAATCTCTGGGAGGATCTGAATGAGGAAACGGAGAAGTTCAGATCGAGCATCGCGGATGCGGTATCCGATCCGGCTGTGCGTGCGAGGATTCTCGGTCTGGCATATCCCGTGGATCTCATGTTGCACGTCGAAGGCGATCCATCGATGGAACCGGAATTCGATTTGACGGCTGTGTTGAGCAACCCCGAACGTCTTCCTCTCAGCGGCCGATTCACATTGATCGTCCCCGAAGAGAGTTGGCAAGCCACCACACTCGATTCCACGGAGTTGCACTCGGGACCCTCTCCTTCCGAACGCGAAACGCGACGATTTCATGTGGAGATGCCGAGCCCACTTGCCGTTCAGCGTACGGAGATTATTGCGCGCTTCATCGGGGAGCTGGACAACCGGCTCTTTGTCTTAGAGACAATCATGCCGGTGGGGCACGGATTCCTTCGCGATTGGATGGTGCTGGGACCGTTTCCAAACGAAGGCGATCAGCAGCTGACGGAGGTTCATTATCCCGAGCACGCTGTAGACTTGGACGCGACATACGATGGTATCGGTGGAAGTGCGTCCTGGCGGGCGCATTATTCGGGAACCGGCTATATCGATTTTCAGTCGATGTTCGATGTGCGCGGTCCGGCCCTGGCGTTTGCTCACGCCTTTGTCTACTCCCCGCACGATCGACCTGTCGTTTTCCATTTGGGAGCTACGCAAGGTGTACGGATCATACTGAATCAGCAAGACGTATTTACGCGGAACGACCATCAGCCCGCACAGCCCAGCCAATACCGAATCGCGACACGCTTCCGGAGCGGCTGGAACAATCTGCTTGTAAAGGTCTCACGGTTATATGGGGATTGGGGATTCTATCTGGAGATCACCGATCCTGCCGGAAGACCGATCCCTGAGTTGAAAGTATCGTTGAGGCGGTAGCGGCCGCGATTACTCTTGGCCCTGCGTCTCACTGAGGTCGTTCCGCGCAGGAATTTCGGTCGCTGTATTATGTTCACAGCCCTTTCAACTCCGTAATGATTCGTTCGGCTGCGAGACTGTCTTCCTGTGGACGGCTCTCCAGAGCCTTTGCGTTTATTCCCACAGGCGCCCAAACATGAGGATCGGTCGAACGAAACACGGCGAGTGTTGGACAACCGAGAGCGGCGGCCAAATGAGTGATCCCACTATCATTCCCCACGTACATAGACATCTTTCGGAGTACAGCCGCGATATCCATCAGGGGGCGATTGTGAATCGATCTTGGATTCAATTCGTTGACGGCTGCGCACAGATCGATTCCCAGTCGTTCCTCCTCTGCACCGGCCAATACGGCAACTCGGATGAAACGCTCCCGCGCAAGCCCGTGAAGAACATCGGCCCAGACGGGAATCGGTAAACGCTTTTCCGCTTTGCTTGCTCCTGGATGGATGGCGATCCAGGGGGATTGTCGCTCCGGCGCTCCCAGTAGATTCTCCAGGTCCTCAGGGAGTCTCGCCGAAATCTGTAGCGAAGGTACCTTGAGCGGTCTTGCGATTCCTAACTGGTTCAACGGTTCAAACAAATGGTCGATGACGTGCTGGTCTTCGGATGGACGTGGTGAATGGACAACAACTTGACCAGGGCAGAGGTCAGTCAGGTTTCGAGTCAGCTGTCCGTCGCGGTCTTCTCCATACCAGAGAATAAGCGCTGCGGAAGCGAAGAGGTCGCGCACCTCTGCGGAGAGCGACGGACTCGGGCCGTACAGCGTATGAATCCCAGGCAGTTCAAAACTCATTGCGCGAGAGGCAAATGAAGGACCAACAAGCAGAGAGACACGTTCGTATTGTCCGAGTATAACGATTTCGCGATGTGGAAAGTGGTTTCGGAATGCGTGGATTACCGGTGCAAGGAGAATGGTATCTCCGATTGCTCCGTTTCGAATGACGAGAATATGCCCCCGTTCTTGCATAATCCGATATCTGCCATTGAAGGTAGCAGCGGCTCCCTGAACCGGGCAGAGAAGGCTGTGGTAGGAAGAGTAACTGGTCCAGGAGTTGAACTCCTGGACCAGCATGTCCTGAAAGTATTCTCTATCTCAGATTCGTCCCCGGTATGCTTCAGCGCTCGGTAGGCGTTGTACTCTTGATTTCATCCGCCAATCTCTCCGCCTGTTCGGCCCTTTCCGGGATGTACTGCGCCATCTTCTGGGTGAGGATCAAAGCCAGTTCGCGCTGTCCGTTTTTGTTGAGTTCCCGAATTACTTCGGGCAGCCATTTGTGAATCTGGCTGATGCTGACGTCTCCCCGCATGTCGGGTGGGATCGATACGCGAGCGGGCAGGTCACGAAAGACGGTCTGCTTCTGAGTGACGATCGCGTTTTCCTGTATTGAAGAGGCTTCCGCTTCTGCCTGACAAATCGAGAAGATGGCGATCAATTTGGCCAGCCGGCCCATGCCAAAGGCAACGTTCTGGGCCTGCTTATCGTGCGCGGCGCCCAAGGCCGCCATCTGCGCGGTACGCTCCAGCGTTTTGCTTGCACCGCGGGTCGCACGAGCCGTGTCGACAAACTGGATGTGATTTGCCTTTCCCTCCAAAACCGAATCAACTCTTTCATACGAGCTGTCGGTTTGAATGCCCTTTTGCCGTCCATCGTAAACGTCCAACATTTGATGCAGGGGGTTTTGGTGGGATGCGATCAACACCCCGCTTTCTACTATCGTGAGACAGGGCTGGTACGGGAAGAACGGTATGGGGACCTGTATCGACGAGATTGTATGACCTTCATACTCGCTCGCCATGACTTGAATAGGCAACTCCGTGCTCTTGCGAATCGTATCGACGACTTTCGGCAGCCACGCTTTTGCCTTCTCTTGGTCGGTGGCTTCGATCCAGATCGCAAAATGATTCATCGGTACAACGGACTCCAGGTCGACGGGATACTTGACCGCGCCATAGCTCTGGCCCATCCATGAAAGTAGGTCTTCTTCGAAATCAAGGCCGGTATTTGCTTCGAACTCGGCGAAGCCGGCGCGAATTTCCTCCCGATTCGGGGCGAGCGAATCGATGAGTGTCCATGCAGCCTCCCAGATGTCCGGCACCGAGAAGACGTTACTGGCCCAGACACTCTCGATTCCGCGCGGTGCGATTCGGAAAACGGGGAATCTGGCTGGCTCGTTGCGGAATAAATCTTCGAACAGCTCGGGGCGTTCCTCAGCCAACAGTGTTCGTCCTGTGGTGACTCTTGTTTGCCCGTCCCAAACCGACACACTCGCTCCGGCGCGGAATGTGCCGATCAGCGAAATCACCTGATCGGCGGCCCGATTCACGA
Source organism: uncultured bacterium (assembly GCA_964612675.1). Lineage (GTDB taxonomy): Bacteria > Hinthialibacterota > Hinthialibacteria > Hinthialibacterales > JAKPRU01 > CAZTDD01. The sequence goes on from CAZTDD010000004.1 coordinate 65,891, forward strand.
GAACGCGCACTTCTTCGTCTTGGATGAAGGCGGTCAACTTCTGAATCTCGTGCAGAGTGGAAGCGAAATGGCCCCAGTTCGAGAAGACCAACTCGTCATAGGTGTCCGGAAGTTGCTCTTGAAGGGCCTGAAATTCGGGTTCATCGATCAGTCTGCCGCTCTCTAGCTCCGGGAGTTCCAATACCCGATCGAAGATAGCGCTATTTGTGGAAATAAAGAGAAGATCTCCTTTTGCAACATACGAGAGCCCAAGTCCGGGAATTCCCACGCCCGCTTCTACCGAATCCACGACGCTTTCGTCGGCCCAACGGGTATCGCGGCTAACGGGGAGTCCGTAATTCAGAATCGTGTCGAACACCGATTTCAGCGTGGCCGTCGCTTTATCGAGCTCCTTCGGTTCACAAATATACAGAACAGAAGGTATTCGCGGTCCGATTCCTCCCGCCAATCCGAACACAGCAAACGCCGAGCGCTCGCTTTCAAAAGCACCGAACATCGATGCGTTTTCCGGCAGGTTCATCTGTGCCTGAAGCGATTCCAGCTCTTCCCGGAGGATTCGCCATTCCACGATGTCGTTCATTGCCCGAAACCAGTCTTCGAGGCTTTGTTCGAAGTTGCGGAACGTGGGTTCCTCGGGCGCCTCGTTGATGCGTTCGCTGATCGTGCAGTAAAGCGCATCGCTGGGTATATAGTCCAACAGAGTTGGCGTCTGGGCCGCCACAGGCAAGGCGATTACCATAAGGAGCCCGATTTTTGCCGCTGCTTGGCGGAAGGTCGTGCTGTTCGATACTCGGTTCATGATGGATTATTCCTTTCACGCAATAAGGCTCAGGATCATTTAGCTCATGGCGCCTATCAGTTGAATCAACGTTGTACCCGCTGCGATTCCCGCCTGCGGCAACGCTTGCTTTGCCGCGGCATCGAGAGCACGAGATCCGTGGTTTTCGACGGCTTCCGACATTTCAGTGGCCGTGCTCTTCGCGCTGGTAAGGAGACCTTCCGATTTCTTTGTCCATGCAGCCAGTTTATTCCCCACTGCCAATCGCGATTCCTGTTTCCAACTTTGTGCCTCTTCCGATGCCGACGAGTAAGCTTTTTTGGCTACGGTGGACAGAAAACCGCTCGCCGATCGATACACATTCAGTTGATCGGCCGAGGCCACCATTGTGGGATTGCTCTCAACCATTGGGCTGGGATCGTCTTTCGGAACATCGGCGACTCTGTTTTCCGCTGGTGTCGATGACTCCGGGACTTCGGAAGGATTATCCACATATACAATGACGGAACCCAGCAGCAAGATCGTCATGCCCACATAGGCCAGAGTCCGCACCGAGAACAAATTGAGCCACCAACCGAACGGAACGTCGCGCGAAGCTCGCTTCTCGCGAGAGACTTTTCGCAGAACTCGGTCTCGAACTTGTTGAAACACCGCGTCATCGACATGGACCGCCTGCGGGTCCATTTCTGCGATTGTCTCTTCCAGCAAATTGAATTGAGCCAGCCGCTCGGCACATTGAGCGCATTCACTTACATGGTTTCGGACGAATTCCGATTCTTCAGGACCGACCAGATCGTCCAGGTACGCTGACATCAGTTTGTCGCTTATATGTCTGTTCATGATTCACCTCACCTCGCCTGGATCAAGTCCGCAAGGAGTGGTTCCAGATCTCTCATGAGTTTCTTTCGGGCGGCGAACAGCGTTGTTCCCACTGTTCGTTCTTTGCATTCGAGGACTTCGGCGATCTCTTTCATGGATAACTCGCGCAAACACCGGAGCGACATGGCCATTCGCTGTCGTTTCGGTAATTGGTTCATGGCGGCCACGACCTTGTCTTCCAGTTGTTTGTGGAGGATTCGCCGATGAGGATCGTCCGGCGTTTCGTCCGCCAAATTCGTCTCCGGTTCGAGTCCCGTGTCCTCTTGTTTGCTTTCCAGGGAAACCGTTCGTCCCGGTTTCGCTTTCCTCAGATGATCGATTGCCAGGTTTGAAGCAGTCCGGAAAAGCCAAGGTTGAAGCGAAACATCCTCCCGCAGCTTATCTATGCTTCGGTGGAGCCTGATAAAGGTCTCCTGGAGGACATCCTGTGTATCTTCATCATTTCGGACAATCTTCCAGACCAGCCGATACAAGCGGCGCTGGTACCGCGACATGAGGCAGTTGAACCCTGCCATATCGCCGTCCTTCCAACGCTTAAGATCCGCAACATCTTGGGATACTGTTGGTTCGGACCCCAATATGTTGTGGTCTGCCAACGCGACGCCCGCTTGTCTCACGGTCAAACCTGCTTTACTGATTAGGTTTTGCCCCACTGTGGGGCTCTCAACTGCTTCTACAATGGTATACGTAAGATAGGAATCGAACATTTACTCTTGTTTCTCGATTGTTTTTTGCGCTGGTATCCGACCTCTCCGGGATGGGCGGCCTTTGAGTCATCCACGGCTGACTCTGACATAGAGTCATGATAGCACGCGTTGTAAAATCATAGACCGTCATGATCAAACACGCTAACGGAGACCAGACAATGAACCGATCACTCTGGCTCATCTTGAGTTCTATATTCCTCCTCGCCCAGTTCTCCTGGGCGGCTGAGTCCGTCGACCTTGCTTTAGTGAACGGAAAGATTATTACCCTTAACAAGGATAATCCTCAAGCGGAAGCACTCGCAGTCCGCCACAACAAGATCGTTGCGGTTGGTACGAATGCGGAGATTCGGTCCACCATCGGTCCTTCCACACAGGTGATCGACCTCGAAGGGAGTACGGCTGTCCCTGGGTACCGGACCGTCTTGGAGAAGAGCGATCGCGGGAAGGAGCCTATGTGTGGCGGAAACTGATCGACTCGGGAGCGGTGGTCTGTAACGGGACCGATTCCCCCGTGGAGCCGCTCAGCCCGATTGAGTGTTTCTTCGCCGCTATCACCCGCCGATTGCCGGATGGTTCTGCTTTCTATCCCCAACAGTGCATGACCCGTGAAGAGGCACTCCGATCCTATACGATCGATGCGGCGTATGCTGCATTCGAGGAAGATATCAAAGGGTCTCTCACACCGGGCAAACTGGCGGACGTTACGGTTCTGTCCAAAGATATTCTGACGGTCTCTGAGGATGAAATACTCAGCACGGAGATACTCTACACGATCGTTGGCGGGGATATTCGCTACAAAAAGCGGCTACCTTGACCGAGTATCAACGTTTGCCGCCGAATAAGTTGAAGATCAACGTCAAGATAATCGAAAGAATAATGCATGTAGCAATGGGAAAATAGAAAGAAAAGTTCTCTTTTTCGATGCGGATGTCCCCGGGGAGTCTCCCGATCCACGGAATCTTGCCCACAAAGGTCAGCACAAGGCCGAGTACGACAAGAATCCCGCCGAACAGCAAGAGCATTCGTCCCATTGATTCCATCACAATAAATCTCACTTCCACAGGCTGGAAGCCCATACCACCCGGTTCTGAAATGACTGGACAAACACAGCTTAGCAAGTGTTATCCTTGTGCGGTACGCTGACTGCGAGGAGACGTCATGAACCTTTTGATCAATCCGAATCTGATGAAGCCGCCGGTGACGCCGGTGGCTCTCGATTATTTATCACAGGCTCTAGAGGAGGCAGGCATGCCGTCCAGAGTTTTGGATTTGGCTTTCGAATCCGAACCGTTGGAGGCAATCCGAGCGCAAATTACCGGCGAGGAGGATCTCGTTGGTGTCTCTGTGCGAAATATCGACGATTGTTATTACACCAGCCAGGATTTCTGCCTGGAGCGAACACGTGAGATTGTGAGGGAGATCAAAGCGCGTACGAGCGCGCCGGTTTTTGTCGGTGGGATTGGCTACTCCATGTTCCCGAGAGAAACCCTCCATTTCCTGGAGGCGGATGCGGGTGTACCCGGTGAGGGAGAGGAAGTCCTCTGTGGGGCAGCACATCGTATCCGCGAAAAGCGAGATTGGCGGGAGACACCGGACCTTCTATTGAACGGACAAGGAGCAGATCAACCGCTCCGATTCAGTCGGGTGTCCAATTTGGCAGAGATGGATCTATCCGCTCGACGGGCTATCGACAACGCCCGCTACCTCCGCGAGGGAGCCAATGTAGGGTTCGAGACGAAACGCGGCTGCGACGGAACCTGTATTTTCTGTCCTGAACCGTACGCCAAAGGTACGCATATCCGAGTTCGCAACCCGGAAAATGTCGCACAGGAACTCGAAAATCTCTTGGCGCAGGGGGTAGACACGTTTCATACCTGCGACAGTGAGTTCAACCTGCCTCCCGGTCATGCCCTCAGTGTTTGTGAGGCGATCATCGCGAGAGGTTTGGAGGACCGCATCGGTTGGTATGCCTATGCGACTCCGCACCCATTTCCCGAGGAACTGGCGGAGGCGATGCGCCGGGCGGGCTGTGTGGGAATCGACTTTGGGGTAGACCATGCGGATGACGAGATGCTGAGACGGCTCGGACGGAAGCATAGTGTGGAGCATTTGAGAGAAACCGCCGCATTGTGCCGGAAGCATGATATTCCCATTATGTACGATCTTCTTATCGGAGGACCGGGGGAAACACGCGACTCGATTCGGCGCACGATTGAGACACTGAAGACCATTGCGCCGGAGCGGGTCGGCATCTCATTCGGCGCACGGGTTTACCCAAACACACCGTTGGGCCGAATGGTGGAACGCGAAGGATTTACGCCGGAAAATCCGAATTTGCGCGGTCAGATCCGGGACAATGAGTCGTTTTTACATCCTGTTTATTACGTTTCAGCGAAGATGGGAAAAGACGTCGGCGACTTCCTTCAGGATTTAATCGCAGGAGACGAACGCTTCCTGTTCGGCGGTACCGAGCAGAGCGAGCAGAACTACAACTACAATGACAATTCTGTGCTATCGAATGCGATTCGGGAGGGTGAGCGAGGAGCCTACTGGGATATTCTTCGGCGGCTGTCAAGCAGATCCACCTGACAATTCCGCACACACCTGATCCAGCAGGTTGATGAAGTGCTCCAGCATCATGTTCATTTCGCTTAGGATAAACTGGTACTTGTTGTACATGCAGCGAAGAAACGTGGCGGGAGACTCGTCCGGAAGCGGATCGGACCGTTGTCGCCGGTAATAGAGATACGTGACAGACGCGTCCAGGAAAGTATTGAATAGCGGATCCGCCAACATGGATTGCCACAGATCTTCGAGCCGATTCCACTCGTTCTGGGATTGCTGAGGAGTCAGCGTCCCGGACGATGCCAGTTCCGGCCATGATGCGATGTGTTGGAGAGCCTGTTCGGCGATTTGTTTCGAGTCCGCCAATGTCGCCCGGCCTTTCTGTAACTCAGAAATAAGAGGCTCAACGGGCCGCTGAGGGGGCGGGCTCCGGAACCGTTCCAGGAACGGTGTCACATCTTCCGCAGGACCTAGCTGCAACATCGCCTCTTTGAAGGTCATGATCTCAGTACCTTGTTTCAGGGCACCCCCTTCCGTTGCATCGATTACACGAGCGCCGCTTTTCCGGATGTTCTGTTCGAGATCCCGGATGTACTGACGAAACGAGACGGATGTCGGGACTTCACCCCCGAAGTAGCCCGGCACAAACACAACTTGTCCGGTCTCACTGTCCGCCTTACCTTCTTTCCCCCCGACAGTCATTGAACGGTCGGCTCCAACCGCCGACGTTGTACGGGAAACCGCTGCATCCGCGGCGTGACTGGTGCCCCCCTGCGGCGAAAAAGCGAGGTCCATTCCGATCAAGATAATCGGATCGCAGCCCAGATGTACCGCGATATTGAAGGCGATTTGACCGACATTCATACCGCGGGGTACATGCCCGACCTCCCCCAGAATATTCTCAAGGACCTGAGACAAATGTTTGAGCAACGCGCCCTGTTCATCGACGAGCGGAAACAGATAGGGATGACTGGGATACTTCCGGGTGATTCGCCAATGGGATTCCGGGTGAAATGCGAGAATGGTGTCATCAAGATCCTGAATTCGTTCAAAGTGGCTGAAATTCAGTTCCGTCGGATCGGCCGCGACGACGATATGAGGGCGGATACCGCGTTTCGATAACGTGTTCTGACTGGTGTCGGCACTGATAATGAGTCCCCGGTTGTTCAACTCTTTCAGCTCATCGATGTTCCTATCGAGCGACGGTCCGGCGGCGACGACGACCGCAGGCGTCCCCTGGGCGGCGTCGCGATACTCGGCGGGCATTCGGCCGCGCCAGAAAGCGTGCAGGTTCATGATGATGTTCTGCTGGTTCGTCTGCCGTTGCCCGAGGACAGTCTTTGTGTTGACCCCGTCGAAGGTGACCACGTCGACGATCTCTTTCGCAACATCGACATAATATTGGCGATTGATTTGTTGGGTTGGGGTATGATGAAGAATCTTGAAATTGTGGACCATGAAGTTCGTTCGGAGCGGTTTGAGGAGTTCGGGAAACACCTCGGAAGGTTCTCCGACGAAACAGAAACAAGGCTCCGCCCCAATCAGGCCACGGAGATCGCGCATGGAGAGTGCCAACCGAAAGAGGTGCGGATCGAACTCAACCAGGGCGATGCTCCGTGCGTGCGTTCCGAACCGGTCGAGGTAGCTGACGATGTGATAGCCCAATCCCACGCCGAGAAAAACCAGGTTGATCGCTGAATTCACAGGCTCGTTTTCCGCCCACCGATCGGCTTCGCGAACCGGATCGTACACACTGCAGAGTGCCCGGGCCGAAGCGTCTCCGGGGGGATGATATCGAACCGCAGGCAGGCCGGATTTCGCCTCGATCAATTCCAAATATGGAGGCAGTCCCGGACCGAGGCCGGCAATTCGATTCGCCAGCTCGGGGTCGCGTTGGCTCAGGACTTCCAGGTTGGATTGCAGGATAGACGGCATGGGCATTTGAATTGTTGTCTCACGGAGGTGGCATCACCTCTCCAATAGGGGCGTCGCGAGCGGGGTTGTCCGGAATCTCGAGTTCCCCTTCGATTGTCTCGCTTTCGAACGCCTCCAGGAGGACAATGGAGACTCGCCGATTGAGTTGACGACCGTACGGCGTGTCATTTGGCGCGCGAGGGTGATTGGGACCCAGAGATTCCATGCTCAATCGATCGTGATCGATACGCAATTCCGGGTTCGGATTCGTCTCTAGGTATTTCAATACATTGTACGCTCGCGCAGCGGCCAAATCGAAATTGTCTTTGTAAAAATGCGGTTGTCCTTCATTCCACACATTGTCCGTGTGACCCTCAATGCGAATCCGATTTGTAAAATCCGAAAGGATTTCCGCGAGCGGATCCAGCACAGCTTGGGCCGAAGCAGGGGGGATCTCCGCACTCCCGGAGCGGAACAACACGTCATCCTGCACATCGAACCGGATACCTTCTTCGACCCCACGGATTTGGACTTGGTGGGTCTGCTCAACGGATACCAACTTCTCCTTTGCCCGTTCCGCGATCGCTTCTTTCACCCGCTCGATAACTCGTTCATCCATCGTGGGCTCGGATTTCTGGGGCGTCATATTGACAGGAGGAATGAACGACATATTGAACAGGTTCGGTACCCGTCCAAACGCCCCCTTGATAAACGCGATGGTCTGGACGAACTTTTTCTCCTCGATCGTCGACATCGCGAAGAGCAGAACGAAGAAACAGAGGAGCAGAGACATCATGTCCGAGAAGGTGCACATCCACTCGGGCGCTCCGCCGGATTGTTCTTCTTCTTTGGGTGGCATGACTGTCCGCCTCTTTTACTTATACCGGTTCTTCTACGATTACCGGGGTTGGTGTTGCGGTCGATTCCTCAGTATATATGTACCATGGCGCGTTTTCCGACGATTGCAGCACGACGATTTCGACCCGGCGTTGTTGAGATTGTCCTTCCGCGGTATCGGTCGGTATCGGTTTCCCTTTTTCGTCGGTCGCCGGCACCGTATCGGCGTATCCCTCATAGCTCATTCGGCTCGCGTCGATTGCTTCATAATCTCTGAAATAGGTCATGACGGCTCGCGCACGCGCCATGGAGAGTTCCCATTTGTCCGCATACAGTTTTTTCGGCGGCGACGGACCGGAATCCGCGTGACCGACGAATTTCAGCGGATTCCGCCGCAATTCTCTGAGGTTCTCGCCGATGTACTGAAGAAACGTATATGCTTCCGGTTTAATCTCTGCACTCCAGTGTTCAAACAAAGAATCGCCGAGTAAGGTGAACTGAATCCCCTTCTCGGTACCTTTAATTGTCACGATATCGTCGAGCTTCAGTGACTTATATTTTTGTTTCAGGCGCGTCAGAACATCGTCTTTACCGTACGCTCTTTTCTTAATCAATTGCGGATTCTTCGAGATTTCTTCAATCGTCTTCCGATCGCGGATGTTCGGGATAGCGTGCGGAGCAATCCGACCACCGAATGCATCCCGAAATGCGCCGGCCACCTGAATGAACTTCTTCTCCTCAATGGTCGACATAGCGAATAACAGAACGAAAAAGCAAAGGAGGAGGGACATCATGTCCGAGAAGGTACACATCCATTCTGGCGCACCTGCTTTGGCTTCTTCTTTCTTTCGTTTCTCAGACATGATTCAGCCACCAAATCCGCTGTCCGTTTTATTCTTCTCGCGCCGGCCGAATGCTCGGTGCCAGGAAGGCTAAGAGTTTCTGTTCCAGAATGCGCGGATTGTCCCCGGACTGAATCGACATGATTCCCTCGATGGCGACTTCTTTGATCAGGATTTCTTCCGCTGTCCGCGCCTTCAATTTCCCGGCCACGGGGATGAAGGTTGTATTCGCCATGATGGCCCCGTACATCGTGGTCAGCAGCGCCACCGCCATCGCGGGACCGATCGCCGACGGATCGTCCAGCTTCTGAAGCATCAGAACCAGCCCGACCAGCGTCCCGATCATTCCGAACGCCGGAGCCGCACTGCCCGCGTATTCGAAGATTTTCTGGCCGGTTTTGTGTCGATCTTCGATGAACGCGAGTTCTGTGTGAAGAATATCCTTAATCAACTCCGGCTCGACGCCGTCCACTGCGAGACGCAGGCCCACTCGAATGAAATCGTCCTGCACCTCATCCATCGAACTTTCGAGAGAGAGGATACCCTCGCGACGCGCCTTCTCCGAGAAACTCACCAGCGTCGTTACAGTGTCGAGTGGCGATTGCGGCGTGGCGAACACCGCGTTCTTAACCACATTACCGATATTCAGCACCTGAGCTAACGGAAAATGAACCAAGACGACAGAAAAGGTCCCGCCGACCACGATCATGATACTGGGCACATCGATGAACGACATGATCCCGCTACCCATCGCACCGGCGATCAATCCCAACGCCAAGACTAATCCGACAACGGTTCCGACATCCAAGGTTACGTCTCCTTTCTGGTGACTACCACACCGGACAAGACACCACGCCGGTAGGCCAGAATTCGTTCGACCAGATCATCCGCGGTTTCACGGACAATGAACTTCCGTCCTGAAAGTACCGTGATCACGGTATCGGGAGTAGATTCTATCGTTTCTATTAGATCCGCGTTGAGCAGATATTGTTGACCGCTGAATCGGGTGACGCGGATCATCTTGTTCCTCGGGCCAAGGGCCGTGTTTCAGGCTGAAGCTGATGATACGTTTTGATGCTTTATGACGCAACGAGAGGCCGACAAAAAAGGGAGAGAGGTCCTGTCGGAACCTCCCTCCCTCATGGTCCTCTTATTCGCGATCTACCCGGACCTGGTTCGAGCATGCGTTTCAACGACTACCGAACCAGATTAACAACTTCCTGCAAGATCTGATCGTTGGTGGTGATGATTCGGCTATTGGCCGAGAACGCGCGTTGTGCCACGATCAGGTTGGTGAACTCGGTTGCGATATCCACGTTCGACAGCTCAAGGTTGCCTGACTGGATCACGCCGGTGCCGCCGTTCCCCGGATCGAAGATCACGGCGGGGCCGGAATTCGCACTTTCGGCGAACATCGTGTCGCCCATCTGAAGGAGGCCGCCCTCATTCGTGACCTGAGCGAGAACGACTGCGCCCAGAGATCGTGTGGCCCCGTTCGAGAAGACACCCACTACCAGACCGTCCGGCGAGATACTCACGCTTTCCAGGTTCCCGACGCCGCGGCCGTTCTGGGTAAGCAGGGTGGCGGTGTCGCTTGCGTTCCCGAAATGAGTCATCTTCGTAAGATCCAGTTGGAAACTGATAGGATCGACTCCACCGTTGACCGGATCAATCCCATCCGGATCGAAGTTGATCGTCGGCGAGTCCTTTTCTCCGTCTCCATAACTGTAAAACCGTCCGCTACTGTCGAAGTCGACGTACCCCGTCGTTCCGGAGGGCACGTCGTTGGAGGCATTGGGGACCACGCCCTGCCATGCGAAGGAATTCCTGCGGGTCTCGCTGGTTGTGTTGAACGTATTGGTCTCTGCCGGCGATAAGTCCGATTCTTTCACCACGATTCCCTGCAACGGAATATGAGACGGCCGATCCAACGTACTGTCATCGTCGAAGCTGGCCGCGATTCCGTAGCCTCGGGGGTTGAAGATCGCATTGAACGCATTCGGTACGGCTTCGAAGGCCTTTGTGCTGGCGAAGTTCCCTTTCACCAACGGCTCACCGTTCTCGTCCACGATGTCGTCGCCGAGGAACATCCCAGTGCTCAACGCAACCAGTTGGACGCCCGAATCCCGGACACCCAGCGCGGCCAGCGCGGAGTCCTGAGGCGGGGTGGATTGCTCTGGAGCCTCAGCCGCGTCCGTCGGATTCACGTTGGTCAAATCACCGTTGTCGGTATTGCCAACGGTGAATGCGTTGGTGATGTCCTCATCGAACGGCGATTCGGTGAATTTGGTAACCTGGTTGTCTGTGACGTCTGTATCCACGTCGTTATCGGCGAAATAGTCGTAGTTTGCTCCATCCTCTTGGGTGTAGAGTGTCGAGACGCGGACGGAACGTGTTTTCGCGGCAAGGTCCATGACCAGGCCGAGGTTCTGCTCGCCGCCGGCGGATGTCGCCAGGGTCGACTGGAGATCGGAATTGGAAGCCGCACCCAAACTGCCACCTTCTGTTGAGAATTCGAATGCGCCTTCGCTGTTCAAATCGATCTCCATCTGAGGCGGGCTATAGTCCGCGTCGATGGTCAGGCTATTGGTCAATCCTTGAAGCCCCGGGATGGTCGTCGTTGCCAGATTCCCAGTCACAGCTGCGCTGGAGATCCCGTTCACGATCGCCGAAAGGGCGTTGTTGACCCGGCTTTCGATCCGCTCACGCATGTTCTCCAGCGTTGTGGTTTCGGTGAATCCTTGGTCCATGAATCCGGACCCAATATTGAGATGTTCGGTACCCTGAACATCCAACGCTTGAAGGATCGCCATGTCCTCCGCACTCAATGCGGTTCCGTCAGCAAGCTCAGTGGCCGTCGGCAGGAGGAATTCCTGACCGTTGAACGAAATCGCGCCGTCGCTCAGTCGTAGGGAAATCATGTTATCGACGCTGTCATTGAAGCTGTAGACGCCTTGTTTGGCGATGAGATTATCGACCTGATATGCAGTGAACACCGCCGTATTGTTGGTCGGATCGATCACCGGTTCGGCGAATGTGGGGTTCTGTGGAAATCCACCATGGATGATCTCCCTCCGGTCGCGGTCGAGCAGCTCACTGATTTGCGTACTGGCGATCGCCTCCGGGGGTCGACTGTCGCGTGCAAACCCGAGTGTCAACGTTCGAGCGTTCCCCTGCGAATCGAAAATCTCGATGGACGAAGTGCGATTCGCCTGAGTGAATTGTTCCGTACGAACGATGGAATTCGCATCCACGTCGAGAGTTTTCGTGAAATTCGGGTCACTCTGCGTCATGAAAATCTCACCGAGAATCTTGTTGTTCTCCGGCGGTTTTGTATCAGAGCCTCGCGGTTTGAGTCCAACCCGCATGCCCGCCAGCGAGTCAACTCCCGTCTGGAAGATGAATCGTCCGGACTCGGTATCCACACCGACTTGGAAGGAACTTTCGGAGCCTGGAATACTGCTTTCCACAACTTTATCAAGCGCATCATCCAGCGCTTTCGCCAAATCCTCCAACGTCGAATCGTCCGTGATCGACATGATGACCCCGCGCCCTTTGCCGAAATCGTATTTCGAAAGATCGATCGGTTCGACAACATCATTTGGGGGATCGGCCAGATCGATGAATCCGGATTCGAAGCGAAGGACGTCCCCATTGAGCAGACCCACCGATTCGCCGAAGCGATTGAATAATCCTTGCAGATTACTGGAGACCGTCGCGGGGACCGGTTCGCTTTTCGCGTAGAGGTTGCCCCCCGCAGAAACCATCGTCGTTTTCTTGGCTTCGGCGGTGCTTCCGAAATCCAACCGCAGGTCATCAACCGGGCTGGTGTTGTCGATTTGGCCGACAGCGTTTGCCTGTCGCCCCTGAAGACGGAATCCATTCCCGGGATCGACAATGAATCCATCCGAGTCAAGGCTGAAATTGCCTGCCCGGGTCAATACTTGTTGAAGTTTGTCGTCCTGGAGTACGAAGAATCCATCGCCTTCGATAGCCAGATCCAACAGTCGTCCGGTGGTTTGCATGTTGCCTTGGCTGAAGAGAGTGTCCACGCTTCCAACCGAGACACCGGATCCGATCTGGCGCGGATTGATCCCTCCTCGTGCGCCTTGTGGTCCTATTCCCGCAAACAGGGTGGAGACAAACAGATCATCAAACGTTGCCCGCCCTGCGCGAAATCCCACGGTGTTCACATTGGCGATGTTGTTGCCGATAACATCGATCGATTTGTCAATTGAATTGAGTCCAGTTAGTCCGGTAAAGATCGAACGAACAGTCATTGCATCGAGACCTCCGTGTCAGCTTGTTTCGAATCTTTCAAAAAGAGAGTCGATTTCAATTCCCTTTGCTTCCCTGCAAAGTTTGGTATTCGGATTCCGCCCCTAAGGGCATTCGCCTGGATTTCCACCTCAAGTCCTCGTAATTCGTCTCTCGTTGAAGACTATCTAAATAGCCCCCTCGAACGGGTTTCGGTGACGCACCGATAGAACCTGATCCAATCCGACGCTTTGACCGCCTACAGACAGAATCGGTGTGCCGTCTTCAAAGCGTACCTCGTTGACCTGGCCGGTCAGGAAGACCGGCTGCTTGAGGGTTTCTCCTTCTGTGTTGATCCCGGAGCCCGCGGAAATCCGGTAAGTGCCTGGTGCCAGCTCGGTACCGTATTCCGTCAAACCGTCAAATTGGTAGTCCAAGACGCCGCTGGTCGGCATTTGGACTGTGTCGGAGCGAACCACGGTGCCCGCCTGGCTGGTGATCTTCACAGTCACTTCTCCTCCCGGAGGGCCTTTCACCAGAAAAGTGGGCCGATCGCCGGAGTTGTAGCCAAACGAATCAACCGACGCTGCAACATCCTGACCGATGATCGACAATGCCTGGGAATTCATGTTTCCCTGTTGAGTCGCGATCAACTGTTCGAGCAATTCAGTCTGATTGGTTTGTTGTTCGAGACTACTGAATGTTGCGAGTTCCGAAACGAATTCCTGGTTCTCGAGCGGATTCAGCGGGTCCTGATGTTGGAGTTGAGCCACGAGTAACGTCAGAAAGTCATCGCGACTTACCGCGTCGGACCCCAATTTGAGATCGCTTTTCGGTGGCTCATACGTTGTTCCAAGCCCTGTAATGCTGTTGGTATCCACAGTTTCTGTCTCCTCCTTCCTCGCTTGGGCGACGAAGATGTTTATGCGAAGTAGTCGCTAAAACGCCACTCCTGTTTGGGCTGCCCTCGGTTTTGTCGTTCATCTTGGGGATGATTCCCCTCGCGCCGATTGTCGCCGGCGGAATCTTCCCGATCCTTGTGGAATCGTTCATTCGATTGGTGCCCTCGGTCATGTTGAGTCAGGGGATTCCGTTCGGCGGGTTCCCGCGTCACGACGACTTGATCCACTTTGATACCGTGGTCGGTCAGCGACTGACGAAGAGCGTGTGAGTGCTGATCCAAAAGGGACCGTGTCGCGCTTTGCTCAGCCGTAATCCGAGCGGTTAATGTTCCATTTTCCAAGACCAATTTGACGTTGACAGTGCCCAGGTCGGGTGGATTCAGCCGAATGGTTACATGGCTGCGTCCTTCACTGATGGACCCGCTAACGCCGCGCACCACCTGCTCGACGACTTGTTTCGGTTCGGCGCTTCTCGCACTGCTTTGTGCCGGGCTGGACGTTTGAGTGTTCATTACCCTGGCATCGCTTTGCGGTCTCGCTGCGGCGTGCTCTTGACTCGGGGGCGGCATCTCCCGATCCCCTGTTTGTTTGGAAACAGGCTCGGCGCTCTTGTATTCCATTTCAGCGTACCGCTCGTACCCCTTGGTGAACGGCTCCATGGCCTGTCGGTCCATTTCGGCTTTGTTGATTGCTATGTTTTCCGGTGTTACCGGTGCTTCGCCCGACTTCTGGGAGGGTTTTGCCTCCGTGTCGGCCTTCAGGTTGCTTGTCTGGGAGTTCTCCGGCGAGGCTTTGACATCGGATTTTGATTGATCGATCTGGGATTTCTCGACGGAAAGCTGGACATTGAACCGATCTGCCAGGCTCTTCAGACTGCCGGACAGGGCGGATTTACCGCTTTCTGTCGAATTCATGGACTCCGCTGATTTTGCGGACACTGTTGAATTCGTGGACTCCGCTGACTTTGCGGACACTGTTGATTTTATGGACTCCGTCGATTTTGCGGACTCCGTCGATCCATTGCCGGCTTCCTTGACAAACAGAGTCAGTTTGCGTCCTTCTTGTTGCAGATCTTTCGGAAGGTCTTCGTTGTGAATGACGAACTTAACACCTTTCGAATTCTGCGTTTGATCGGAAGACGTTTGTTGTTTGTTTGTCAGATCCGCATTCGTGTTGGCATCGCCTGCGGAAACGACTTTCTTGAGTCCTGTCTCGGGATCCTGTTGGAACTCGACCGGATGAACGGGTTGGTTCGTGTTCTGGCGTGCGGCCTCTGTATCCGAATTCTTAATCGGTAGCGCTTTCGCAGAAACCGAGGACGCGGCTTGAGAGGCCGGCTCTGCGGACACGAGGCGGACTGTACTGTCTTTCACCGGAGCCGACTCTTCGACCAACTTCTGCAGTTGCTCCTCACTCGCGCGGACCTGTGCTTCCTCGACGGCTTTTGTGTACGCCGCAATCATGCGGTCTCGCTCCAGTGGTGCGTCAACGTTCTGCTCGTCTGTATTCGGACCAGCGACACTCAAACCAGCGGTGTTTTGGGATGGCTGCTGCGGTACTGCGCCGTTGGAGTCCTTTGTTTCGGCACGTAGCTCCACAGAGAGCGAACCGGCCGCGAGTGGTTTGTATTGATCGACAGGGGCTTTGTCCGGGTCGGATATTTTTGTTCCGTCGGTGCTGCTTTGCTTCGGCAGGGTGAACGCGATGAACGCTTCTCCCTTTTCGTCAACAACCAATTCAGCCGGGGGAACTGTATTCTGCTTCAGATCCGATATTTCCTTATCGCCGGACTGATTGGCTTTCTGGAGAAGAGCTGCCTGGATCGATTGTTCACTGGCCTCCGAGATCGGGGCCGGTTTTGTCGGAGTGATCTCAGCCGGTTTGCTCGTTTTCACTAATTCGGCCAACTGCAGGTCAGCTGGTTTTGGTGTATCCGATTCGGATTTCTGTTGATCGGAAGCCGTTTTGCCCTGGGCAGCCATCTGTTTGAGAACAGTGGCGGTATCGAGTTGGATATCCGGTGTTTTCTCTGAGGCCCCATTTTCGGTACCTGCGTTGGTGTCGACACCTTTGATCTGCGCCTCAGCATCAAGTGCCAGGAGAGAACGGTCGAGTGAATCCCCGTCACCGGCGGTCATACCCAATTTGCCGAGGAGTTTCTCTTTCTCTGTGTTGCCTTGTGTGTCGCCGGACGCCTGGTTCATTTTCTCGATCATGGCCGAGAGATGGCGAACAGAAACAAGGAGCCGTCCTTGCTCATCTTGTTTTAGTGCTTCAGGCGGAACCGTCAGCTCCGCACCGGAGCCTTTGGCTTTCTCTATCTCGGGGTAAAGCAATGAAAACGGAATGGCTTCCATCGTGGCTGGGGCAAAGCCCAGGCCGGATTCGGTGGAGAGGGTTGTTGTCGGACTGCCTGCTTTTTGGAGCATTCCCGCGAGGACTTTCTCGAAGGAGATCCCGTTGCCGGTGCTTTGAGTCCCGGCGACTTTTGGGGCACTTTTTACTGCTGATGTGCCTTCAACCGAGGCAAACAGAGAAAAAGGGAAGAACTGGCTCATCGCAGACCGTCCTTGGTCGTCCATTCGCTGCGCGGCCTCCGCCGCACGATTTCATCCGAGTGCGATACTTCTTAGGGCGGGTACTGTGTCAAGTTCAACCCGGTGAACCCGGGGCAGGACCCGTCGAGAAAACGGGCTGCGTGGATAGGAAAGCAAACCGAGTGCCAAGCAGCTGGGCAGATCGCGGAAAGACGCGGAAATACAATAGGCGCCGTATGATTCTCCATTTCGAGGGATTTTGTGCAACGATGGCACGAGTAGAAAAAAAGGAATTTCTTGCCGCAAGCGGGTTAAGAATGACGAAGCCCCCGCCGATAGTACTTGTTTTTATCGAGACTGAAGTAATCGGATCGTATACAGAGCTAATGTCCTCGCAGCGGTACGCATATCGTCAATTGAGATATACTCGACCGCGCTGTGAGCGACACCCCGCGCCCCCGGGCTATACAGCACTACGGGAGTCTCTGCTCGGTTCCACAAATAACTCGCATCCGTCCACGCCACAAATGTTTCCAGTTTCGGCGGGATACCGGTGATCGCCGAATGACAATCGGACAAGGTCGCTACCAGCTCATGATCCTTTGAGATCGAAAACGGGATTAGATCTTTTACCCATGTGATTTTGGAGGGATTCTCAAGAAACCAGGCGTCTTCCGATTCTCGATTCCGAATCGCCCCGCAGAAGGTCTGGAACACGTCTTGCCCCTCATGGTCAAGTCCCCGCTCCCGGGCTTCAATCGCCTCCTCGTAGGTATAGCAGATGTTTACGGAGAGGTAGGCCTCGCCCGGCACCACTGCAGGAACGCTGCCCGCGCGAAAGACACCAAGATTGACCGGATAATACGGAACCTTAACAGTGCGAGCGGTTTTGTAGGCGTCGATCGCCCCTTTCAGAAACGTCGCCTTGTCGATGGCGTTCACGCCGGAACGCTGCGAGGCGTGCCCCTCCTGGCCATATACGGTGACATCGGCTGTTACCACACCGCCGACGCCGTGAATAATCGAAAGCCCGTCTCCATCGACCACCACAGCCGCGTCTCCGCGATAGCCTCTTTCGCAGCATGCCAACGTGCCTGCCCCGGAGCCGTTGCATTCCTCATCGACAGCGCTTTCCAATATCAGTTTGCCGCAAAGATCATTGGCACACCGGCTCACCGCTGCCGCCGCCCATACTGCGGAAACCAGGCATCCTTTGCTGTCTGAGGAACCCCGGCCCCAGATCCTTCCGTCACGGATCTCACCCGAAAATGGGTCTATGCTCATTGTGGAGACACCCACGGTGTCCATGTGGTCGTTCAGAATCAATGTCGGCCCGTCCTGGCCGAACGGCCAGGACGCCACAAGATTCGGGCGATCCCGGAAATCACGCCCTTCGGGACCAATCACATTCATCCGGCTATAGATATCCGCCGGGCAATCGAACATCTCAATGTCGGGGGAGTAAGGAACCAAGGCCTTGCGGAGACGTTCTTGGCCTTCTGCTTCCGAACCGATAGGTTCGTCACCGCTATAGGGGTTCACGGTATTGATTTTTATCAAATCGGAGGCAAGTTCGACCATTTCGGTTTCCAGCTCACCTACATATCTCAGTACCTGTTCTTCGAGTCCGGTCATGGCATATTCTCCATCGCAGAAAACGGTCTTCCGACAGCTCTTTTATGATACTCCCGAAATTGAGGTATCGAACAAGAGGGGTGGGCTGAACAGTAGGGTAGCAGCGGCATCCTGCCGGTCGATTCACCGCGTACTGCCCATCGAGACGAAGCCATACGTATCCCTGTAAATATACCCCGGACTGCGGAGTCCATTCGTAACGGCATACCACTGACGGCTGGGTAAGGCGGGGGGTTTTTGTTGGAGGACGTTGGCAGCGGGTTCTGCAGACCCGGGCCCCTGGACATAGGTGTACCAATATGGGGGGTCTCCCGTGTGTTTGCCGAAAAACACGGGAGCCGATCCGATTTCGTTTGTCACGAACGGTGACGTGGGAATTTCGGCTAGATAATCCGGCTGTAAGAAGTCTGCGGCCTCGATGACATTGGATACGACATGTGTGCCGTTCCCAATCGCATGAGACGTAGCACCATGAGACGTAGCACCCGGAGAAGGAAAGCCTCCGTTGTGATCCGTTGCGTATTGCTGTACCGCAAACAGAACATCTTTCAGATCGCGGTGTGCCTGAAGCACCTCCAGCCGCATCTGCGCTTCTTCGGTCTTCTTCGGGATCACCGAATAGACGGATAGACCCACGGCGAAAACCGCCACGATGACAATCTGCGAGACCACGGAGCGGGTTTTCTTATCCATGCGTCTCCGGCGGCAGGGAGTGTCCGGAAGAGGTCGGTTCTCTCCACGCGTCCTCGATGGCCCTACGGGTATCTCTCACTTCAAATACAAGATCTTCCAAGGATCGCTTCAATTGAACGAGGAAGTAAAGGATAAGCCCGAGAAAGATCAGCGGGATAATGCTGCCGAACAGGCCAAACATGAACATCGGAAAAAAGGCTACAGCTGAAGCAGACATCTATCGTTCCTCACGATCTTGAATTCGGGGGCCGATATCTTGAATAATTTGTCACCGCTCGGCGCATGTCCCGCATCTCCAATACGATCTCGTCTACGGTGCGTTTGACCTGTACAAGAAAATAGATGATGAGCCCGAGAAACACCAGTGGAATGATGGATCCGATGAATCCCAACAGCACGATTGGGGCAATAAAAAAGACTTCCGGCATGATCTATTCTTCTTTCTTCAGTTTTGTTCTTTTCTCTTCTTTTTTGCTCTCGATCTGCTTAGGCACTCAGCGCAGGTCCGGGAGTTCAACTCCTGCACCAGCGGATCGAGTCTATCATGTCGAGCCGGTGGAAGGCCCTTGTTCCCCGACAGGTCCGGATTCAAGTTGAGTTCTTGTCATCCTGTCCATCGCTCGTTCGAGTGCAACCCGAGTATCGTGCATCTCGCAAGCCAGGTCTTGGGTGTTCCGTCTGACAAGCCAGGTCTTGGGTGTTCCGTCTGATTTGAAACAGAATATAGAGGATCAGACCAAACAACGCTATCGGAATCAGCGTCCCGAAAAGGCCAATCCCCAGCACGACAACACCTTCTATCGCTCCAGGCATAATGGTTCCTTGTTTCCTTTCTTGATTGTCCTGCTACAATCCCTCTTACCGTCAAGATAGATGCCGTCGCAAAAAGTCCAAGAATCGGCCCTCACCCTAACCTCCCGGCGGGAGAGGGGAACTTCTAATGTCAGCGGACGACTTTTTGCCGCAGCGTCAAGATAGGCGAGGATCATAACCGGCAAAACCGCGCGGAGTTGTTTTATTCCATTACTATACGAGTTTTTGCTGCTTTCTATGTCAAACTTCTGTCGTTTTTCCATACTGCTTGTACTGCTTCTTGGTTTTGTCTCCATTTCGGCGTCCCAGGAGACCAGGATTCCACGGATTCCGATCGGACGGGATGGGAGTCGTACCGCGTGGGTCGACTTCAGCACAGTCCCGATGGGGTGGGGGCTTGCCCGCTCCGCCACCGCCACGCAGGAAGTCCGGTGGGAGAAACATCTGGGTTCCAAAGGACTTGTGCCCGAGCCGGAAAGTCCGGACCCTTCGATTTATCTGGGAGTGGCTCCCGGTTTTCTGTGGTGGACGACTGGGACGTTTTTTCTGGCGGTGGAGTACTGGGACAGTCAACCCGGGGCGTTTTCCATTCAGTATATGAGCGATGTCGGCTCGGCAACCCCGACCGAGGACGACATTCTTACGAAGCGGTTTTATACAGGCGGAACGCAGCGCTGGCAGCGGCAGAACGTGGCGCTTTGGAGCGCACAGTTGGAAAACGCGATGACGCATGATTCCAGCATCCGTCTGATTCCGCCGGGTACCCCGATTCGCCGTGTGATCCTGACACGTCAGCCGCTCGGTGAAATCGATCGTGTGCGGCCCTGGGGTGCGGAGAAGGAGGTAGCCGAGCCTCCGGAATCGTTCAGCATTTTCGTCCGTCCTTCCGATGAGGAGCGCTTGATCCGTAATGCCGGCACGCCTCGTTTCGACCAGCGGATGGGCCTGTACGCGTCGTGGGGAGCGGAGGCCATAGTACTACGATCGGAACGGGCCGATTTGATCGGGAAGACCAGTTTGCGCGACAGCCCAGTGTACTCATGGGCGTCGGTATTCCGCGACACCAAACCGGGCGTCATCCTGGACATCAGCACGGCTGGCGCGACTGAAAGTGCTCTGAGCATTTGGGATTCTCGTGAAATCCAGCGATGGGAGGAGGCTGCGCGGACAATCGGCCGGATCGGAATGAATCGATGGCCCCATGGAGTCGTCATCGACCTGCGGAATACCGTTGGTTTTGAACCGTCTCATGCGCTGGAGATTGTATGGGACGCCCCGGAGATTGTGGACGAATTCCGCCTTGCTGTTCGCAAGAAGTACGGAACCCTGCCGAATATCAACCGGGCGTGGGGAACGGAATACCGGCGCAACGATCAGATCGTTCCGTTTCTGGGTAGGCAAGCTCCGTCGCCCCAGGCAGCTGAATTTGTGGAGGAGTGGCTGCGAGACCGACAAGTAGAATATCTTGACAATTTGCTGGAGACATGCCGCTCCGCTCTTCCACAAACGCGATTGTTTCTGTGGCTGCCCTGCCGGGCGGATTGGGGAACGCTTCCCCCAGACTCTATCGCGCGGATCACGTCACGCCATGACGCTTTTTTCTTGACTGTTGCCAAAGAATTCAATCCTGTCCTCGACCCGAAATGGCTGCTGTTGGCGAAGTCCTTCCGACACCACGAAGCGTCGTTCGGCCTGGAGGTCCGGGAGACAGATGGGGGCATACTTTCATCCGCCTTGTTCGCTCTTGCGAATGAAGGAGGCGACATCCTTCTCGTTTCCGAGGACCAGTTGGCACGTCCCGGGGTTCTGGACACCTACCGCACCGGTGCCGACAAAATCGGTGGAACACGACAACCACGGTCGATTGGCGTTCTATATCCCTGGCTTCCCACCGAAGCCGATTCCGAATTCGCCGAGCGGTTTGGATGGATTCGCGATGGGATACCGGTCGATCTTGTGTCGCCAGAAGATCTCGTAGATCCCTCATTTCTTTCGGATTACACCATCTTGATCCACCTGAAGGGGACACGATGGCCGGCGGAATCTTTCAGCGGTCTGGAGCAGTGGATTCGGCGCGGGAACCTCTTCATCTTCTCGGGCGGTCTCCCTTTCCGCGATCGGGAAGGAAACCTGGAAATCATGACCCGGCTTTTCCCGTTGGAACTGAGCAGGGACGAGCAGGGGCTTGAGCCTATATCGCGGGGTTTTAACGAGATTTCGATTCTGTCGCCGTTTGAGGAGCTGCGAGCCGCTTGGGTGAAAGAGGTTGGGCTCGGTTTTACTTTCTATGTCCCGGATGCGGGGCGTTACCCTGCGGAGTATGCCGATTTGGTCTGCGCCATCGCTACGAATCCCTCCGCGGTGGATCCGCGGCTTCGGCGAGATGTCGGAACGGACGGTTTGATGGATGGTTTATTTCGAGCGTTTCTGGATGGTGACGAACTTATTTTGAACCTGACCGCAAAAGAGCAGATTGTCTCCGATCGCCGCCAGCCGGTGACTATTCCCCCCTGGGGACTCGCTCGCCTCCAAAAGTAGCGTCCGGGTTCGTCTCGGACAGTGGCCCGGGATGAACCCGGGCGCTACGGTCTGGATCAAAGTCGGGAGCGAGACGTTGCCTGCATTTTGCAGATTGGCGAATGAAATCGAATTTAGGTAGTATCTTTCATAAGAAGTCGAAAACCAACTACCCGAGACTGGATGCCGAATCATGGCCCATTACGTGAAAGTCGCTACGCTCAACGAACTGCCGCCCAATACGGTCAAACCGATTGATGCGGAGGGGGTACAAATCGCTCTCTTCAACGTCGATGACGAGATCCACGCGCTCGACAATACATGCCGGGAATGCGGCACAATCCTCAGCAAGGCCGTTGTCAGCGAAGGAAATGTCGGTTGTCCACACCATGGCTGGAGTATCGATATCGACGAAGGAATCTGTCCTGTTTGCCCGGAGGAAGAGATCAAAAGATACCCGGTCAAGATTGAAGGGGACACGGTCTTCGTCGGACTTCCGTGAACCGGATAAAACCGCGGTCCTCTGGTGTAGGAGGGGTATTCCTGCGTCCTGTGACCCGCCCGCAGAATCGTGGACGGTTGTTTCTTTTGCCTAAATGTCTCTCCGGGATCCACTTTAGGCGCCCGCCCTATTGCCGCCTTCCCCGATTTGAGAGATGATGTGGTTACTACCATTTCTTAGGAGAAGGAGTATACCCATGTCCGAACATTTCACCCGTCGGGAGTTTCTACATACCAGCGGCGCAGGTGCGCTGGCCCTATCGATGTTTAATCCCTTGCGTGCGACCATGCCGGTTCACGCAGCGACAACTGACCTGCCGCCCGTAAACGTTCACGTGATTTACCTGGCAAAACCGGTGCCCACGTGGCCCACACCTTATCTGGATGTGCAAGCCGAGATTCGGCGGGTCGACACGGAACTGCGCAAAGTGGCGAACGATTTCCCGGAGATCAAACTGACCGGCGGGGAACTGCTTCGTGTGGCGGACGATCTCAAGAAACTCGACGGCAAGATGGATGACGCCGACGGTGTGTTGATCTTCAACCTGACCTCAACTGTGGGCCATCTTGTGGCGGGCATCGCGGAACACAACATTCCGTCGATGCTCTTTTCGCAGCCGTACAGCGGTCACGACTGGTGCCGTATCGGCGACATGCAGCGGGACGGCAAGCGGATCGACGTATTGGCAACTAGCGATTTTCAGGATTTGGCCAAGGCGTTGCGCGCCTTTCGAACCGTCCGCAGGATGAAAGATTCCCGGATTCTTTGCTTGACCGGCGGCGGGATGGACGAAGCATTTGCGGATGAAGTGAAGAAGAAACTCGGTACGAAGATCGTCCTGGTGAGTGGAAGACAATTGATGGATGCCTTCGAGAAGGCGGACCCGGACAAATCAAAGAAACTCGCAACGGATTTCATCGACCATGCCGAGACTGTGGTCGAACCTTCGAAAGAGGAGATTCTCAAATCGTGCCGTCTCTATCACGCAATGTGCGACATGCTTCAAGAACAGAAAGCGCAGGCCATTGCGATCAACTGTCTCAGTTTGTTCCGGCAGGGAGAACTTCCTGCCTATCCATGCCTTGGATTCTCACGCATGAATGATGAAGGACTGGTGGGAGCGTGCGAAGCGGACCTTCAATCAACCCTAACCATGCTGACATTCGGATATCTGGTCGAGAAACCCGGCTTTATCAGCGATCCGGTGATCGATACCTCCGAGAACGTAGTGATCCACGCACATTGTGTATCCGCTACACGGATGGACGGCGTGAACGGAAAGCAGTGTCCCTACGCGATCCGCAGCCACATGGAGGACGACAAGGGCGCGGCGCTTCAGGTGAAGATGGACATTGGCCGGAAGATTACCATGGCCCGCTATCTGGGAACCGACACGATGCTGATCTCGACAGGAGAGATTGTCGACACACCGGTCTGTGAGCGCGGTTGCCGAACGAAGATCACGACCAAGGTGAACGATCCACGTGAGGTCCTGCGCAAGTACACGGGCGGTCTGCATCGAGTGATTTTCTATGGCGATCATGTGAATGACATCTATCGGCTGTCCCACTTCCTCGGGTTTAATGTGGTAGAGGAGTGTTAAGAAAAACAGGGTTGACTGCCTTGAAATGAGAATAAGAAGGAATCGTCTATGCGTGTCAGCACGAGTGCGATAGAAGATCTATGCGACCGAATTGTCCGGGATTTTCGGCCGGAACGCATTATACTTTTCGGTTCCTATGCCTATGGAAACCCTTCTGGTGATTCTGATGTAGATCTGTTGGTCATCCTGCCGTTCGAGGGGAGGAATTTTGGAAAATCGTTGGAGATTCTGAACCGCACCGACCCTCGTTTTCCGATTGATCTGCTGGCGCGTCGACCCGACGACATAGAACGACGATATGCGATGGGAGATCCTCTTGTCCGCGAGGCATTGGACAGAGGTAAGGTACTTTATGAACGAAGTAGTCAAAGAGTGGATACAGAAAGCGGAAGGTGATTGGAGAACAGCTAACCGAGAATTCGAAGTCGAATTTGATCCGAATTTCGATGCCGTCTGTTTTCATGCTCAACAGTGCATCGAAAAACTTCAGAAAGCTGTTCTTATCGCGCGCAACACCATTCCGCCAAAGACCCACGATCTGGTTGAATTGAACCATCGTCTTTGCAGTTGTTTTGAGCAATTGGGAGTGCGATATTCGGGATTTACGATATCTGGCACGTGCGGCGGTTGAGTACCGATATCCCGGATGACGTGCTGGTGCACGCCGATTACTATGCCCGTCATTGGTATTCGGCCCGGTGTTACGCGCGCGAATATCTCAGATCGATTGGAAACGGCGACGAGAACCTCTCCGAAGCAGTCTCCGCCTATGAGGAAGTCGCGTCTCGTCTCCGTCCGGTTTGGGAATCGTGCTCAAAGAAAGAACGACCGACGGATAAGGAAACTCCGCTTGGTCTCGCACAGTGTATCCGGGATGCGAAGAAGGCAGAAGAAACGGGAATCGAAAGTATCAGGAAATACCTGGCATCTTCGTGACGCTTTTGCACCGAGACGCATATACAGGAGACGCTTACGTTGAAAGTCGCCCATTTGGAGATGCTTTCAGGGGTGTCCGGCGAGCTGTTGCTCGGTGCGTTGATCGATTTGGGGGTCAAGACCGAGGATCTGGTCTCGGCGCTCGGGCCATCGTTTGCCGTAGATCTGACAGGTCGAAAGGTCAGTCCAGGGGGAGTTGCCGCCACCCAGGTCCAAATCGCGGCACCGAAATCCAGAGAGATCTCTTTCAGGGAAACTCAAGAGATCCCTCGTGAAATGTCGCTCGCGGCTGGCGTCGCCGAGAGGTCCGAGAGGATACTCAGGAGGCTGGCTGAAGCCACAGCGGCCGCACACGGAATGAATCTCCTGGAGGTCCAGTTCCGGATGGAGGCGGTAATCGAGACCGTCCTTGTAGTGACGGGACTCCATCTTCTGGAGGTCGAGCAGGTCTCGGCATCCGAGATTCATCTCGGCCGAGGCAAAATCGACATCGGAGACACCCGGTTCTTGCCTCCCGATCCGATTGTCTCTCGTCTGTTGACTGGATTTCGGATCGTTGCGGGCACAGTGGAAAAGTCGTTGGTGACTCCCGTTGGCGCGGCGCTGGTCGCAGAACTCTGCGACGGGTCGATGTCTCTGCCGTCGCTTCAGCTGACCGGGGTCGGTATAGGTGCGGGTAACTTCGATATTGAGGAACATCCGCATATACTCCGTATTCTCACGGGTCATACGGTTTCGGGAAGTCCGAGCGAAGTTGTCGTGATCGAATCGCAGATCGACGATATGGTCCCGGAAGCCTATGAAATTCTTATGGAAGACGCATTTCGGACAGGGGCGTTGGATGTGATGTTCACACCGGTGCAGATGAAACGAAATCGTCCGGGGACATTGGTGACTGTGCTGTCTCCGGTCGGTTTGGAAGAACCTCTCGCGCAGTTGTTGCTCCGAGAGAGCACTACGGTCGGTGTGCGTTTTCGACGGATGGAGCGGCGGGTTTTGCAACGCGAGTCGGTGACCGTAGAAACGAAGTGGGGGCCGGTTCGCGGGAAAGTCGTATGGGGTGCGGGGGTTGCACGACGCTTCAAGCCGGAATATGTCGATTGCCGAAGGCTTCATATGGAGCACGGGGTACCGTTTTTGGAAATCGCGGCGGCTGCGCAGCGGGCGTATGATGAGATTGAGGGGAGCGCATGTCCATCCTAAAAGACGTCAAAATCTGGATCGGCCTGCTCATCAGCGGAGTCAGTCTGTATTTTTTCACACGGGACGTGGTTTGGTCCGAAGTTTGGCAAACCGTTCTCACGGTTTCGTGGATTCTGTTCATTCCCTCGATTTTTCTGAATTTTGTGAACATTTATCTGCGTGCCATTCGGTGGCGTTCGTTTCTCGGCAAGCCGCCGGAACCGGTGAACCGTCTGTTCGGTCTTATGTTGATTTGCTTCATGGGAAACAGCATTCTTCCCGCCCGGGCCGGCGAGCTGATCCGGGGTATTCTTCTGGCGCATAAAAGCACGCGGCGTTTTACGGAAATCCTGGCAACAGTTGTTGTCGAGCGGGTCTTTGACTTCGCAGGTATCCTTGTAGGGCTTGGGGTTGTACTGGCTTTGGCTCCGTTCCCGGTCGATCAGGAGGGTCAGCTGGCGTTTATCATCCAGACGGGCGGAAAAGCGTCGCTTTTCTTCGTGTCGGCGGTCGC
The DNA here is from genome assembly GCA_964612675.1 of uncultured bacterium. Classification (GTDB taxonomy): domain Bacteria; phylum Hinthialibacterota; class Hinthialibacteria; order Hinthialibacterales; family JAKPRU01; genus CAZTDD01. The sequence goes on from CAZTDD010000004.1 coordinate 92,504, forward strand.
GGTTGTCCTGCTTATCATGACCTATCTGCCCACGTGGAGCTATCGCGTGGTTAGCATTCTTGTCCGGCCGCTCCCGCGAGAGGTTTTGGGAAAACCCTTCCGGCAGAGAATCCTCGATATGACGGTCTCATTCGAGAAGGGGCTATCCACGTTTCGGCGTCCCGGTTCGCTTCTTTGGACCACGTTTCTCACACTTGTCCTCTGGCTGATCCTGGCCTGGTCGGAATATGTGATGGTGCAGGCGTTCGGCCTTTCCGATACGATCCCGTTTCTTGGTGGTATCCTGATTATGGTGGCGATCTGTTTAGCCGCAGCTGTCCCCAGCGCCCCCGGTTATGTCGGCCTTTATCAGTTGGCTGCGAAAGCCGTTCTGGTTGAATTGTACGGAGTCAAACCGGGCGTTGCGGCGGCCTTCGCCATTGTATTGTGGCTCAGTCAAATCATCCCGATTATCATCGCGGGACTGATATCGCTCAACTGGATGAATATCGCATTCGGCGAGATGATCCATGCCAAGGAAGAAGCCTCCGTCAGCGAATCTTTGTAAACCCCATTATTCCACAGATTCCCTCTCGCCTGCCGGTTCCGTCATCGCGAAGGTCCGTGAGACGATTTCCAAATACGATATGCTTGAAGGTTGTACCGGTGTGGTGGCGGCTGTCTCCGGCGGTGCGGATTCGATTACCTTGTTACTCGCACTAAACGCACTTGCCGCCGAACACTCCCTCCATTTGCGTGTCGCACACCTGAATCACGGTTTACGCGGGGACGAGTCGGATGAAGACGAGCGATTTGTCAAACGGCTGGCGAACGAACTCGGTCTGCCGTTCCATCGCAAGCGGGTCGATGTGCGTAAACAGGCCTTCGAGCGCCGAGAAAACCTGGAGTCGGTTGCGCGGGAGGAACGGTACCGGTTCCTCACGAATCTCGCGAAACGAAACAAATGTGAAGCGGTTGCGACAGGACACACATTGGACGATCAGGCGGAGACGGTGCTGCATCACCTCGTCCGTTCAACCGGCATTGACGGGCTCACAGGAGTTGCGCCGGTCTCGGGGTACTACGGTGTCCGGGTCATTCGACCGCTGTTAGATGTAACACGTGGCGAATTGATCCATTTCCTGCAGCAGGTTGGGTACGAGTACCGAACGGACGCGACGAACTTCGATGTTTCGCTGACCCGGAACTATATCCGTCACGAGATTGTTCCCCGGCTTGAGCACGTCAATCCGAGGGTTCGAGAAGCGTTGGGACGACTTGCGGAGATCGCGCGGGAAGAGGTGTCTGCGTGGGAACGGGAAGAGAGCGAATGGCTCAATATTCACAGTGATCATTTCGATGGAGGAATTCAAATTGATCGTGAAGCGTTCTGTGCATTGTCCAAAGCCGCCCAGCGACGGATTGTTCGGCGTCTGCTTGATGAATGTACGCCCGAGCTCCATCCGACTTTAGAGATCGTCGATTCGATTCGCGAACTGGCGGTCTCCCAGAAGGGGGGGCGAAAACGGACGCTGCGAGGGCATGCGGTGGTGACACGGCGAAAGGATCAGCTCGTGTTTTCTTCCCTAAAATCCGTTACCGAATGTCGATAAGTGAATCCTATAGTGAAACGATACCGGGAGGGCGAAGCTCCCGCTGAGCCGCCTGTAGGAAGGGGAATCCGGCTCAGCAGGAGCTTCGCCCTCCCGCGAAAAACGAGCGTGTACTTGACTTAATGACATTAGTCCGTCACTCGCCGATAGAGCACCGCCTCGCGACTGGCGTCCGGATAATCGTAGAACAAGACCGGCTCGAAACGCTCTTTCGGCAACGAAAAGAGCTCGGGACAATCCGCGAAAAAGACGTTCAATCCGACGGGGATCTCAAGGCCGCACTCGACCAGCGGCGAAACTCCCGCTAAATACGCAGCCAACTCCTGCGGCTCCCATTCCTGCGCTGTATAAATGTGTTCCTCGGGTCGTCGGAGTTCCTTCACCCACAAGTGATACCGGAAATAATGCGCCACTTGGTAAATCTCGGTAATCAAAACACTGTCCTGCGGAACGAAACGGATAATACGTTCCGTCACACGCTGCGGGAGAACATTCTCGCTTTGATCGACCAGTTGCCAATTCGAAACGATGAGAATCGGAAACAAAAGCAACAAAAACGCACGAGCCATACGCAACGAATATCTTTCAACAACCACCCGCATCCCTTCCGCAATCCAAAAGACTGCCAGAAAGAAACACGGTAGAGCAAACACCTTTGCGTCATCCACACGGTACCCCGCGGCGAAAATTGCTTTCAGGATTATCGCAGGGAAGGTGAGCCAAAATAGCGGCCGGTTCCTGTTCAACAGCGACCACGCGCCTAGGATCGCGAAAATACAACCCGGCAGGAAGAATTGAAAATAAAAGAGTGACAGAAACCAGTGCGTTTGGTTGTACCAGAGTTCGCTCCAGGAAAACCCCATCATCCGACTATGGAATTTCGCACCAGAAGCGAACCGTAGAAAATCGCCGAGGGTATAGATAGGCACTTCGATATACGGACACTCGGAACGTGTGCGAATAAACAGATAGGCATATTGCGACAGCGACAGCAGAACAAAACCGATACAGCTCAGCCAAAACATCTTCCGCCGAAACACGCGGCAATCGACTAAACAGAAGAACAGAACGAAGCCCGGCAACAGAAAAATCGAACTTGCATGATTGCCGAACGAAACCGCGTAAAGAAAGAGAGTCGCAACCAGCCAGCGATCCTCTCGCTCTCTTTGCCAACGAACCGCGCAATAGAGAATTCCCACCAGGAACAGAACCTGAAGCGCATACACCTCGGCGACGATACACTGACTCCAGAACCGTCGGCTGAACGCAAACAAAAGAGTCGCCGCGGAGGCCACAACCGCATCCCCTGTAAGTCGGCGTAAAATAAAGAACAATACCGCCACGGCACCCGCACCGATGACCGCCGACAACAGGTTCTGGCCGTAGGCCGGTTCTTGCCAAGGCAGAAGACTCACGAGATGATTTAGCAGAAGATACTGCGGATAGCCTGTCGTGTGCGGAACACCGAGAATATGACCGAGAAAGTGAAACTTGGCCGTATCGCCCCGGTACCCGGTACCCGGCAGAAGAGTAAACGAATAGATGACGAACGGGACCAGAAAATGGACCGCGAAGAGAAATAGATCCCGCCGGTTGTGTGTGGTGGATTTCATGGCAACACAAATGATACGCGAGTCGGGATGTTTCGAACAGATGGGAGCGGTAGTATTGAACACCATTGAGCTAGCAACCTTTAGATTCTCGTCGGGAGGGCGAACCTCCGGTGAGCCGTTTGCCATTTCAGACGAGCGGCTCGGCGGGAGCCACGCCCTCCCGAGAAAATGCCCGCAAATCGTCATTCCGAGGAGCGAAGCGACGCGGGAATCTCCCCGTTGAATCGGACAAAACGAGATGGCCACGCTTCGCTCGCCATGACGGCAACGGAGACCGCGTCTTCTTTCTTAAATCAGCGGCATCGACGGTCTGGGCTCGCGGGAAAACGCTTTTGAGAATTGATCCGATGAAGATCAGCGTGATAGGAACAATCAACTACGATCACATTTTTCTCCCCGACGAACCGGAGGAACGGACCTCATTCGGCGGGATTCTCTATAACTCGATTCGGTTGGCTGTGTTGTTCGGCGACCGCGCGGAGATCTATCCGGTGAGCCGTATCGGACGAAACCACCGCGACCCCATCGCACAAATGTTATCCGATTATCCCTCGATCCGGCTGGATGGTCTTCTGGACAGTCCGCTCGGGACCAACGAGGCGTATCTCTACTTCACCGACAGCAAAAACCGCAGCGAACGGATTATCCTCCATGCGGAGCCCCTGGCACAGGACGATATCGAACCGTTCCTCGATTCGGATTTCATTCATTTCAATTTCATCTCCGGCAAGGAAGTCAATAAAGAGACTTTTCATATACTGGCCAGACAAACAGAGGCCGATCTATCAATGGATATCCACAACCTCATCGGTAATTTCGAGTTGGATGGGATTCCATCGAAACGCGTCTTCACCGATTGGCCCGAGTGGGTTGCGCCGTTGGAATTTGTACAGATGAATGAAACGGAGGCTTCTTTTCTAGTGGGCGATGAAGTTTTCACTGATGCGGAGCGCTTGATTCCAATCGGTGTGAATCTGGTTGAGGCGGGACCGCGCTCGGCGCTGATAACGCTTGGAAAGGATGGTGCGATTGTGGTGTACCGCCGGGACGATTCAACTTTCGCCGCGTACGTACCTGGGACCTCGCATCAGCCGGTCAATACAACGGGATGCGGTGATGCGTTCTCCTCCGGTTATCGATTCGCTCTATGTGAAGGGCTTGATCCGCTTCGCGCTACACTTTTCGCGAATACTGTTGCCGGAATGAACGCAGCGACAGAAGGGATCGGTGAGAGCAGGCCGGTGGAGGATTACTGGCGGGAGATGCGGGATGAATATGGGGAGCTACTCGCGCGAATTGAGTCCGGCTGGTGTGGGGACGGTGTTTAGACTGAAGATTCTGAGATTTGCGATATACTTCGGATTGCGAGGGGTTGTGCACATTGGGTTGGCTTCCTGACAGCCGTCTGAGATGAACGGGGTGGCAAAAAGCCGATGAGAGTGGGAAAACAGAAATCTTCAACCCCCTCTGTATCTCAATGTCATTAAGTTAGGAAAGGGCGAAGCCGTCTACTGGGAGGGCGAGGCTCCCGCCGAGCCGAAATGAAGAAAAATGCGGCTCACCAGGAGGTTCGCCCTCCCCTCGCTCCTTCTCTGAAACTTAACTTAATGACATTGCTCTGTATCTCCCCCAGGCTTGGGGGAGAAGATGCTGCAGACACGCTCGTTTCTTTTTCCTCCCCCGAAGATCGGGGGAGGTTAGGAGGGGGTTGAGGTCTGCATCGCGTACTTTTTACCGCACTGCCAAGATTGCCGAGGAAGAACGTGTTCACACCCTCCGATTGAACGACTTAGCGCGCCAATGTCGCAGATCTTTCTGGTTGTCCGGCAGTTGTATTCCAAAACGGATAGCGAGAAGGTGGAGAGTCCAATCATGAGCACCACATTGAGAGAGAGGAAGGTCCGTAGATGCGCAGGAAAGAAACGCTCCTGTCCATCGTGCTCCTTGTTGCCGTACTCGCACCGCAGTGTTCCGCAGTTGAACAGCAACACGAGCCCCTCATCCTGGGCGGCGTAGAACTCGACGTCGCGCAACTGTCAAAGAAGAGTCCACTCAGTCTCAAGCACATCCCAGCCCCCGGTCTCCATCACGCGATTGTCCAGTTTTCAAAGCCTCTGTCGCCCGACGAACGAAAGACAATCAGACAAAGGCAAGTTGATTTCCTGCAGTACATACCGCCCTATGCCTATTTCATCTCCGGCACACGCGAGGCGTTTCTTCAGCTGGAAAGACACAAAAACGTCGTGGGAGTCATCCTCGTTCCGCACGAAGTGAAGTTGGACGAAGTCATCCGATCCTCTGCGAGGACGCCTTCAAAAACACAGGGAAAGAAACCCAGTGCAATCCGACGCGAGCAGTTCAAAGTTGTTTTCTTTGAAGACACTTCCTTCAAACAGGCAAGACGTGCTCTTGCGGCAAACGGTGCGATTCCGGCTGCAACGCAAACCGATTTCGACTTTCGACAGACAATCGATTCCGTCAGGATCCCGGTTCACCGCGTGGAAGACCTGGCGAAAGAAGACTGTGTCTATCTGATCACTGAAGTCGATCCGCCGGCACGCCCTTTGAATTTGGACGCACAAGATACCTCGAACGTGGACGAGATCCAGCCGAAAGGCGACGCGGGCTACAACCTCGACGGGAGTGGCGTAACCGTCGGCGTATGGGACGTCGGCCGTGTCAATATCAACCATGAGCAAATCCTCGACCGCGCCAAGCAGATGGATTCAGCGGCGTTTGGTTTCAACGACCATGCGAGCCACGTCGCGGGAACCATTGCGGGCAGCGGTACGAAAACGGTGCAAGCGAAGGGAATGGCGCCCGCCGCGAAGCTGCTTTGTTGGGATACGGGAAGCGATCTCAGAGAGATGGATCAGTATGCCCATCTAATCTCGATTTCGAATCATTCTTATGCGAGCAGTATCAGCGAGGAAACGGACCGTCAGCACAGGCCCACAGCAAGTTACGGCCACCTAGGCATCTACGGCACGATCAGCCAAGCCTGGGATCGGCTTGTGGACGATCACGATGTGATTGTGATTCGCTCGGCGGGAAACGAGCGAAGGTTTATTACAGCGGACGGTGAATCCACAATGGACAACCCGTACCCCGAGGAGTTCGATACCATCCTATCGGTTGCCGCTGCGAAAAACCTCATTTCGGTTGGGGCCGTCGAAGATTTGACCGACGAGCCGCCGGTGCCGGACGACAACAGCATGACCGGTTTCTCGAGCTGGGGACCGACAAATGATGGTCGGATTAAGCCGGACGTCGTCGCGAACGGCAGACGGCTCTACTCGATGATCGCGGACGCTGACGATGCTTATGCGAGTAATTCCGGCACCTCGATGTCCGGTCCTACCGTGGCGGGAATCGCCGCGTGTCTCGTTCAGCAGTTTCGCAAAACATTCGACGGTGCGGACCCGACTTCCGCCACAATGAAATCGATTTTGATTCATACCGCGATTGATGGCGGTTCGCTGCCCGGACCCGACTATCGGTTCGGCTGGGGCCTGGTGGATGCGCGAGCCGCCGCCGATTTCATCTTCAAGCACGGCGTGGACGGCAACCACATCGAACTGGGCGCGTACAGCGACACGGTTCTGCAGTATCCAATGACCTATACCGGTTCCGGTCCGATTAAGGCGACCATGGTGTGGAAAGATCCTCCGGGGATTCCTATCTCGGGCTCCCTTTCGGAGACGACACCGAATCTAGTGAACGATCTCAACCTCCATGTATTTGCTCCTGACGGAACGTACTTCCCATATACCTTGGATCCATCCGCGCCATTGGAACCCGCCCGGCAGGATACCGAAAACCACCGGGACAATGTCGAACAGGTCTTCATCGAATCGCCTGTGGAAGGTTCGTATGCAATCTGGGTGGACGGTCAAGTCAACCTGGGGGATGCGCAGGAATTCGCGCTGTGTATTTCCGGTCTGGAATACGGCGGCGATGCTCCCCACGCGATGCACACGGTAATCATGACACCGAAAAGGAGCGATATTCTCTCGGAGACGGTGCCGATTCGCGCTCATTTTATTGATAACCAGGGCGCTTCGAAAATGACGTTCAACGTGGATGGAGCGGTGATCGACGATCCCGAAACCGATGAGGTCGAAGGCGAAATCATATTTGAATCGCCGGAGAATCAGGGCGTACACAGTGCGCAGTGGGATTCGTCGACTGTCGCCAACGGCAGTCACACGATTGAGGTGACGGTCACCTCATCGGACGACATGACTCACACACGGGGAATTTCGGCCTATGTCATTAACGAGGTGACGTATACCGAGCTGCTGCTTGACGGTCCCACAAAGTACGGCAGGACGTGGCCGTCGGAGGATGAAGATTGGTTTGTTTTTGAGGCGCCGGATTCCGCCACGTATACCGTTGAAACGCTGCGGGCCTGGGATCTGCAGCCGATGGATACGGTGTTGACGCTGTACGCGTCAGGTGCCGAAAGCAGCCCCATCGCGGTGAATGACGACGGCGGACGCGGTATCCTGTCGAGAATTACGCAGGTGTTCGAGGGCGGACATGATTATCTTGTGAAAGTTAGTTCGTTTGGAAAAGCAACGGGCGCGTACGGAATTCGTTTGCGTACCGCAACCGAAGAACCCACCGCACAGATCGTTAACCTGGAGGTCAACGGTCCGAAAGTCTCCAGCTTCGAAATCACCTCCGATCTCGATCAGTGGTACCGGTTCACCACCGAGCGCTTCGGAACCTATCACATCGTGACCTCGCCGGTTTCCGACGGGGTCGGAGCGGGGCCGCAGATTCTTCTGTACGATTCGAATAACGAGAAAGTGCTGGCGAGTTCCACTCGCGGAACCCGTCTCTTCAGCCGGGTTTTGCCGGGAGGACAGACCTATCTGGTGAACGCGGTTCTTTCGAAGGAGTCGCCCGACGCGTATCTGATCGGAGTCGAGAACGAGACCGTCGGCGAGCTGACGGAGTTGGTTTTGGATGGTCCCGAACTCAGTGGACATCTCCCATCGGCAGCGACCGGCGAAGCGTGGTATTGGCTGCGAGCGCCCTCGGGGGGTACGTACATGGTTGCCGAACTTGCTAGTGTCACCGAGGAGTTTGTGACGGGTCCGAATCTCTCGCTTTACGGCCCGCGCGATCCGAACGAACTTGTTCGAACGGGTGACCCGCGTCCCTCCGAGCGGATACGGAAGAAACTCGCGTCGATGCTTCGGGGCGACCGAGTCTATTATCTGAAAGTGGAGCCGGAGGGCTGGAGCGGCGGCTATACTATCGCAGCGCGGGAACTCGAAATCGGTACGCTGTATTCGATTACGCGCTCGTTTTCTGCGGAGGGGTATACGCCCGGCGAGTCGATGAGGGTTACACTCGAGGTCAGCACCAATGGCGACACGTTGGTGAATGTCGATGAAATCGTCGAGGTTCTTCCTCCGGGCTGGACAGCGGGCGACCTTTCGTCTCCCGGTTTCAAGCAGGGCATGACGGGAATATTCCTGCGTTGGCCGTGGGTGCCGGAAGGAACGAACAAGGTCACGTACACGGCGTTCCCGCCGGATGACGCTGCAGGTTTTTATTCGTTTTACGGTCAGCTTTCATACCGTATCGGTAAGAAGCTGCATGCGGTGTTCACATTGGAGCGGCGGCGTATCGGCCCCGCGGCGCAAGGTCTCGGCTCCTGGTTCTCGCCGCTGCAACGGTCTTCGGTGGGTGTTGGTGTAGATATCCCGTACGTGCAACCAAAAGACAATCCAATCCGAAGCGCCATGGAATTCTGGCAGGAGTATCGGTGACCCGAGTGGCCCCGTTCGATCAAATCAAGCGTGTGCCACCTCCAAGGGTACCGCCCCCGACTCCGTTTGGAGGTGGTTGTGTTTTTATGCATGGTCCCCTCTTTCGTGTTTCATTGTCTGAATCATGATGGTCAGGATGATAATTTTTCCAAAATCATAATGAATATCATCTAATCTAGATATCTGAATTTACACATTACTCCATCCCTATTGAGGCTTGGGCTATGTGAAGGCGGTCACAGGAATCGCCACGGGTTGGAGGTCTGGTCGAGCCGGTGTAATGAGGTATGCTGCATTATGGCGTTCGCGAATTCCTGGAAGGATACAAGTCACACCCCGCCGGATAGTGGACATGCAGGCTTCTATCGCCGGCGAACAGGCCACCATGCGGACGACTCTCGTTATGACAAATACAAACGTGTTGGCCATCAGCACGTTTTGACGGGCCGCTAAGTATAACAAGGGAAGATAATGACCAGCAGGCGGCAGTCAACACTTTTCGATCTCGACGACGGCGGGAATTTGAACCCCGTGATTGCTCCGCCCGATGGCTGGGAGCCCAAACCGGCTCCCTTCTTCTCACCTGAAAGAATCATTCTCGCCAAGGGAAGCACAACGAGCTCTGAACGGGCAGAACTCGCGCGTCAGATTTGCGACACCTACCCGAACGCGGAGATCGTCGAAGAAAAGGAGACTCCCCATTCCCTCATCAAGATCGAAGGATCGTCACTCCTCGACCGACACCGTGTGGGAAAGAAAACATTGGTCCTGGGCGAATTGAATGACGCCGTTCGCTTCAGCGAAGAGAAAGGAAATACTTGCCCGAATTACTGGCATTTCTCCCCGTACGGTTTCTGTCCGTACGGCTGTCGCTATTGCTACCTGGCAGGGACTACCGGCGTCAAATTCTCGCCGACGGCGAAGATCTATGTGAACCTCATTCAAATGCTTCGAAAGATCGAGACAATCGCCAGACAATTGGGAAGACCGACTGCGTTCTATTTGGGGAAACTCCAAGACGGACTCGCACTGGACCCATTGACTGGATATTCACGTGTCATGGCGCCGTTTTTTGCAAGAAGCAAATATGCAAGATTGACCTTGCTCACGAAATCGGGAAACGTTGACAATCTCCTTGGGTTGGATCACGCCAGGCACACAATCCTGTCATGGTCTCTCAGTCCCCAACCCATCTGCGAAGAATTCGAAATGAATACCCCGTCGCTTGAGGATAGGCTTGGCGCAATGGAGCGGTGTGTGAGGAGCGGGTATCCCGTTCGAGCGGTTATTATGCCGATCATTCCTGTGCCGGGCTGGGATGAAATGTACGCGGATTTCGTAAAGGAACTGCTGGAGCGAATCCCGCTCGACCGAATCACGCTCGGCGGAGTCTGCATGTATCAAACCGCCTATGGCTTGATGAAGAACAAACTCCCACCCGACAACGTGCTGACAGAGAACATCGTTACGAACAAGAATCAGTCTTCTGACGGTCGAATGAGATACTCCCAGGAAATGCGCGCGACTGTCTATTCCCACTTGATCCGCGAGATCCGACGACGGCAACCCAAACTCGCAATCGGTCTGTGTTTGGAAGAAGATCCCGTGCGGGAAGAAACTGGAATCGCGGACAATAAGGGCAGATGCAATTGTGTCTTATGATGTTAGCATAGCGATGCTGAGTATCACTTATCGTTTTGTCGGGTGGCCCCGATTGCTCGTCAATCGGGGTGCGATAGCACAAGAGGTGTAATACGATTCCCTTTCCACCCCAACGGGGTCAGGTAATGTAGCCAGGGGCAACGTCCCTGGGAACGATGACAGTAACATATCCCAAGCCCCAACGGGGCGAGGTAAGACCACCTTCAATCCCACACATACCTCTCGTCGTAATCCAAACCGTACGCTTTCAAGAACCGGCGATACTCTTCTTGAAACGTAATCGTCTTGTGGTGCGTCTTTTGGCCCTCGATATATTGGATCAAATGCTCGACGTTCTTTTGACCCATTGAGAACGCGCCGTATCCCGCCTGCCATCGGAACGCCTTAAACGAATCGCCTTTTGATTTAATCCACTTTGATGAACGTTTTTTCACCATTTCCACAAAATGCGCGATTGTCTCGGTGCGAGACAATTTGAACAGGATATGCACGTAGTCTGAATCGCCGCCGATTTTCAGGATCGGACATCCCAGTTCCCGGGCAATTCCGCATATATAGGCATACAATTCGGATTCTACGGCGGGCGTGATAAATCGATACCGGTTTTTCGTGCTGAATATGAGATGGATTAAAACGTCGGAGAAGGATTGAGGCATGATTACCACGCCCCGTTGGGGCTTGTCCTCTTTGAAGTGGTACCAATAATAACTCCGTAATTCTATCCAGGGGCGTTGCCCACTGGCTATGATACCTCACCCCTTCGGGGTTAAGAGAAACGGACGACTAAATCTCAAACGAACCGCGCGTCTTTTCCAGATCCGTACCCAGGGGCGTTGCCCGCCGGCTATAACACTTCACCCCGTTGGGGTGAAAAGCAGAAGACGCTGTTGGGGCGAGAAACAAAATCCGTTTGTGGAGAAACCCTCTTGTTCTTTCGTCACCCCGATTGCTTTCGATTGGGCAAATTCGAGCAATCGGCGCCACGCGTATAGCGTCGCGCGATCGAGCGGTTCGCCGAAAACTCTGAGCAGTTGCGCAAGACGGAACGAGAAGTTCATGTAACAATACAAGCAACCCGGTTGCCTCATGGCTGGTTAGTGCGAAGAAGGCGGGCCGGAGTACGATGAACAATTGCTTGAACACGAGGAGACCATGTTACGCATATTCGGTTCATTTCTTTGTCTATTCATTACAGTGAACATCGCTTCCGCCGGAGACTTGAAACGGGACTTTACCGATCCGCCGCTCCACTACGCCCCCCGACCATTGTGGTTTTGGAACAATACGACTGTCACCGCCGACGGGATTATTGAACAAATGCGTCTGAGCCGAGACCAGTGCGGGTACGGAGGGTTCGGGATTCTGCCCTTCGGTGAGAATTTTAAGCCCGAATACCTGACGGACGCCTATTTTAATCTCTACGGCGTCGCTCTACAACAGGCGAAAGAACTTGGGATGATCATGTGTATCTACGATGAATACGGATTCCCGAGCGGCAGCGCCGGTGCGATCCACGGGGACGGCGTGCCACGATTTGCAAACCGCTATCCCGATTCCACCATCAAACGTTTGGACAAACACGAGTGGGACGTCGATACCGGTCAGTCGTTTTCCTGCGACCTTCCCGACGGACAATTGATGAGCGCCGTGGCGATGGATATGAAGACGAAGGAACGAGTTGACCTTACTCCGTATGTGAAAAATGACACGCTCGAATGGACATCGCAGCCCGGCGACTGGAAAGTGATGCTGTTTGTTTGCGTCAAGGACGGCGATCCGAATCTCGATTATCTTGACCCGGAAGCCGTCGCTCGATTTGTGCAGATGACCCACCAGGCCTATTACGATCGTTTCCACGAGTATTTCGGGACAACTATCGACGGAACATTTTTCGATGAACCAACCATGTATCGAGCAAACGGGCGCATGTGGACCGAAGACTTTAATGAGAAATTCCGAAACGCCCATGGTTTCGACCCGGCGCAGTACTACCCGGCTCTGTGGTATGACATCGGACCGGAAACAGAGGCGGCCAGGAATTATCTCTTCGGCTTTCGCACCGAACTCTACGCGACAGGGTTTCCAAAGATAATCCAGGAGTGGTGTACGGAACACGGAATAACAGCGACCGGCCACCAGGACCAAGAGGAAGTAATGAATCCGGTCAGCGTTTCCGGAGATTTAATGAAATGTTTTCAATATCAGGACATCCCAGGTGTGGACAAGATTGGCGGTAATCGCCCGGCGGAACGGTTTTACAAAATTATCAGCTCCGCAGCGTATAACTGGGACAAATCTCTGGTCATGTCCGAAACATACGGCGCTATGGGTGACATCGATTGGGACACGATCTACGCCATCGCGATGGAACAATATACAAAAGGAATTAATCTGCTGATTCCGCATGCGGTCTGGTACGACAACGAAAAGGTTACTTTTAAACCGGAACTCTCCTGGCGTCATCCGAAATACAAAGACGGGTTGCCTGAGTATAGTCAGTATATTGGACGGTTAAACGTGATGCTGCAAAACGATGGCCGTCACGTCGCAGACATCGCAATACTCTATCCGATCGCGACGTTGCAGGCGGGGCACTATCTCGACGGTCCCCTGGGATATTACAAAGGAGGCGTTGAAATTCCTGAGGCGGATTACGTCGAAATCGGCGAAATTCTTTCCACGGAGATCTGCAGAGATTTCACGTTTATCCATCCCGACGTCTTGGATGAAAATTTCCGTATTGATGACGACACGATACGGCTCGAGAATCCGCTCAATCACGAATCGTATAAAGTCATTATTGTTCCCGCTCACAAAACCATTCGCTGGAGCAACCTCAAAAAGATCAAGCGATTCTATGACAACGGAGGCCAGGTAATTGCTACGGGAACATTGCCGTCGAAATCAGCGGAGTTTGGACATGACCAAGAGGTAATCGACACGGTTCATGAAATCTTCGGAGACGATTCTACAATTCAAGAAAATACACATGGTGGCAGAGCCGTCTTTTTGGAAAAACCCGACGCTTCAACCATGCGGGAAATGTTAGACCATATGGTTCAAATATATGACGTCGCATTCAATCTCGGCGAGGAACTTCGGTATATTCATAAGGTACGAGAGGGAACGGACATCTATTTTTTCATTAATTTAAGAGATAAACCTGTTTCTTCCCGGGTAAGAATACGAGGCCGCTTGACGCCCGGACTATGGGATCCGCATACGGGCGAAGTGAGCTCGGCGGAATATACGCACTTAAAAGAAGACAACGTTGAAATCACGGAGATCTCTGTTGAATTGACACCTTTAACATCAGTATTTGTTGTTTCAGGTTAGTAAGGGGTGTTTCTTCATGTGTGGCAAACAGGTCGACAGCTGGTGTTCGTTTTGATGTCCGGGATTGCGACAATCGGACTCCGAGACGGAATGGACAATGCTCAGTACAGCATAAATCACGCGTTTGACATCAGGAGGTGGATTCCATGAGGACATATCGAGCATTCACGCTGATCGAGTTGCTCATCGTTGTTGCGATTATCGGGATCCTGGCGGCGATTGCCGTTCCCAATTTCATGAACGCGCGGGTCCGGGCGAAAATCGCCCGAGTCCAAGCCGATTTCAAAACGCTGACAACAGCCCAAGAGATGTACCGGGCCGATCATAATCGATATACGAACGATTACGACCAAGAAGACGATCAGGAAGACGAACAAGGCTGGAAGGATTTGACCACACCCGTTGCCTACATGAATTCCATACTGATCGATCCCTTTATTACCCGGCGAGAGATGCCCCGCCTTGCGGGCTCGAGTTTCAATGATGAGATCGCACCGTACTATGAGTTGGGATCCGGTTCCGATAATTACACGCATTCTGTTCCCGTCGTCCATGCGTTTTACATCGAGTGTGTCGGGCCGGATCACGGCGATGACGGAGGCGGTCCGGATAGTTTTCCCTTTCTCACAAACGTGAATCGGTACGATACTTCCAATGGTCTGATCTCACGTGGGGATATTGTCGGATTCGGTGGAGATTGGACCGCCGGCTGTTTCTACATGGACGGCAAACAGGTCGGCAGCCGTTGCTCGTTTTGACGTGTTACTGTTCAGGGAAATCCGCACTGAAATTCATCAGACTATCGATGCCGGCGAAGTGTAGCGAATCGTTCATGCACGAAGTCTGCTCCTGTCGAATTCACTCGTCAATCAACCACAAGCGTGTTGAGGATTTCGATCAATTTGTCCATTCGTTCCGCCGCCTCTCGGATATCGAATTGACGCGGCATTCGATTGAGTTCGTCCCGATAGAAATCAATGAATTCAATTACCTTTCCCCATTGGAACAGAAGCGGTCCATCCACCGGCGACAGACTGCTCTGCTCAAAAAGAAATTGAATATCGAGTTGACGATAGAGCATGGCGATAAGTTGCAGTAGCGCCCGCGAAGGATTCTTGGCGGCTTCCTCTTTCCATGCACGGGTCCAATCCGACAGATACTGGACCCGGCTGCTGATGTACTCGCGTATGGCCGGAGGGAGATCTCCCGATTTAACTTGAGTGTGAAGTTCACCCGCTTGTTTTCTAGCAAGTTCTTGAACGCGATTCGCCACGGTTCTGGCGAGCGCCTGGCGGTGAACCGATTGACGGACCGTTTCGATTGAAGTTGGGCTCGAGTGTGGAACGTCGGTTGATCTACCTGTTTTCCGTGCGAGCCAGCGCTGATTTACAGCGGCTTCGCCGCGAATAATCTCAAAACCCAACTCAACAAGCATTCGCTCGACGTGATCGGGACCAAAGACGTAGTGATGAAAACTTGGGAAGAAGTTGGTGAGATCGCCACACGGGCGATGAAGATTTGGCACTTCCAGATATAGAAATCCATTCGGACGCAGGCAGGCGGTCATGCGTTGCAGGAAATCCCGGGGCTCCTTGATGTGTTCCACGAGGTGGAAAAGGAGAATAAGATCAAAACTCTCTTCACAGAGGTCGACTTCCTCGATAGGACCTTCGAGAACCTCGATACCTTTCGCCCGCGCGCGTTCCGCCGCCTCCGGGCATGTTTCTACTCCAACCGCCTTCCAAGAGTGGCCTAGATACAGTTCCGCTTGTCTTCCCTCCGAACAACCCACATCGAGCAACACTCCCGGTTCGGGGCTACCGCGAAGCGCTCGGTGGAACCACCGATATCGTTCGCCGAAGTCGGTAAAACGAGCTTCGAGATTCAGCCGGGTATAGAGCAGACTGGTAATTTCGTTCGGCAGGAACGGCGATTGTCTCGCCAGGCCACACTTCTGACACAGGACAAAGGCAACAGATACATCCGGCCTCCCGACCAAAGAGAGGTATTTCTCCTGTTCCCAGCGCCAGAGGGGAATGGTCTCCCTTTCGTCGCACAGTGGACATTGTTCCATCACAAGAAACCGCCTTGTAATCTCATCTAGATCAATTCAATGTTCAATTATCTCCAAGAACGGGTGGTATTCCCAGCTATGCAGCATCTGTTCGACGGCCGGCAGATCGCGACGTGCCGGGGGCGCGACCTGCTAACATGTCGCCCCTGTTTTGAATGAAAGGTATAGTGACTCGGAACCGAAGGACATTTGTCGAACAAATGAGACGTTCTCCACGTTTAATCGGAAACACCGAAATGAGCGAGAGGAAGCAGAATCAACATGACTTCACTAAGGATCACAATTGTCCGCCTCGTTGTCTTAGCTCTGTTTCTATCCGTAGACAGCGCTATCGCAGAGCGACAGATGGAGAACCTGGGCCGAGGCCTGGTGGCAGTCAACCAAAGCGATGGCAGAGTCTACGTGAGCTGGCGCATGCTGGGGACAGACCCTGAGGATGTCGCCTTCAGTCTATACCGTATAGGAGGCAGTCGCGATCCACTGAAGCTGAACGATCAGCCGATCACACAAAGCACGAACTTCGTTGATGAAAGCGCCGACCGGAGTGAATCGAACTCGTATTTCGTTCGACCGGTTACCGAGGGCAAAGAGCAGCCGCCAAGCGCTTCGTTTACGCTTCCCGCGAACGCACCCGCTCAGCCGTATCTGTCTATCCCACTTCAGACTCCGGAGGGCTGCACCCCGAACGACGCGTCTGCCGGGGATTTGGATGGTGACGGTGAGTACGAGATTGTTCTCCACCAGGCGCCAAGAGGCCGGGACAATTCGCGGGGCGGTTTCACAGATCCCCCGATACTTGAGGCCTACAAACTGGACGGAAAGTTCATGTGGCGGATCAACTTAGGGAAAAACATTCGTGAAGGCGCACACTATACCCAATTCATGGTGTATGACCTCGATGGCGACGGAAAAGCCGAGGTCGCCTGCAAAACGGCGGATGGGACAGTAGACGGACTTGGTAAAGCAATCGGCGATCCGGCGGCCGACTACCGAAATGAAAGTGGATACATACTGGACGGCCCGGAATTCCTCACCGTATTTGACGGGGAGACAGGCGCGGAACTTGTTACAACAGACTACATACCTGCGAGAGGAAACGTTCGCGATTGGGGAGATGACTACGGCAATCGAGTCGATCGTTTCCTCGCCTGTATCGCGTATCTCGACGGCGAACGCCCAAGCCTTGTCATGTGTCGCGGTTACTACACGCGGTCTGTGCTGGCGGCATGGAACTGGCGAGACGGAAAACTGACGAATATATGGATATTCGACAGCGATGACGGCACACCCGGCAACAGAGAATACAGAGGACAGGGCAATCACAACCTTAGTGTGGCGGATGTCGATGGCGACGGGAAAGATGAAATCATCTATGGAGCCTGTGCGATAGACCACGATGGAACGGGACTGTATTCGACCGGTTTGGGGCACGGGGACGCGATGGAACTTTCATAGACAAATGGGACTACGCGAACGGTACAACGATCAGGCTCCTGTCAGGCCAAGACTATGACTGTGTTACAAACAATGGAACAAAGGCAAATCCGTGTCTTGTTGCCGACATTCTGGGGGATTGGCGAGAAGAGGTCATATGGAGAACAAGAGACGGGAATGAACTGCGGATCTTCACAACCACCGAGCCCACGGATCATCGTCTCTATACTCTAATGCACGACCCGGGCTATAGGCTCAGCGTGGCCTGGCAGAACGTGGCCTATAATCAGCCGACTCAACCCGGGTTCTATATAGGACACGGTATGTCACGTCCGCCGCGTCCGGCGATAACGACAACGCCGCGCTAGTCCGAATTGGGGCTCTGCGGCAGAAACACCCGGAATGAGTCCTTCCGCCGCAGATTCTGTCAGTCGATACATACCTGGATTAATGGAGGTTCCAGGTTTCGATGCTGGACGGTTCATTGAAGGAATTCAGCCATTGAAGTCCTTGTTCGATCATCATCAAGCCGTCCTCTGTGTAATTCTCAAAGTCGCCGTCCACTAACGGATCGCTTGTGTTCCCAAGACCGTTTGCCTCGTGGTAGCGAAGAATCGGTAGGAATAGACGGGCGTGTGTGTGGACCTGGCCTCCGGCGGCGGTGAACTCGTCATCCGGCCCCCACGCAACGATCATCGGAGCCTCTTCACCGCTGTCATTGATGATGGATGCGACGAGGGTCCCTTCACCGATGTCACCGGGCGAATTGTGATCGATGTCGAGAGGGTATTCGTAGATTCGATTCCCTAGGCCCGCAACTACCGGATGATCGGGAACGAGAATCTCGATCTCGTCCCAGTAGGTTCTCTGGTGGCTTGTGTCCATCCAGAACCAGCGTGAGTTTCTTGGCAGGTAGCCGCTGCCGCAGAAGAGCGGTACACGCAATTCATTCCATTGATAGGGAGCATCATTGAAGCTGCCGCTACTGAGCGAACGATGGAGGATCACGACGTCGAAGCTCTCCAGATAGGCGATCTCCTCATCCTCCAACACACCATGGTATTCGCTCGCTGTGCCCTCGCCCGGATCCACCGTAACCGTATGTCCCTGACTTCTCAGCCAATCGCCGAGGAACCCGGCGCCCTCCTCTTCCAGTACCCCGTCTTCCGTCACGATGAACAGGTTCAGTCCCTGTCCCATGCAGAGGGGTACGACGAACAGACAGAACACCACGCACAATGACTCTCTTTTCATCACATGACCTCCGTCGATAGTGAAATGTAGTTCCGGTTATCCCGCCGGAAAATGAGAGCGAAGTCAAGGCGTCTCTCTTGTGAGTTCCATCTTATGAGGATGTCTTCGAGATGATTGACCTGTGAGAACACAAATCGCACACGATTTCAATCGTGAATAAGCGAACAATCGGCGGGGCGGTGTAGCGCTCGCGGGGTATCCCGGGCGAGGTGCCGTGAGGTTCCACCGAGGCGTCATTGGGAGGGCGAGCCTCCCGGCGAGCCGAGAATAAGAAATTAATCGGTTCAGCAGGAGCTTCGCCCGAAACAAACACGTGAATCTTCAACTTAATGACACCGGATCAAAAGGGGTCGCCGTGGGTCACGTTTCGCAAATCCACGCTACTCGCAAACCGATTGCATGATGTCCGTCCGGGTGCTGACGCTGACCTCAGCTGTACTCGGGTCCGATACCCTGCACACTGCGCTCGCAGGACAATGCGCTGAGCCGGTGAATTAGAACGCGCGTACCATTTACGGACTAGTCTTTTTTAGAGAAAACGTAAATTCAATATCCTCCAGATAAACAGGTTCACCCCACACCCAGTATTCAGTAGATTCGTGAGAAGTGCGCCGTATCCACCATTTATATGTACCGGTCAAAGTATCTCCTTGAAGCGCTCCAGTAATGACATACCCCTCCGCGTACATGAGATTGTCAGCATAGAAGCCCTCTTGGCTTCCATTAAACGAGTCGGCTTGACGGGTTGCGGTAATCGGAACGAAGTCAACGTTATAGCCTCCACGGAGTGCACGTTCCACATCGCCGTTCTCGTAATACTCGCGAGTGTCTTCCGGGACACTCATAAGAACACGCGGAGCCATAGAAACGGATATCGTACTCGACCCGGTGGATTCAATCGTCATAACCATTTGTCTGCTTATTGTTTGCTGTCTTTCTCTCGCATAACCGGGCGGATACTGATCGATCGGATAAGAAATCACATCGTATGCGTAATTCGTACCGTTGGCCATTCCTTCCCAGGTTCCAACAAACGGATTCGCGCCTGGTGGAAGCGGTTCGGGTTCCGGTGTGATCGGCTCCGGTATTGGGGTCGTCGGTTGCGGTATTGGCGTGGTCGGTTGCGGGATTGGGGTAGTCGGCTGCGGTATTGGCGTGGTCGGCTGCGGTATTGGGGTCGTCGGTTGCGGTATTGGCGTGGTCGGTTGCGGGATTGGGGTA
>CAZTDD010000005.1:0-73848 GCA_964612675.1 uncultured bacterium
GGTTCGCACAGGCTTTTGAGGCCGCAGGAGTACCTCGAGCGCGGGCATGGAACCCCTCGCTGGAACGCACGACGCAGGTATCGGAAAGAAAGCCCGGAACGGACGGCGGAATCCAGTGACGTTCAATTACATCACGACAGGTTGTCCATGCCCGCGCTTCGAGGGGTTGAGGGACCTCGCAGGTTTTGTGGTCTCAATGAAAGGGTTTTCTAAATACAAAGCCGGTGCGTTTGCAGCCTCTCCGCTCCGGGCATGCCACCCTTTCAAGAAAAGTTATTGCCAAACAAGATCACTGGTTTTTTGACGATCCGTCACCAAATCAC
The DNA here is from genome assembly GCA_964612675.1 of uncultured bacterium. Classification (GTDB taxonomy): domain Bacteria; phylum Hinthialibacterota; class Hinthialibacteria; order Hinthialibacterales; family JAKPRU01; genus CAZTDD01. The sequence goes on from CAZTDD010000005.1 coordinate 324, forward strand.
GGATGATACGGATCTACTACGGAGAACACGCAAAATGGAAAGAATCGGATTTCGTGAAGGTCCAGGAGTCCAACTCCTGGACCAGCGAGGAACGCAGCAGCGAGGGAAGTCTGGTCCGTAAAATCCGTGTGTCGCTCCGTGCGATCCGTGATTCACTATACTGGCAGCGCGTTGTTCTGAACACCATGTTGGGGACGATAAAGGAGGAAAGCAAAATGTTCAAAATGATCTCAGTCTTCACAATAAGCTTAACGTTAATCCTCTGCGTTTCGTATTGCGCTAACGCCCAAGACGATCAGCAGAGCAAACCGATTCAAACGTATCGTCATGGAGGGGGGCGACCTATCGCGGTTGCTGTCTCTCAAGATGGGCGTTTCCTGCTGACGAGGTGTGGCAACGTAACCGTGTGGAACACCGCAAGCGAGGCTGAGGTAACGCGTGTGGAGAAGTCGGGCAGAATGATCTCTTCGGCTGCATTTAGCTATGATGCCAAGCACTTCGTAACCGGCGATCAGTACGGGTGGTTGACGGTATATGAAACACAGAGCGGACAAAAGACGTTTGACGTGTTTGTGCCACCAAGGGACCCACATATTGGTCACCCGATGCCTGTGGGCATACTCGGCGTTGCATTTTCGCCGCACGGGGACAAGATAGCGGCCTTGCGGGATTTTTGTTTGGTAGTGTACGACCTCACCTCGAAAGAAGAGATCGTTCGTGTCAACGTAGGAAGCCTGCGCCACTATGTCGTTTTCTTCCCCGACGGGAGGCGCGTCCTCGCGCGTGGTTCCGACAGCAGGGCCTGGGATATTGGCATCGTAGTCGATTGTAGTACGGGAGATGTTGTCCGCACGTTCGAAGGGGCACGTGCGACACTTGTCAAGTCTGACAAAGAGGTCGTGACGATAACAGGACACTTAGATTCTTCCCGTAGATACGGGACATACGTCGCGTTGAGATGGGATGCCAACACTGGGGAGCTAAAATCGACCTCTCCTCAGTTTACGTCCAGCGGGGGGGTGTTCTCATTCTCTCCTTCCGGCGACATGGTTTTTGTGAAGGAGAAAAGCAGGACTATCGGCAAGGTGGTCGATCTTCAGACCGGAGCCACTCTGCGCAGGTTTGATCCGCCTGGGGACGAAGAAATCGGAGTGAAGTCCTGTTTCTGGCCGGACGGCACCAGGCTGGTCACGGTCAGCGGTGATACGGCATACCTCTGGGACATCAGCGACCTGGTCACCGCTGTCGAGAATGCGGCGCTGTACGATCAGAAGAAGTAGTCAACGAAGCCAACGTCGGAGAGATCTGCTCCGACGTGAGAGTTGTTAGACACGAGTCACGAGTTTCTGGATGGCAATCCAGATGGGCAAACGGCCTTTTCTTCTCTTTTCAACGAGAAGGACACCGGCGAATCACGGATGACACGGATCTACTACGGAGAACACGCAAAATGGAAAGAATCGGATTTCGTGAAGGTCCAGGAGTCCAACGCCTGGACCAGCGAGGAGCGCAGCAGCGAGAGAAATCTGGTCCGTGAAATCCCTGTGTCGCTCCGCGTGATCCGTGATTCACTATTCTGATAGCGCGTTGTTACCTTTTCAGAACCAATGCAGCAGGCCCATATCGTGATTACTGGGCAGATCCTCGTTCGACGGACGAATCCGCAATGTGTAGCCGTGCTGGCCGCTGGTGCTGCATGAGACCACCGTCGAGAATTGGTATCGGCCCGCACCCAGCGTATGCTGGAGTGTCATCGGCACAACCTCCGGCGCGCTGATGTCGCCATGCGTATCCACCGGCCCATAATAGAGCTCCACCGCCACATCCTTCGGGGCAAGCGCGCCTAACTCGATCTCCGCACTTACCTCAAACGAAACACCGACCTCGATACCTTCCGGCATATCCGAACTGACATGGACAATCTTCACATTGTCCCAGTTGCTGCGGATTTTATTCTTCCAAGCTGCTAGGGATTTGGCTTTTGCCATGTCGTTGAGCGTGAGATGCGCCCAACGCTTCGCAGCATGGATATAGAAGCGTTCGGTATACTCTTTGACCATACGGTTCGTGTTGAATGCCGGGCAGATCGTCTTGAGGTTAGACTTCACCCGCTTGACCCACTCACGTGGGATGTTGTCGGAACCGCGGTCGTAGAATATCGGGATCACTTCCTTCTCCAGCATATCGTAGATGGCCTGACTTTCGACCTGATCCTGGTAGCCGCGGTCATTATAGTCTTCTCCTTTGCCAATGTTCCATCCGTTTGTCCCGTCGTACGCTTCAGGCCACCAGCCGTCTGGGATACTCATATTCAATGCACCGTTGGCGGAGGCTTTCATGCCGCTCGTACCGCTCGCTTCCATCGGACGCAGCGGTGTATTGAGCCACACGTCTACGCCCTGAACCAGATAGCGAGCCACTTTCAAATCATAATCTTCGAGGAAAACAATTCGGCCTCGAAGCTCCTCGGTGCGTGCGTGATGAACCACCTTGCGAATAAGTTCTTTCCCGTCGTGATCCGCGGGGTGGGCTTTCCCGGCAAAGATGATTTGAACGGGGCGCTCGGGGTTGCACAGGATTTTCTTGAGGCGTTCGACGTCCGTGAAGAGCAGCGTCGCTCTCTTATAGGTGGCAAACCGGCGGGCAAATCCGATGGTCAGCACTTCCGGATCCAGGACTTCTTCGGATCGTTCAATTTCCGACGGTGTGGCACCTCGCCGAGTCAGCTGCGAGTGAAGACGCCGTCGTGCGAAGGCCACGAGACGTTCACGGCGGCGTTCGTGTGTCCGCCACAGTTCCCCATCGGGAATCTGGTTGACGCGTTCCCAGATGCTCAGGTCGGCCGGAGTCTTCTGCCATCGAGGGCCGATATAGCGGTCATACAGTCCAACGAGGTCGTTCGAAATCCATGTATTGATATGAATTCCGTTCGTAATGCTCGTAATCGGGATTTCATGAAGAGGGACGCCCGGCCAAATACGAGTCCACATTGCGCGTGCGACCTCGCCGTGCAGCTTGCTGACACCGTTACGTTGTCCCGCAAGCCGGAGCGCCATGACGGTCATGCCGAACGGTTCTGAGGCGTTTCCGGGTTCCTGTTGACCCAGGGCCAGGAACTCTTTTCGGGTCATCTTCAGCGGTGCGTAAAACGATGAAAGGTACTTGTCGATCAACTCCGATGGGAAAGTCTCGTTGCCCGCAGGCACAGGCGTATGCGTGGTGAATACGGTGCCGGCCGAGATGACTTCCCGAGCTTCATCGAGACTCAATTGCTGCTCGTCCATACATTCGCGAAGCCGCTCGATGGCCAGGAACGCCGGGTGAGTATCATTCATGTGCCACGCAGTGGGGGCGATTCCGAGCGCTCGCAGGGCCCGTACACCGCCTACGCCCAGCATGATCTCCTGCCGGATCCGCATGTCCTGATCCGCTACATAGAGCTGGCCGGTGATTTTCCGACAATCGGCGGGATTCTCTTCGAGATTCGTATCGAGCAGATATAAGGTGACTCGACCGACGTTCACCTGCCAGACGCGGGCTTTGACTTCGCCCTGCGGATACTCGACGGCAATTATGACCTGGTTTCCGTTGCCATCGCGAGCGGGCAGGGTAGGCATATTGTAGAAATCGTTCTCGGGGAACAACTCCTGCTGCCATCCATCCACGTTTAGGTATTGTCGAAAATAGCCCAGCCGGTACAAAAGCCCGACACCGACGAGAGGTACACCGAGGTCACTGGCCGATTTCAAATGATCTCCAGCCAGGATTCCCAGACCACCACTGTAAATCGGGAGAGCCTCGGTCAAACCAAACTCGGCTGAGAAATAGGCGATTCGGAACGACTTGACCGGGCTCGATACCGAATCGAACCAAGTCTGTGCTTTTAAGTACGCATCCAATTTCTCCGACACGCGTTCCAGGTGCGCCAGATAACTGTCATCGTTCGCCAAATACTCGAACCGTTCCTGTGAAATCGCACCCAGAAGACGGACGGGATTCTGATAACAACGTTCCCAGAGAATTCGATCCAGCCGGCGAAACACTTCGATGGCTTCTTTGTCCCAGCACCACCAGATGTTGTAAGCAATGTCGTGCAAGCGTTTCAGCGGTTCGGGGATACGCGGTGAGACGACGAATTTCCGAATCATAGTTTCCTCCCACTAGAGACGTGACACACCCCATAGATTACGGGAAAGAATCATATCCCATAGCCCGGCCCACCGGAAGATGAAATCATCGTTTTCGAACGGTAGAGAAATTGACGTATGTTCCCAGGGTAGGGTATTGTACAGGTCAAATCTCCAGGCAGTCTCGGTTCCACACTCCGGTCTGAACCGTGCCGCCTTGTGCAAAGGTAGAAAAAAGAATGGTTCCAAGGCGCTCGGTGTGCGCATTTCCGCTGATTCTGTCTCTTTTCATACTGTGGTTCCCGTCTTTCGTTCCCGCCCAGGGACAAACCGACGCTCCCTCAGGGGAGGTCGTGTTCCCCATCGGTCTGCCGTTCGATTGCCACGGAGATGTAGAATACGTCGGCGAAGACAATGCTTTGGTGATCCGAAGCACCGACGGCGACCGGGCGAACGTGGTGTATGGAGAGCGGTCCATTACTGCGGACCAGATCATTGTGGACCTGGCGATCCAGCAGATTCGCGCCCACGGGAACGTACGGATGTGGGACAACGGACGTCTAATGGTGGCCGATCAGGCGGTTTATGACCTGGAGAAGGAAGAGGCCCGCTTCTATAACCTCAAACACGCCAATCTGGACCCTAGACTCTATTTGACGGGCGACCGTGTCGTTTATCAGGCCGTGCCCGGCGGAATCCCCGAAGGCGCAACGGAACCGGAAACCATGGATCAGTACACGGTGATGGATGGCACGGTGACGACTTGCGACCTGCCGATACCGCACTACTACATCAAATACGATTCGATGACGATCATTCCGGGCGACCGGTTTTGGCTCCATGACGTTTGGTATTTGCAGGGCGGTTTCCCGCTCGGTTACCTTCCGTTTTTCACACGCTCGCTGGCCGAACACAAGATCGCATACATTTTCTACGGCGGCCACATGAGCGATCTCGGTGTGGCGACGCTGCACAAGGTGAATGTTCATCTCGATCCCCGGCTTCGGTTTGCATTCATGGGGGATACTTTTTCACAGGTGGGATACGGTTATGGGGCCTCCTGGCACTTCCATTTCCCCGGTCAATACGGCCCGGACGGGACAGTGAAATGGTATGGAGTCAGCCAACGCGATCCGGATGACGATTGGTATTTTGACGACGAGGACCGGTACCGGTTCTCGGGCGACTATAAGCAGGAATTGCCTCATGGCATCAAAATCACCAGCGAGTTCCAGCGTTCATCCGACTTCGAATTCAACGAAGATTATGACCGCGTGATGAGATTGCGCGGTGCGAGCGATTATGAATTGGAACGAGATGTTCCGTCTTCACTCAGCGTGTCCAAGTCCTGGGACCGGCAGACTGTACGTGTGACCGGTGCCAAGTATTTCGAAGATTTCTTTTACAGCCAATTGCCGCGAACGGAACGTCTGCCGCAAGCCCGATGGGATCTTATGCCCTCAACCATGGGATCGACCGGTCTCTACATGGATGCCCATTTGGCGTATGACGACGCCAGACGAGAGCAGGGATATCACCGACCTCTATCGCGAACGGAACAAACGAATTACATCGATGAAATCCAACGCACGGATGGCGAGTTGCGTTTCTTTTATCCGCTGGGGCTACCGTACGGCTGGTATTTGTCGCCGTACGCCGGGTATCGGGGCACGGATTATTCCGACCCGACCCGCCGAGTCGACGGAGTTCCGGAACGGTCATTTGACGATCAGTTTCGAAGCATGCTGGAAACCGGAACGGAGCTCGGAACGCGTTCCATCTTGTATTGGAATCCCCCGGAATTCGGTGAGCTGCGGTGGCTGTTCGAGCCGGTCTTCGGATACGATTACTTTGATCCCAGTGAAGAGCTGGAAGAAATCGGTTTGGCGGACGGTTCCCGTTTCCCGTACGTTGACGATGTGGATGATTTTCGCGCGACGTTCCATCGGGTCTCCGCACGACTGAACACAAAACTCCAACACCGGGGCAATCAAGGTGTCCGGACGCTTGGACGTCTTACCATGGGGGCGGCATACGATCACTTTCCTGACGACAATCTTCGATTCGATAACCTGGTTTATACCGATGATCGGGTCGATCCCGGCGATGAAGATCATCGCTATACAGACTTCTTCGAGGAATTTCGAGTACATCCTCTGCACTGGGTGGCACTCGGCAATTACCTTCGTTATGACGTCGATGACAGTACGCTTCGCACAAGCAACTCCTACCTGGACATGTACCCCGCTCAGTATCCCTGGAGTGTTCGATTGGGGCTGAGCACCTTTGAAGATGCCCTGATCGATCGGGAGCAACAGGAAGATGTCTATTACAGAACTCGCTGGAAGCTATCGAAGAAGTGGTCGGTCCTTTTCGGTCAACGGTACGATCTGGACGATAATACCCTTCGGAAGTCGAATCTCATTTTTGTGAGGAATCTGCACGATTTCCAGGCGCTCATCGAGTTGGAACAGCGCAACCGAAGGTTCCGCGATGATGAATACTCGGTCATTTTCTCGCTGCGTTTCCTCGGTCTCGGCGGCAGGTACGGAGTATTCTGAGACCTTGCCGGATTATACAAACAACCTTTCACCTCTTGCCTTACTCACTTCTCATAGGACACGGGATTGTTCATACTGAGAACAGACTGTAACCCTATGAAATAGAAGAGGAATCTCTGTGTCTCTAGTGCGCCCCGGATATAAACCGCTGAGCAACATCTTGATCAAACCCGCCGGACCGGACTGCAACCTGGCGTGTAAATACTGTTTTTACTTGGAAAAGGAACATCTCTTCCACGAGACGCGTGTCCACCGCATGAGCGAAGAGATCCTTCAGGAGATGGTCCGTCAGATGATGAATGTCCGCGCACCGTCAGTCGCATTCGGTTGGCAGGGCGGCGAGCCGACACTCATGGGGTTGGATTTCTTCAAGAAAGCCGTCGAATTCCAACAGCGGTACGGGGCCCCCGGACAAAGTGTCGGCAACGGTATCCAAACCAACGGCATTTTGATCGACGACGACTGGTCCCGTTTTCTCAGCCAATACAATGTGCTGGTCGGTTTGTCGCTGGACGGTCCACAGCATGTCCACGATTACTATCGAGTGAGCCGGAACGGCAAACCATCGTGGGAACGGGTGGTCGCCGCCGGTAAGCGGATGATGGACCATCATGTGGATGTGAACGCACTCGTTGTCGTGTCGGACTACTCAGCGAACTATGCGCGCGAGATCTACGAGTACCTCGTCGATTTCGGGTTCACGTTTCTGCAGTTCATTCCCTGTGTTGAACCGCATCCGGAAAAGCTCGGCGAGGTGGCCCCGTTCTCGGTTTCGGGTGAGGGATACGGGAAGTTCTTATGTGAGATCTTCGATGTGTGGAAAGAAGGCTTTATAGACGGTGTCCCGCAGGTTTCTGTTCGCTGGTTCGACTCGCTGTTTGCGACGTACGTTGGTGTCCAGATTCCGGAGTGTACGTTGCTGCCCGAATGCGGCACGTATGTCGTGGTGGAGCACAACGGGGATGTTTATTCCTGCGATTTCTTCGTCGACCCCAAATGGAGACTGGGGAATGTCATGGAAGGAAAAATCGTCGATTTTCTGAATTCCCCCAGGCAGACAGAATTCGGCAAGATGAAGTGTACGCTGCCTGACGAATGCAGAGAGTGTCCCTGGTATCGGCATTGTCATGGAGGCTGTCCGAAAGACCGGATGGGGGATGTTTCCCGTCTCTCTCACTTCTGCACATCCTACAAGATGTTTTTTGAACATTCGGATGCCGAGTTTCGCGATATGGCGGAGCGATGGATTGCCAACAACGGCAGCCTGATTCCACAACAGCCGCCTCCGGCTCCGGTCCAAGATGTGGTCACATCCCATCACCGCAAAGTCGGCCGCAACGACCCGTGTCCATGCGGAAGTGGGAAGAAATACAAGAAATGTTGTCTGAATAGAGCCTGATAACCTCGTCTTTCTTAAAGCGAATTCATAACCTCACCCCATCGATGAACCGTAGCGTCCGAGTTCATCTCGGACGGCCGCCGGATCTGGAATAGAAGAAAGTAGGCCCGCCCCGGATGGAGCGGGCCTCATCTATTGGAACCGGCATCTCTGCCGGGATTGGGGGATGTTTTCTAGTACAGCTCCCATCCCTGAACCGGTGCGGCTTCGTCGTACTGAATCACTTGGATGTTATCCAGTATGACATACTCGTCGCCGCCATCCTGCTCGGAACCCCAGAAGCGGAACCGAACGGTTTTGCCGGCGGCGGCTTCCGACACAATCATCGGTGAAATGGTGTAAACAACCGAATTCGTCCGGCCGCCCATGAAACTGTCGGCAAAGTCCGCCGAGACATTCTGCCACGTATAGACTTCTTCGATGCTCTGACCGTAGGGATCATCGCCTTCAATTACGTCCACGGCAAACGCGATCGCATCATTGCCCGAGCGAATCTGAACGTCGCAAAGCAGATAGAGCGGATCGCTGCTGCCGGAATTGTCGACTGGAGCGGTGCAGGCCACGGTGCCCTGACCGGAATCGAACACCATGACGTTGCCCTGGAAGCGGCCGTGATGTCCACGCGCATCCGGCTCCATCATTTTGGAGGGATAGTCGTAGTTCGGATCATCCGGCGCAAAACTCAGCGCATTGAATGTCTCGCTGAGATTGTGGCCGAGCAACTGAGCGACACCCACTGAGGAGACATCCCACTGCGCGGGAGCGAAATCGCCGACCCAGTTCTCCGGTCGGTTTTCCCATGGATCGGTGCTATCGGGATCCCCGATACCATCGAAACCCTCGGTATAGACCGTGTTACCGGGGATCGCTCGAATGGTAATGCTCTGCTCCTCGGACCAGGGAGAAGCAACGAAGTTCTCGTCCCAGTACCGCACGCGCCATTTGTAGGTGACGCCGGGACGAAGAACATCGGCCGGAATCACTTGTTGTGTCATGTCGCCCGCTCCACCGATGGGAACGCGAAGCTGCGCGGCTGGATTCGGACGGCCCAGAACGACTGGGCTGCCCCATGTGCCGTCTTCGCGACCGACAATGGCTCCGTCCGCGTAGTGATTCGGCTGGATTCCCGTGTCGATTACCGGGAACAACTCGGAATAGCTGTTTATGGAGTACTCCCCAACGGTACCGTATGTGCCGTCTTCGTCACGAATCTGCCACTGTGAGAAAGCGTGCGGTGCCGAGCCGTTGTATGCACCGGCGCTGAGCGTCACATCCTCGCCGGCATCGATGACGCCGCTGGGTGCCAGACCCTGAGGCTGAGCGGGACCGTCGGTCGGCATCGAATCGTAGCCCTTTACCACCACGTCATCGATGCACCAATACCATGAGAAATGTCCCTGCTCGTTCCACATCAGCTGGATTGTGCTCCCGCCTTCGGTGTTTTCTACAACCGAGATGTCACCGAAATAGGCGTAGTCGTCACCGTGGCGGTGCATGCTTTGGCGTTCCACGCGTTGCCAGGGACCGTTATCGATCCGGAATACGCACAATTTATCTTCGTCCTGATTCTGTTCCGTCATGTATTTGAATTCAATGCGAACCCAGTTGGCGCCCTGCAGGTCGATCGCCGGGGTCATGATCGCAGAATTCATGTTGATTCCGCCGTACTCATCGCTGTCGCAGATCAACACCTTTGCATCGGGATCGATTTCGCCTGTACTGGGGTCTGCGCACCCGAAATCGGGGAACGGCTGCTCGACCCAAGGCGCAGTCGATCCACCCGAGCGGTTTCGGCTCACCGCAGCCCCTTCACCGGGCGATTCCCACTGGAGCTGGTCGCATTTCGGCATGGAACCGGAAATCGGCGCATCTGGAATTGGGTTCCCTTCAGCATCAACCACAAAGGAATTCCAGAAAGCACGCACACCGTCGCTTCCGCGGGTCTTGTCGTACATGGTGAACCGTTTGATTGTGGTGATTCGCCAGTCGCACTCCGGGTTCCCCGTAGCGGCCCAATCCGCACTCTCCGGGATACCGTAATCATGAACGCTGTCGCCCGTCGGCTGCGGTTCGAGCGTGTGGAACCAGCCGGCAACATACTCCCAGCCATCCGGCCGTGCGCCGATTTCATAACTCTGAAAATCTTCAGAGAATAGGACCTGCTGGGCCGAAACGGAACCGGCCGAAAAAGCCACTGTCAATACAAACACCGAGACAACACATCTGCTGTACATTCTTAACATTGTGATTATTCCCTCCAAGGAATGGTTTTTGATACTCGATTATTCGAAACAAACATCAAGAAGACTTCATGATCTACCTTCCAATAGATCTCGATCACCTCCCTTGATCCGCCGAATCTCCTTCAAAGACACGGTTTTGGTCAGTGCAGGATTATTGACAGAGGGTGTTTGGGAAAGGCGAAAGGATCACAAAAGGGATGTTAAGAGTTTATTTCGATCTGCTAACGAAAGCATCTCTCTTGTTCCGCGGGTCTCTCCCGGCAAAGGGGCGTTTCGGTCCAGAGAGCCTGTCCACCGTTGACTGAGCCTCGTGCTGGCGGATACTATTACAAGCTGCGCCTACGGTTCGGCCGATCTTTATGAACCTCGGTCTGCGTGGCTATCGGATTTCTGACGCTGTGGATGTTCAGAAATATCCGCAAGACACCGGGCTATTCAGTGTCGATGCGGTCTAGAAACAGACCGTTGCCTGAAAGCCGCTCCATCTCATAAGGAGAAGAAGGAAATGAAGCAGGGAATTCACCCCGAATACCATATCGCGACTGTGACGTGCGCTTGTGGAAATACTTTCGAGGTCGGATCTACGTCGAAGAGCCTTCGCGTCGAAATCTGCTCGAACTGTCATCCGTTTTATACCGGCAAACAGAAGTTCGTCGACACGGCGGGTCGTGTCGAGCGCTTCAAGAAGAAGTACAAGAATCGCTACCTGACCTCTCAGAAAGCCGCACAGGAGCCCGCCGGTCAGGCGTAACGATCTGCACCGCCAACCTCTTTAGTTTGTCGATTGGCAGAGTCTTTGTACCTTATTGTCAGTGGACAGAAACGGAACGCCACTCGGTCAGCGGGTATCATGTGTCGCTTCGAGAAGGATCGGAACGGTCTTTTCTTTTGTGACGCACACGAGTCATTTCGGAATCACTATGTAAGGAGGACCTACAGTGGTTGGATTTCATCGAAGTACCGATTCCAGGGGTTTTACCCTGATCGAGCTGCTCATCGTTGTTGCTATTATCGGTATTCTTGCGGCAATTGCCGTGCCCAATTTTCTGAACGCGCAGGTGAGAGCCAAACTTGCGCACACCTACGGTCAGCTGAAGACGGTTCAAACAGCCATTGGATCGTATGCCGTCGATAACGGTGGGTGGGCGCCCATCGACTTGGGCGGTGAGGTGGAAGACGGAAAAAGCTACGTTGCGTTGACGACGCCCGTTTCTTATCTTTCGAGCATCGATTCATGCCATGACATTTTCGCCTCCCGGGCGGACACAAGCGGCGCCCTTTACTGCGAGTACGGCGCCGCGTTACGGCGCGGTCTCGATCCGACCGCTCCCGACGGACAAGCCCGGATCCAGGAGTATCGCTCCGCAGGGGTGGATTATGTGATGTGTTCCTGGGGACCCGACAGAGAACTTGACTGGCCGTGGACCAATTGGACGGTCGGTCTCCAGACCATCAAGAACCCCGCAACAGCAGGTCCGAACCGCGATGGAGGCGTCTTTTTCGCAGTCAGCAACGGGCTGAATTCGAAAGGCGACATCATCTCCACGAACGCGAGGATTTTCCAGTAGCCCGTCCGAGATAAACTCGGACGCGACCGCTTACTCTGCTGAATGGGAGACCAATTCGGTCTTGGCTTCCAATACAAGGCCGCGTCCGGGAATGGTGCGCAGAATCTTTCCGCCCAAGGGACCGATTCCGCTCCGGGCACGTTTACAGATCAGACTCTTAAGTTTAGGAATCTGTGACTGTTCGACAATTACTCCCTCCCACACACGATCCAGAAGCAGGTCATACGAAAAGCACGTGCCCGGTTTGGAAGCCATGAACGCCAGGAGCTGAAACTGCTTCTGTGAGACCGGTATGGCCGTTCCATTGAGAACGACTCTGTCGGGATGTGCAAGATCGATTGTGAGGTGCAGGTCGGAATGATTGGCGGATTGAGTAGTGGACTCGGATCCCGTGGGTTGACACGGCAGCTGGATGCGCCATGTCTCCGGGATGGTGTTTTCGAGCAGATCGTAGGGAAGTTCCGCCACGTCTTCAGGACATCCTGCACCGATCTCGAGGAGATCCAAGGCGTATTCTCTGGGAAATCCTCCCGCGACGACCGATGTCCAGCCCAGAGCTTCTTTCGGCAGCCCCATCGACATTCGACACCTCAGCCCGTCCAGCCATTCGCGGATATGTGTCGGCAGCCCGCTCGCCAATTCCAACGACAGCTCGATCAGCCAGACGGCCTGATCCGCCAGGCTGCGTATGCTTCCTCCAAGAAGGGTGAATCGATCCTCGATAGCGGATATACGTTGACCGCCACACCATGCAGCCAATATCAATGCCTTCTTGGCGGCTCGTTCACGTTCTCGTGAATCTTGAAACCCATCCGACAACCGGCACGGGGGATGTTCCGGCCACAGAGCCCGGGACCACAGCTGTTCCACCCATTCCCGTCGTTGTACCGGAACGAAAACGGATTTGATTTCTTCGGTGCTTGAGAGTGAAAATAAGAATCGCTGGAGATCCAGCCCAAGATCCACGCTCTCTTCCAGCTCTCGAAACAATACTCGAACCGTTTGCAGTGCGACGCCGAAGCGAGCGGCTGTCCCGGCGATGTTCGATGGAGTCAGCCGCCCCTGCGTCTCAACAAGATGTCCTTCGCGCGCCAAATCGTCGATTGCTTTCGTGACCTCGTACGGGATTCCTTCCGGCCACCCTTCGTCGGTTCCCGCATAGGTGTCCGAGAGCCAGGAGACCAGTTCCTCTCTTGTGGAAGCATCCCCGGAGGCGAGCCCATCCAGAATGACGTTTCCGATTGAATGGCGAGGAATCGCAGACACCGGGTGGAACGCAGGCCGATTGAGATAGCGGTCCCGCAATCCGTCCACGTCTCCTTCGAGTGTGGTCACGACCATGCCGCGACCCATCGGAGCAAATCCCAAGCGTCCCGCTCGACCGATCATATTTAGAAAACGCTCTGCGTCGAGTCGGCAGATCTCGGGTTGCATACCCGGCGCGGGAGAACGATAGGCGCATCGGCATGTGAGAACGTTGTGAGCGGGGAGGTTGACCCCTTCCGCGAGGGTGGATGTGGCACACACGATCTTCAGCTTTTTCAACCGTGCCAGCCCCTCGACTACAGATCGTTCTTCGGGGGAAAGATCCGATGTATGAACCGCCACACCGAATGGGATCAACTCGCACAACAAATCTTTGATTCTCCCCTTCGGCAAACTGAGCAGGTTGTCTGGAATGGTCTGTGCCGACCATCCCCGACGCGAGCGAGCGAGTCTCCGTGCCGCCTCATAGCAGGCCGCGCGACACGGGAGAAAGACAATACTGGTTTCTTCCTGCTTCGCGAAGTATTTTGCGGCTTCAAGGATTAGTTCGGTTTCATCCGAGGTCTCAGGAAGAGGAAAGGTCTCTTCCCCCTCGATGCCGGAATTGTGCTCGCGGTAGAAGAAATGCGAGCCGCACAACACGCCCTGCCGCAGTTCCACCGGCCGGAGATCGTGAACCAAAGTCCGGCATCCGAGCCAGCGGGCAAAGCGCGCGGATTCGGACACCGCCGACAACCCGAGAAAGCGAACACCGCCCTGTCGCCGTAACCGTGTCAGCATCAGTTCGAGCGCAGGTCCCCGTTCGAGATCCGATATGTGTTGAAGCTCATCGACGACAACCAGCCTGACCGCCGACGTCATGCCCGGATATCGCTGAAGAAGGACCCGCATCTTCTCGTACACCAGAATCGCCAGATGATACCTGCCCTGGGCAATGATGTGGTCGTCGGTGTTGTGGTCGCGTGTGGAGAGGCAGATTCGGTAGCCGATCGGTTCGTATCGCCTTTTGAGGTCGGTGAACCTCTCGGTAGCAAGAGCTTTGGACGGTACAAGGAGTACAACGGGCCGATCGTTTTTTGCCTCGGCGAGAAACGCCAGCTCCGCGAGGAGTGTTTTGCCGGAGGAAGTCGGTGCGGTAACGACCAACCCTTCCCCGTCAAGCAACAGCCCCTCTTTCAGTGCTCGTTCCTGGAGAGGAAGGAGCTCTTTGCCATACGACTTTTCGAGAACTTCAATTTGCCGGCTGTCCAGACCGAAGAAGTGCAGACTGTCCATCTCCGCCATGATATCGCCTCCTGAGTTCCGCAATCGCATTAGTGAACACTTGTTCAGTAATCATTATGGATTACTCAACAAGGGGAGTCAAGAGTTTTTTTTCGGGGGGGATACGGGGGTCAATGTCATTAAGTTAGGAAAGGGCGAAGCCGTTTACTGGGAGGGCGAGGCTCCCGCCGAGCCGAAATGAAGAAAAATGCGGCTCACCAGGAGGTTCGCCCTCCCCTCGCTCCTTCTCTCAAACTTAACTTAATGACATTGGGATACGGGGGTACCCGGTGCGAACACCAAGGTTGGACTCATCAGTCGAATCCATCAGATCAAGCATAGACCAACGACCGAGGAGCAAGAGCCGGCCCCCACCAACAGATTCCCAGCACCATGCGCTTCGTCCATCCCACTCGGACTGTTAAGCTACGGATTAGGAATAATCGCAAAGATTGATCGTATTGAAGAAGATAGGGCGACAAAACATGACTGCTGACGATCGCGACCACAAAGAAGACCCTCTCATCGTTCCGGACGAGGATGTGCCGACACGTCTTCGGGATGAACGAGATGAGAGCCGCATGACCGGCGATTCCCAGCCGCGTGTGATTGTCCGCCATTACGAGTGGACTTCCTCCGACGCCGGCCGGTCCGGCGGTATCGCTGGTTTTGTGAAGGCCGTAATAGGGACGTTCGTGTTTCTTGCTGTTGCGGCGGTGGCTCTTGTGGGAGTGTGGTTGCTGATCGCTGTTGGGATTGTCTTCGCACTAATCGCGGGCTTGGGCTCGCTATTCTTCTCACCGGGCCGGAGGGGCTGAGCGTGCCACCTACCGCTTTAAATCGTACATTGGTATTCTTATGCGTTGAATCGATAGGATTTCCTCAGCGAGGTGAGAGCCCGATGAACGCCGAAACACGTGCACATGTCGTAAGCGATCGAGAGGTTCCCGAGCACTTGCGCGAGGGCGAGAAGTGGCAGTGGCGATCCAGTGGCCAATTCGACTGGGCGGAGGTTCAAGTCTCTCCCGAACAGATCGACCGCATTGCGAAAGTCGCGTTCAGCGTTTTTCTTCTCTTCATGATCGGTCTCACCGCTCTTGGCGGAATTCTCCTGTACTTTTTCGTCACTATTGTCCTCGCCGTTCTCGCCAAAATCGTCGGGCTGTTTCTCTCTGTCGGCAGCCGCGTCTGAGGGGCGAGTCTATCCGGACCGACACTCTCTTATTCGACTCGTCTCTGGTCATGTGTTCACAGATCCATAGGAAATAGTCCAAAGCACGGATATACTTATAGTTTGCCGACATTTTGGGCTAAATGGGGGAACCAGCAGAGAAATGTCTGATAACCGAAACGCTTTTATCTCAATTCCCGAGGCGGTGAAACAGCTGCAAGCCGGGAAGATTCTGGTTGTTGTCGACGACGAAAGGCGAGAGAACGAAGGCGACATGATTGCCGCCGCTTCGTTGATCACGCCGGAGACAGTCAATTTTATCACCCGGGAGGCGCGTGGACTGCTTTGTGTTTCGATGACAAAGGATCGTCTGGAAGAACTCAATCTGCCGCCGATGGTCACAGACAACACAGCGGTTCACGGCACCGCGTATCATGTGAGTGTTGATGCTTTGAAAGGCACCACCACGGGCATTTCTGCGAGTGACCGGGCGATCACAATCCGGGCTCTTGCCGATCCAAAGACGGTTCCCGACGATCTCGGTCGGCCGGGCCACATCACGCCGCTTTGTGCGGCGGATGGCGGTGTGCTGAGACGATGGGGGCATACGGAGGCTGTGGTTGATCTGTTGCGACTGGCGGGACTGCCGCCCGTCGGCGTTCTCTGTGAGATTCTCGATGAGGACGGAAATGTCGCCCGCCTGCCCGCGTTGAAGCAGCTCGCACAAAAGTACGATCTGGGAATCATCACGGTGCCGAGCCTGATTGAGCACCGGCATCGAACCGAGAAATTCGTTAAGAAGGAGGTCGTTACGCACCTCCCCACGGAATACGGCGATTTCGACTTGCATTTGTACTCCTGTGCCCTGGACAACAAGGATTACCTGGCGCTGGTGAAGGGCGATGTGACCACGGAAGAACCGGTGCTCGCTCGCGTGCATTCGAAATGCCTTACAGGGGATATTTTGGGCTCGTTGCGATGCGATTGCCACCGTCAGTTGATCCACGCGCTGCAAATCATCGAAAAAGAGGGCCGCGGTGTGCTTCTCTATATGCCCCAGGAAGGCCGCGGAATCGGGCTCCGGAACAAACTGCGGGCGTATGTGTTGCAGGACCAGGGGTATGATACGGTCGAGGCGAACCTGATGCTCGGATTCAAGGAAGATCAGCGCGATTATGGGATCGGCTCCCAGATCCTCGCGGACTTGGGAATCAAAAAATTGCGCATTATGACCAATAATCCGAAGAAGTACATTGGTCTTGAAGGATACGGCCTCGAGGTGGTCGAACGCGTGCCGATCGACGTGGGATGCACGGTCCATAATATTCGTTACCTGCAAACCAAAAAAGAGCGGATGGGACATCTGCTTGGCGATATCGAACTCACACCGGAAATAAGCGAAAGCTGAGAATCAACGACGCCGCAGGGGGTAGAGAATGGCCACTGTACTGGAAGGAAAAATCGACGGCAAAGGAAGAAAATTCGGGATTATTGTATCTCGATTTAACAGTTTTATCTCGGAACGGCTGTTGGATGGTTGCCTGGATGGTTTACATCGTCACGGCGTTGATGACTCCGACATCACCATTGCTCGGGTTCCAGGGGCATTGGAAATCCCTTTGATGGTGAAGAAGCTGATCGAGCATGGCGGATTTGACGCGTTGATCGCGTTGGGGACGGTGATCCGTGGAGCGACGGCGCATTTCGACTATGTTGCCGCTGAATCCGCGAAAGGGGTCGCACAAATCACTCTCGAAACCGGTGTTCCGGTCATCAATGGCATTATCACCACGGAGACCATTGAGCAGGCGATCGAGCGGGCCGGCTCAAAGGTTGGCAACAAGGGGTGGGATGCCGCCCTGGCCGCTCTGGAGATGGTGGATTTATCCCGCCAGCTCAAATAGGCTCTTCCTCGTCGCACTCTTTGTCATTGACTCGATTCTTGTTAGGGTGAAAGAGAAGCAGGAGTATTGTCCCGTCGGCAATCAACCCGCAACTCCGTATCTGTGTATCTCTTTTGTCTCTGTCGTTGGGGCCTCAACGCCAAATCCCAAACCACTCACCTGCTTTGTCAACCGCACTCGAAAGGAGAAATCATGCTCGAAGGAGACCAACCGGACCGACAAGAGGTTTTGGCCGCAATGCCGGCCGATGTGCGCGCTGCGCTCGAACTCGAACAAGAAGAGATGGTACCGGCGATGAATGAGGCGCTCGCGAAAATGCCGGAGGAACAGGCACGCGATATCCTCCAGCAACTCTCCGAGGCGGGGATCATTCAAGTGAGTCAGGGACCCGACATGGAGGAGGTCCTACGCGTCTTCGACCCGTTGTTCCGGATCATCGCAGAGGTTGCGAAGGGGGATGCGGATCCTTCCGTCAAGCAGCGTGTCGAAGAGGGGCTCGTGAAGCTCGAGGAACTCGGATGGCCGCTCACCCAGCCGGTACATCGAATTTGGGCCGGCGAGCACGATCCGGAAGTGCTCACCGACCAAGCGGACCCCAATGCGACGGTACTCATCAACCGAATTCTCGAGCTGATTAATCAACCTTCCCGGATCGAGATCATTGCTACCTTGCCCGTCTCTGTGCGTTCGGCGCTGGAGCTCGAAGGAGAGGCTGCTGCGGAGGCGCTCCGCGAGGCAATCGAGCAGATGCCCGAAGACGAGGCGGTGGACGTCCTCGAAAAGCTCAAAATGGCGGGGTTTATTCAATAGGGGCGCGCGGGTCGGTGCCTGTCAATCCGTACCAGGACGGTCCGCTCACCGTCCTGATAGATCAGAAATCGTCCTTCAGGGGGTGTTGGGACCGGTTCGTCTGCCATAGCCAATGTCCTCGAGGTTCGTTCAACCCGCCGATTCTTCGCAATTCTCTGGGAATGCTGCTTGTTTGGCAAGATCTGGATTATTTGCCTGTTTCTCGCACAAGTTGTGCGAGATTGGCGCTTTGTCAGGCACCGACGATGTCAGAATGGTGAATGCGCGGATAGTGCCGGTCACTCGGGTTCGTCCAGGCAAAGGCAAGCATTGAAGGATCGTGTATGATGAAACCGCTGCCTCCATCGACAGGTATGTGACGTCCCGTGCAGGAGAAAGTGGTCTCAGATGACGAAGCAGAGTCCGCTCGTTCGATCCGCTTTGATCGGGGTTCTTACCGTCGCGCTCTACTGGGCCGTTTTCGGGACACCGTGGGTCCACGGCTTCATGGGACGCGGATCGCTGGCGAACTGTGGTTTTCTGGACCGGGCCTTTCTTGTCAACCTGCACAAAAACGAGGTCGATTTCGCCTGCTACTATTCCGCCGCTCTCGCCGCACGCTGGGGCTATCCTATGCACAACACCGGCCCCTACGCGTTGCTCGAACCGAATGTTCTGCGCAATATCTGGAAACCCGAAGACGGTCCGCACGCCAAGCCGGAAAACGTCTACCTCTATCCCGCGCTGCTTGCTTATTTACTGATTCCCTTAACCTACTTGCACTATTCCTCGGCGGAACTGATCTGGAATTTATCCTGTATCGGCGCGTACGCCGGTGGAGTCTACCTGTTTATTCGATGCGTACGACTAACGAGATTCCGATCCTGGATTTGGACCGTGTGTTTTATTGTCTTCTCCTTGATATGGCTGCCTTTTCAAATCGCTGTTCAACACGGGCAGGTCGTTCCGTGGATATTCTTCTTGTTGGCCTTGTGTCTGTGGGCGTTGATGAAACACCGGGATCTTTTGGCGGGCGTTTCCCTTGGGTTCGCCATGGCGCTGAAACTCGGACCGGCTGTGTTTGTTCCCTTTCTTTTGGTGCGCAGACAGTGGCGCGCGGCAGCGGTTTCCGTCATCGTTTTTCTGATGCTGCTTTGTGTCGGTATCGAGCACAATGTGCGGTTGTTTCGTTGGGTGTTGCCGCATGTGCGTCTGGGATCGACGTTGCTTTCGAATCAGTGTGTGAACGGCGTGCTGTCCCGCGCGTTCACAGAGCAGCGGGAACGCTGGATTACGCCGGAAGGATATGAGGAAATCCAAGGGGCCGTCATGATGGCTTCACTTATCGGTGTGGTGGCGTTTGGGGGAGTTCTGTTTGGAGCATGGCGGGGTTCCGGGGGGGTACGCTCCTCGAAAGTCGATCCAGCTATCGGTGGCGGTTCTGTCGCTAACCCACCCAACCGTTCAACAGCAAATTACTCGCACTCTCCCTCGTGGGGGGACGAAGATTGCGAATCGTTGCTTGTTTCGTTTGTCCTTGTTGCTATGACTTTAGCTTTGTTCTCCCCGCTTTCGCGGGTTACGGAATACACATACGCGGTGTGGGGCGCCGGGCTTCTGTTGAAACGATGGTTTGAATATGGGAAACGGAGAACCCTCTTGTACGGTGTTCCACTACTATCGGTTCTCGGATTCGCTGTGTTCGATTGGGGCGGACGGCTGCATCGCTTGACTCAAGCTGAGTGGGCGTGGTGGATCTTGGTGAATGCGACGTTCATCTGGGGGTTGATTCTGTGGTCCGTTTTGTTCGTGGACATCATAGGATGGAAACCTCTGCCACGTCGAGAAAGGGAGTGTACGACCCAATGTCATTAAGTTAGCAAAGGGCGAAGCCGTTTACTGGGAGGGCGAGGCTCCCGCCGAGCCGAAATGAAGAAAAATGCGGCTCACCAGGAGGTTCGCCCTCCCCTCGCTCCTTCTCTGAAACTTAACTTAATGACATTGGTGTACGACCGAGGATAAGATCGTGTACCATGAGGAACAGTAAACAATGCCGCGTGGCACCGTTGCTCCGCCGGTAAAGGCGTAAGAGTCGACATCTGACAACCCTTCAGGCCATTTACAACAAGTTGTCTCCTTGCTTGCCTGCCCTTTTGGGCACGGCTATACTCCTATCTTCCGTTTTGCAAAACGGTCAGAACGTTGTTGATTCTCCGAAGCAGGCATTTGACGCTTCGGTCGGAGGTTCGATGAGAAAGCGTGATCTGGAACGGTTTCGAAAGATTCTCGCGCGGAAGCGGGAAGAGGTCTTGGGAGAAATCGCCCATATCCAGGAGAATTATCGTAATGGGTCGGCACGCGATTCCTCAGGTTATGGAATTCATATGGCCGAAAACGGGAGCGATGAAGAAGAACTCGAGAAGAATCTGACCTTTCTGGCCCAGGAAGGCGACGTTCTTCAATGGATCGATGATGCTCTCACACGAATCGACGCGGAGAAGTATGGAATCTGTGAAAAGTGCGGCGGAGAGATCCCCAAGAAACGGTTGCTCGCCAAACCATTCGCCCAATACTGCATCGAATGCCGGAGACAGCTCGAGACGGCCCCTCAAAGCCGTTAACCGGCGATTTCGAGCTCTCGCGTCGTTAGCAGCGATTCTGATTCTTGTGGTGTGCCTGGACACAATCACCAAAGCGTGGGCACGAACCGCTCTGCCGGGAGATCCGATTCATGTCATCCCCGGCTTTTTCATGCTCGCTTATGTCGAGAACACCGGCATCGCTTTTGGTATGTTTCAAGGGTACGGCGAGCTCTTTTCGATTCTTTCACCTATAGCGTTTGTTTTTCTCGGTGTGGCGCTCGGGTGGCATGTCTGGCGTGCCGGACTGATATCGGTTGGACTGGCGTGCGGCATGATCATCGGAGGAGCGCTCGGAAACGTCTGGAGCCGTTTGACCGACGGCTACGTGGTGGATTTTCTGGATTTCTACATCGGGCAACATCATTGGCCGACATTCAACGTTGCGGACAGCGCGCTTTGTTGTGGAGTTGTGCTGTTCCTTCTTCTCTCTCACCATGGCGCGGATGCTCACGAGGCGATGGAGAGCGAGGAATCCGCTCGTACGAATGAACCCGTGTGAGTCCCTCACTACTCTTAATGGCAGTCGATGAGGTAGAATGTGTGCCGTCGTACGGAGGGCTCCTGAATGCATCCAACATTGATTCGCATCGACGGTTTTCGGCTTACCACCTACGGGCTAATGGTTGCTGTCGCTTTCGCTACAGCGGGCCTGTTGATCGTGAGGCGCGGTCGGAAAGAGGGGGTTTCGGTCGATTTTCTGCAGGATCTCATGGTGTGGGGAATGATCGCCGGGCTGGTGGGTTCTCGGCTTCTCCACGTTGTCCTCAATCTTGATTACTACTTTCAGCATCCCATCGAGATTGTTTTTTCCCGCGAAGGGTATGTTTTCTACGGCGGATTTCTGGCCGGATTTGCGAGCGTTGTCTATATGATCCGTCGCCAAGGAGAGGATATCTGGAAGATTGGGGATCTGATTGCTCCTTATCTGGCGATGGCGCAAGGCATCGGTCGGATTGGCTGTACCCTGTTCGGCTGTTGTTATGGTGCCGTTACCTCGCTTCCTTGGGGAGTCTGTTTTCCCCGGACCATCGATCCCAGCAGCGGGATGATTGACGGAACTCCAGCGTATCTGGAGCACCTGTCGGAGGGGTGGATCAGCATGGAAGCTACCCATTCGCTCCCGGTCCATCCCAGTCAACTCTACTCTTCGGCCCTGGGATGGCTGAACTTCGGTCTTCTTCTGTATTTGAGGAAGCGCGGATACCGGAGAGGCGAACTCTTGTTGGCTTATGTTCTGGTTTACGCCACGGGACGATTCCTGGTGGAGTTTACCCGAGGGGACCCCCGCGGAGAGTTCATGGGACTCCTATCTACGTCGCAGTTCATCGCTTTACTTCTGTTTATCGGGGCGCTTGTTGTGATGGCCTGGCGGCGCAAACAGTCGAAAGCCGATCCTGTCAATCCAACTGAATAGACATGACATGGCTGCTTCAGGTCAGGATCTGCGATTTTGTTGCGCCGGATGCGACCCTCTGACTCAAGAGCGGTGAGTCGAAGCGTCTCTCAAACCTTATCCGTCTCGTCGGGTCTTGTCTTGACTATTTGTAAATATCCAAGCATTTTTGCCAGATCTGTTGACAGCGTGTTCTCTGTCTCTCCTTGTTGAGGAATGAATGGAGAAATCGGGATTTCGCGAAAGTTGACTCTCGGCGATTCGGATCTTTTCCAACAAGCGCGATTTCTCTTCCGGCTGTTTCCGGTGTGTATGAGACGTGATATATTAGGGTTAGTTAATAATGTAATATTTCTTGACAATCACCCTCCATGTTTTCTAGAATGGTGCCTAATCGACAGGAGGGAGCGGTATCCTATCCATGACTCGCAAAAGAGTGACGTTTTCCAATATTGTGTATCGAAGCTCCAAAATGGAGCGGATCATTCAGACCGCTCAGCGCGTGGCTGCAACGGACACGTTGATCCTGTTAACCGGCGAGACGGGGACCGGCAAAGAGTTGCTGGCCCAGGCGATTCATACAGCCAGCGGCCGGGAAGGCAAGTTTGTTGTGATCAATTGTGCGGCGCTTCCCGGCGACCTGCTGGAGATGGAGTTATTCGGTCACGAGAAAGGGGCCTTTACCGGGGCGGTTTATCGACGGCGGGGACGATTTGAGCATGCCGCCAGCGGGACATTGCTGTTGGACGAAATCGGAGAGATGCCTCCCGCGAGCCAGGCCAAGTTACTCCGGGCCCTGGAAGAGAACATGGTCGAGCGACTCGGAAGCGGGGAATCGATTCCACTCGATGTCCGGTTGATTGCCGCTGCCAGCGAGCCCCTGATGCGCAAGGCGCAAACGGGGGAGTTTTTGCAGGATCTTTATTACCGTCTCAAGGAAGTCCATCTGGACCTTCCTCCTCTTCGGGACCGGAAAGAAGACATCCCGGCTCTATCCGAGTATTTCTTGAATCTCTATAACCAGCAATATCACAAACAGATCAAGGGGCTATCGGACGCGGCCCTCCAGTTCCTTTTGCGTCATGATTGGCCCGGCAACGTGCGCGAGCTGCATCATGTGATCAAATGCGCTGTCCTGATGAATGACGACAGCGATTTGATTTGGCTGGAACATATTCCGCTCGACATTCATCTGTCCGATTCTTCGCGCAGCTCCGAAGAGGTTGAAACAAAGGCGGACGAAGTGCTTGAGATTTTGACCTTGGATGAAGCGGAAAAGCGGCATATTCTCAGAATTCTGGAGTTTACGCGTTTCAACAAGAGTCAGGCCGCCAATATCCTGAAGATCTCACGTCCCACACTGGACCGAAAAATCGAGAAGTATAAGCTGCATGAGATACGCATTCGTGAAAAACGACCACGGAAGCGCTGACGGACGATTCGTCCTGCGAATCGGAAGTATGCCTCTCTTCTTGACGGCGGCGTGCTATGAAGGCTACTTTCAACTAAGAATAGGTTAAGCTAGAAGCTATACTGGAGACGATTCAGAGCAGACGAATCATTTATCGACAATTCAAAGCCGCCTGAAGTATTATCGCACCTAGTAGATATGATCCTTAGCGGGCCGTCAGGAAAGGGCGTGTGGCGTTACGACCTGCCCGAGTAAGGAGTTAGCTGTCCGTGGGATGCATCGTATCCTGGGAAAATGAGTCTGCTCGGAAAGGACGGCACTATGAGACATACCAAAGTGACTCGATCCAGATTTTCAGGCTGTACCGTGTTCACGGGCATTGTTCTGACGATGGTGTTCTTCGCTGGAGACGTATTCGCCCAATACTCACGCAGTTCCTTTGATCGAGGTGGATTCAGTTCTCGCAGCCGCAGCAGCTCGCGGTATGATCGGGGCGCCGGCAGCATGCGCAGCCGATCGTATGGATCTACACAAAGCATGTCGCGGAATTCGTACAGCCCTTCCAATGCGCGGAATCAGCGCATGGATCCTCGCAGTTCGCGATACTCGGGGCGATCCGGCTATGGAACGGAGGACCGACGTGGCTATAGCAGCCGCGGCAGCAGCCGCACCCGGGATTACGGACGCAGCAGCCGCCAGGATCGCTATCAGAGGAATGCCCCCACGGATCCCCGGCTACAGGCACCTGCCCCCGATTCTCGTGAAACGCCGGAGACCACAGCCCCCCGAGCCCGGCCCGCTCGGACGAGAAGCGCAGCCCCCGGCGGAGGAAGCCAGAGCGCGGAGACCTCTGTCGAGGTCGCAAAGCCTACGAAATCGCCCGGTTCTCCCAATGCGCCTTCGGCAGCAGGACGGCGCGGACAGCCCAAACAGGAAGAGACCAAGCCTCTCGTTCAGTGGCCGACGTTCTATTTGGATGTCAATGCAGACCAGATTATTCTCGGCGACGTCTTCTCAGTCGACATTAATCTATTCAATCCGAAGAAGACCGGGTTCAGTAAACTTGCCGCTGTGATTCATTACGATCCGGTTTTCCTGCGTCCGGTTACCGGACCCGCCGAGGAAGGATCGGAACCTCGTGTCGCAGCGTCACTAATTGATGAGGTCACACGGGCGCCCGTGGAAAAAGGCATGGTTCCCGGCATGGAGAAGGAAAAGAAGCCTTACATCCGTGAGGTATTCGATGAGCGAATCACTCTGTACGAGAACGTTGTAGATAACGAGGATGGTTTGTTGGTCTACATGTTTGAGCTGGATGACGAAACCGTTACAGCGCAGGGGCGGGTGGCGAGTGTCTATTTTGAGGCCATTCAACCGACCCGACGGACTTTTCTTTCGTTCCAGTTTGGCGAGAAGAAAGGTGAGGCGGAAACGGCGTCAACTAGCCTCGGCACAGGATTGTTGAAGGGCGAGAAAGATGTACTTGGACTTCCCCTGCGCCCCGATGACGGGACCATCGACCGAGGTGTTACCATTCTCGCGGAGAAGCCCGAGAAGGAGCGGGTTCGCAGCCTTACCGAAAAAGAGCGACCAGGCGAGTTCTTCAGCACTCACTTGGCTCTTGTTCCGGAAAGGCGGCGCATCGTGGTCGGTGAGGAGTTTGACGTCTATGTCAGACTGGACAATCCAAACCACGTTCGTTTCGATCAAATCAGTTTGCTTGTCGCCTATAATCCCCGCGTTCTGGAACTGATCGATTACGATAAGGAGAACGCGATCACACGGGGGGTGAATGTTCACGACGGTTCTTACCGGGATGCTTTCCCATTCGACTACTTTATCAAGAACGAGATCGACCCAGAGCGCGGATTGGTCGATTATCGAATGCGGGGCTACCGACGACCGTTGCGGTCGGAAGGTGTGCTGGCCTCGATGCGTTTCCGTGCTTTGAAGTCTACGGCCGAAACGAGTTTACGCATCTTTTTGGACCGAGATGGGAAAGACCCGACTACGGGCGTCTTTTATCGATTTGACGATGTATTAGGCGATTCGGAAGATTTCACCGACGGAGTGAGTACGTGTTCCGTTCAGATCGGACGGCTGAGAAGTGTATCCGCTCGGGAAGGAACAGAGGGCGCCGGAGGAAGTTGACGCGATTCGCAGAACATGGGCTTGCCTACCGGTTAGAGGAGTGTTTCAGGTATCCTTGTCAAAATGCTTGCTTTGAGGAGTAGTCTTGTCCACGGCGCGGAGGTATTCATAAGTATCCCTCAGTTTGAAATTGGATCCCCTCCGGCGGGGATACGTCGCGTAGAGGGTTTGTGATTCCCTTCCGTCGTTTTAGGAGACTTGCTAGAATCCCGCTCCCGTGCAAGTGCGTTGCCGGAAAGGACAGTTATGGCCAAAGGACCTCAGCTCGCAGTAGATATAGGGCAACATGCTGTCAAAATGGTCGCTATAAAGCGAACCCGCAAAGGTGCCGTTGTTACGGGTGCACTTTCGCAACCCGTTGGGTTACCGTCGAAGACATCTTCAGAAGAGTACAACCAGCGGGTCGTCGAGATCATCAAATCCGGGCGAAAAAGTCTTTCGGGAGGCGGCCGGCGAGCGGCTGTGGCTCTCGGCGGCCGTTCGGCCTTTAGTCGAAATGTAAAAGTTCCGGCGGTAACCGGCCGTCAATTGAAACGAATCATCAATTACGAGGCGCGTCAGCAGATTCCATTTCCCATCGAGCAAGTCAATTTCGACCATCATCTGATTCCCCCTCCGGAGGGAGCGGACGAGGTCGAAGTCATGTTGCTGGCGGTGCGTAGCGACGTCTCGGAAGAACTCGTATCTCGCCTCTCAGGGGGCGGTCTGCGCACCGATGTTGTGGACGTCGGTCCCGTGGCACTTTTCAACGCTTATATGGCCACGATTGGAGCGGCCGAAGAAGAAGTAACGGCGATCATCAATATCGGAGCGAGTTCAACGGATATCGTTGTCGAGCAGGAGGGGCAGTTGCGTTTTATGCGGAGCGCTCCGAACGCAGGGAACACTCTGACAGACTTGGTTGCCAAACGGTTCGACCTTGACTGGATGGAAGCGGAGCAGCTCAAAACTCGCCCGGCCTCTGAATATCAAGAAGGCGGAGAAGGTCCCTCGGCGGTCGATGTCGCCACCGTCCTGGAAGAAGGATTCGAGGCGATTGTGGGCGATATCCGTCGTTCGCTGGACTTTTTTGTGTCTCAGCCCGATTCTTCCCCATTCACGCGTGTGTTTGTCTGCGGTGGAACATCGGCAATGGAAGGCACAGACGAGTTCTTGGAGGACCGTCTCGGCGTTCCCGTCCAATTGGCCGATTTCACACAGTCGGAACAGCTGGAATGGAACATTCCGAATAAAGAAGATTTCGCGCGGGAAGGCATTGTGGCGGGACTGGCGATTCGATGCGCCAAACTCGCGCCGCTCGATACAAACGTGGCCCCGGACTCCACCAAGCAGCGTCTCGAGTTCGAGCGCCGAATGCCGATGCTCAGTTTGACCGGACTGATTCTTGCCGCGTTGCTGTTTGCGGGATTCTCAGGAATGCAGACATGCATCGAACGCGAAAAACGCGCGCTTCAGCGGATACAGAACGTAGTCGATCCTTCAGGTGTCGGCCCGAACCAACAGGAATTGAGGGAAATTCGCGAAGTGCAGGATAAATACAACGATCGGTTCGATAAACTTTCCAAAGTCGCAGAAAAGCGTGGTCTGATTACGGAACGATACTTGGAAGTTCTGTCGCTGGTACCCGGCGACGTTTGGCTCACCGTTGTGGATATCGCCAGCGACCGAATGACTTTACAGGGTAAGGCGCTCAATGAGAATCGTCTGAACGAGTTCATCTCGAATCTTCGATTGTCGCCCTATATTGACGATCAGAGGGTTGTGTTGTCGAATTTTCTGACGGCGGCCGACGGAAGCATCGAGTATACGATTGAGGCCGAGAACTTCCGGATGCCATCTCCGCAAGAGGTGACATTTGTTGAGAATATGAAGAAGTTCCCGGACTTGACGTTGATCCTGGCCGAGCTTGAGCGGCCCGGCGGCGCAGCCGCACCGGGAGAAACCGGTGCGCCATCGGCTCCGCAAGGCCCCGTGACCGCTGTTGTCGGTACCTATGAAGTGGATCGGAACGAAGACCGGGTTTCTCTACTGCGAAAGGTCTACACCGCATTGGACCGGGCCAAAGTCGAGAATTGCCAAACCATCCGGCTGCGCTACTTCGATCGATCGCTCGACGAGGTGGTTACCCAGGAAATCCCTGCAGAAGACGCGGAGGCGTTTTATTCTGGGAAACGCAGCGAGGCGGAGATCCTGGATGTTTTGGCGCAGGGGATGCGATCCCCCGAGCCGACCGCGACACCGACGTATACCCCGCTTCCGGAAGGGATGGGCGGTTATGGATATTACGGAGGAGGATACGGCGGTATGGGTATGGGCATGTACGGAGGCATGGGCATGATGCCGGGAGGCATGTAGGGGATAAGCACAAGGGGTAGGTGAACAGGGTTCGTCACTCGATAATGCGTTCGCCGAGGTAGACCGAAATCGGGTGCCTGAAGACATGGTACGGGCACGGGCGACTAGATGAACGGAGAGACGCGTGGCTGCGTCAATAAGCAAAGACCAGATAGTTGAGCTAATCGGTAAGTACCGCGATATTTTGGTACTGGTTTTGATCATCGCTCTAGCCGGATGGGGATATCTCCAACTTCGGGAATCGTTGGCGAAGTCTGTCGAAGATATCATCGAGGAAGGGATTCGCAGCACCGGCCAGGGGGGTGCAGGGCAACAAGGGATCGACGTCGGACAACTGGTTCAGAGTCTTGAGTCGAAACGCCCTTTCTCGGTTTATCAGCAAAAACGTAGCCCTTTTGGAACGCCCGCGGAACAACTGAAACTCCGGCAAGAAGTCAAGCAGCTTTACGAGAACGCCGTCAGCTTATATAAGAGCGGGAAGTATGAACTCGCCGTGCAACAGTTCAACCGCGTGATTCGGATGGACGTGACCGAGACCCGTATCGAGTATCCGATACCGCCGTCGGAGTACATCCGACTGGCTGAACGACAGGTCAAGATCCGCGATCTAGATAATATTCTGGCGCAGGCCAACCAAAAGATCGAGCAAGCACGGAGCCAGGAGAGCACAGCCCCCAATCGGGCAATCGAGCAGTACGAGTCGGCCCTCGCTGATTTGAAGGGACTTGTGGGGGTGGATCCGCAAGGCGACGCGATGGGCCAGGCGAAATTGAACCAGATTACCGGTCTGATATCTCAGGTTGAGCAGACGGTGACCAACCTCAAGCGTCAGACGCTTGGACAGAATGTCAGCGCTGCCACGAATAACTTGAACAACGCTCTCCAGGAGGCCTCCACGGATGTCTTTAGTCTTGTACTCGCCCTGGCGCAGGGGCGTGAGGTCCAGTCGGAGGTGAAAGAAGTCGATCCGGACGCGAGTGTTGTGTCCACCCAGGCACGAAATCAACTGGATACACTGCTTCAGCGCGCAGAGAACACTCTGGCCGACTCATTAGATTCGGTTGCTCAGCAAGCGCGGCAGAATGTTGCGGATGCAGTTCAAAATGGGAATTTCGCCCGTGCGCATCAACTGGTGGAAGCGTTTGTCGAACTCGGCAAGCAGTATCCCGACAACGACACGCTGACTGCAGCCCAAATCGAAGTCCTGTCGACCTATTTCGGCGGCGTTATGGAAGCCGGCCGTCAGGAGCTCGCCGCGATTCGAGAGGCATTTCAGCAGGGTGAGTATTCCAGTTACGACCCCGAGAGAAAAAAGGCTGTTGTGGAAGATATTTCGAGGGCGCTGAGATTAGGGCCCGTTCTGTCGGATACCGATCGGACGCAGTTGGCTCAGCTCGAGGATACATTGCGGCGTCTGGAACCGCCGCCACCTTTAGACAGCGCCTATGATCTGGTAGAATTTCGACCCACCGGTGGGATCTACCGCGTGCAAATGACAGAGAAAGAAACCGGAGAAGAGGTCTCATTACGACTTCGTCCGAGGCGGAAAGACGAGAGTGGTTTTCGCTTGGGGCAAGTTGACATGAAGAATCGCGTTGTTATATTGTCAAAACTGCCGGAGTATGCACCGTCACAGTTCCAGATCCCAGAGAGGTAGGACTTTTGCAGATGACGGCAGAGAAGTCCGGCTTGTGGGGGATGAATCCCCAACTCTCTGAGCCCGCGCAGTCGACAACCCAGCGATGTTTTTTCCCTTGGCAATTCACCGGGGGCTGGGCTTGAGAGTATGAAACGCGCCTGTCGTACGTGAGTGGGGTGTCAGCCCCAATTCCTATATGCGATGATAATCAGAGGGATTTTTTTTCTTAGAACTGGTGCGACCCCGCCAAGGGTGGGGCTCCGCATAGTCGGAAGGAGTAGCCTCGATGGATAGAGCTTTCGGCCTCGGGGGGCGTCATCGGCCTCGAATCGTTCCACTTTTTTGTTCATTCGCGTTCGTTCTTGTGTGCTCGGCGGTATCGGGCATTTCGTTCGCCGGACCGGCGGACGGTCTGGTTATGTCGATTATCACCGCAAGCGGTGATGCGGACGACGCGTATAAAGAGGCTCGTTCTCTAGAACGAGTAGGTAAAATTCAAAGAGCCATTGAGCAATACAACAAGGCTCTTCGTTCGTCGCCCGACCATCAAGGCGCTCGTCTACGTTTACGGCGTTTGGAGCGTTTGGGACACGACGTGACGCCGGTCGCGACTTCCACGTCTGTTCGTGTCGCGGCGTCCGGTCCCCAGCCGCCTGCCGGCGAAGGAGAGACGGCCCTTGATGAGAAGACACAGACCGCGTTGGGTCGTGCGCTGCAGAAGGCGCGCATCTACCTCGATTCGAAACAGCCGGCTGAGGCCGAGCGTGTTTTGCGCGAGGCGATGCAGCTGGCGCCCGACAATGCGGAGGTCGCCAAGATGTTGGACGAGGCGGCGCAGCTCCGCAGCACCTTGTCTCAACAAGAGCGGGCTCAAGAACAGGCAAGGCAAACCGAGCGGCGAAAAGCCTTGAGCGCATCCGCTTCCGACAAGTTCGAGGAAGGCAGCAAGCATTACATGGAAGGCGACGTGATTCGCGCCGTGGAAACCTGGCGCGAGGCGTTGGCGATTTACCCGGATCACGAACCCAGCAAGAACGCTATCGAAGCCGCAAAAGAGGAATACCAAAAGGCCCTCAAAGCGAAAGAAGAAGCCGAGGCACACGCGGCTCAGGAAAAAGAATATGAGGCGAAACTCGACCTGAAAGCCGGTTACGAAACAAAAGGCGATTCGGATATCGACGATGTCCTAAACACCTTGTCGAATCTGTGTGGTCTGAAAATGGTGATCGGAGAAGGCGTCGAGGGGACAGTGAGTTTCCGGGTCGACAAAGAGACAACGATCCGTGAAATTCTCAACCTGATTGAAGAGCACTACGGATACGCGTGGGAGCGCCGAGCCGACACAATCATTGTAAAACGCGCTTACAAAACACGCACCTTCCCGTTGACTGAAACCCAATACAAAACGCTGAAAGCCATCCTGGAAGATCCTTCGACACTGGAAGACACCACCAGGGATCTTCGCACGATTCTTTATGGAGAAGACGGTTCGAAGAAAGTACCGGGCAAAGAACTCTTCCTGAACGAGCGTACACGGAGCCTTGTGGTTACCGACACCCAGGAAAACCTCGCGAAGGTTGAGGAGTTCCTGCAGCATATGCCCACCATCGCTGAAGAAGACCGACCGCTCGAAACCGCCCTCTTCCGTTTACACCCGGAAGTGGCAAATGATCTCTACAAAATCATCGAACTTCGTTTGTATCAGGAAGTCGGCCAGTACGGCGGCTTGACAGGCGCAGGCCGGAAACTGTTTCTCAGCGACGACAACACGTTGATCGTTATCGACTATCCCGAGAACATCGAGATCGTAAAGCAAATTCTCGAGGATGAGCAAATCCAACAGCAGCTCGAGGAAGATGAGCTGAAGGCCAAGCACTTCCCCGTGACCGACATGTTCGATATCGGGCAGCGGGAAGAGGACCTGGATCGCCGTATTCAGACGACACGGATGATCGTTGAGGTTCTCGAGGCCATGCTCTACGGACCGACCGGTCAGGAAGAAGCCCGGCTCAAAGGACGCCGGATGTTCCCCAACGAAGAGCGGGGGGCAATCGATATCGTCGACACCCCTTCCAACTTGAAGCGAGTGGACGATTATCTCGCCAGCCTTCGCGGCGAGGCGCAGCAAGACATCTTTATCGAGACGTTCTACGTCAAACACATTCCGGTAACGAACATTTCGGACGCTATCGGGTTCATTTTCAACAACCAACAGCAGTCGACCCGAAATATGTTCCTCGATATTCAAGGACTGGATACCCTCGGTACCGATGAAGAGGGCCAGGAAGTCGACCTTGGAACCGGCTATGAGGAAACCAGCCGAGAGCTGTTCAACATTCAGCAGGGCGGTGGCGGCCAGGATCTGACACAGCTCTTCTCAATGTCGTACTTCCCGGATTACAACACAAACTCCATTGTGTTGATTACACCGGACCGGGATGCGCTGGACTTTGTTTCCAATATCGTCAACAGTTTCGATAAGCCGCCGCGCATGCTGGAGATCGAACAACGGATCGTTTCGGTAACGTTGAGCGATCTGCGGTCGGTGGGTC
The DNA here is from genome assembly GCA_964612675.1 of uncultured bacterium. Lineage (GTDB taxonomy): Bacteria > Hinthialibacterota > Hinthialibacteria > Hinthialibacterales > JAKPRU01 > CAZTDD01. Next base: position 32,758 of record CAZTDD010000005.1, read on the forward strand.
TTGACTATTTGATTCTCAATCCATTCCGCAGCAAGATCACGGTCAACCCGGAGAAGTCCGAGCAGGACGTACTCCTTCTTGACAACACAGGAAAACAGTCTCTTCGCTTCACCATGGACACATTCGGTGAGACGAGACTTAATTTCGTGCTGAACTTGCTTGAGTCGATGGAGACTTCGGAGGTGATCAGCGCCCCGAAGATGCTTCATGTCCCGAATGGTCTCACGACGCCGTTGATCTTCGTGGGTAAGCAGGAACCTTACATTGAAACGGCTGAAATCGACGACCAGGGCGATGACGATCCGACGAACAACCGGTTGATCCTCGATTTCCAACGGTCCATCACCGGAATTTCGCTCATGTTCATTCCGTTCATTCTTAACGACGACCATGTTTATGTCGAGTTGATGCCAAACAAGACCGAGATCACAAACCGGTTGCCTGTGTTCGTGGAAACCGGCCAGCAGGGAGGCGGAGGCATCGATACGTCAACGCTCCAAAGCCTTGGGCAGCCGGTCTTTACACAACAGGCGATGATGGCCTCCGTGCGCCTCAAGAGCGGCGAGACCATCGTTATGGGCGGCATGATGAACGACAGCGTTACGGAAAGTCGTCTCAGCGTACCTCTTATCTCAAAACTGCCGTTGATCGGTAGTCTGTTCGAGGACGTTTCGTATAATGTCAGCAAGAGCACAATTCTGTGGTTCTTGACCGTCCGGATTATTGAGGAAACCGGCGGAGGCGGCGGCCAAAGCGTGAACGTTGGCATGCGCTGATCGCCGTCAAAGTAGAGTGGCTCGATAAGCGGCGTCCGGTACATAGGGATATCCAGGCTGCCGCTTGATGAGGCTCTGAAATCCTTCCCGTTTCGCGACCCGCTGAAAAAGGGCTTGCAACGAGAGGACAGAAGCGTTAAAGTAACCATATATACAGTCGTACAGCATTGCGTTTCATCGTATTCGAATTCATCGTCTCAATTTGATAGATTCGAAGTACTCCAGCATTTGAAGACTATTGCTATACCGGCCTCATACGGGATCCTCGGCGAGCCGGAAGATAAAATCTCAAACCTGCAACCGACGAACATGATCGCCCACGGGTCAAGTTCATGGGATCAACGAGATCCTCTGTGTCCGAACTCCGCCGGCTCGATAATTCGGTTTCTTCGCTGGAACGAGAGTGGCATTATCTGTTTTGAGTAATCTATTTGATATGACCTGCGGGGGACACAAGCAAGAGTAGAAACCAGCGAGCTCGGCATGATACAGAAAGTCACCGGCCGAATATTAATCCAATGCTATTGCTGCCGCACAGAACATAATGGCGTACCAATCTCATAACAAGACGGTGTTTAAGGTGGCTGTCGCCGCCAATGAATACGTTTACGTTGGGAAGAACATCTGGAGGTAGTTTCAGAGAACTGGAAACCCCGGCTCCGGTTGGTTCGAATTCTAATCTACGAATGCATACCGTTTACCTTTCCTTGACGCTGATGCGATGAAGACTGCTTATCTGATTGACGGTACTTCCTATTTCTTCCGGGCTTTTCACGCCGTGGGAAGCCTTTCGAGATCGTCTGACGGTATGCCGACCGGAGGAATCTACGGTTTTGTGAATTCGCTGCGCCAGATTGAACGGGAGTACCGGCCCGATACAATGATTGTTGCATTCGATTGCGGTGAGCCGACTTTTCGGCACGAAATGGACGAGAATTATAAAAGTAATCGGGAAGCGCCCCCGGACGATTTGTTGGCGCAGCTTCCCTATGTGAAGGAAATACTCGAGGCCTCCGGTATCCCGCTTGTGGAGAAACCTGGATACGAGGCGGACGACATTCTGGGGACTTTTGTGGAGCAGTTGGTGGCGAAGGAGTGGAACGTGGTCGTAGCGTCCGGCGACAAAGACCTTCTTCAACTGGTATCCGACCGGGTTTCCATTCTGCGACAGCACCTGAATAAATCGAAAATGTACGAAGAGAAGGACGTGCGCGAACGATACCAGGTACCTCCCGAGAAGTTGATCGAGGTTTTCGGTTTGATGGGGGATACGTCCGACAATATCCCCGGAGTACCCGGGATCGGCGAGAAAACGGCTGTCGATTTGATTGTGCGGTTCGGCACATTGGAAGGACTTTACCGGAACCTCGACCAGGTGAAGGGCCCCAAACGGAGGGACAGTCTTCGAGAATACCGGGAACAGGCGTTCCTATCCCGGGATTTGGCGACGATCCGGCGTGACGCCCCCGTGGAGCTACCGAACGGGCTCTTGTCTCGCCGTCAACCCGACAACGAGCGGCTGCTCCAGATTTACCGTGACCTGGAGTTTCGCAGCCTCGCACGGGAACTCGAGACCGAGCAAGCAGGCTCTTCCTGCAACAAAAGTGGTGAAAACACACCAACCACGGAATACACCATCGTTCGTTCGCTGGACGAACTGCGCACAGTGGCGGAAGCGTTGGCACAAGCACCGATTTTCGCAATCGACACGGAGACCACGGCTCTGAACGTTTACGATGCGGACTTAGTCGGAATATCGCTCTCGATTCGCGAAGGGCAGGGGTGGTATATACCGATCTGTCATTCTGAGGGGCTCTGCCTGGGCAAGGAAAGCGTCCGAGATTGTCTTCATCCTGTGTTCAGCGATCCGAACGTGAAGAAATGCGGACAGAATCTCAAATTCGATATCGAGATTTTGTCGCGGCATGGTTTTCGGCTGGAAGGGGTTGCCGACGATTCCCTGATTGGTTCCTACCTGGTCGAACCTGACCGTGCCACTCGGAAGCTCGATGTGTTGGCAGGCGAACATCTCGGGATGCGGATGACTCCTATCGAGGATCTGATCGGTTCCGGCAAGAATCAGGGCTCCATGGCGGACATTTCGATTGAGCGAGTAGGAGCCTATGCCTGTGAAGATACGGATGCCGCCTTACGTCTCTGCGGCCATTTCAGGCCGAAACTGGACGAACTGGGGCTGCGGCGCTTATATGAGGAAGTCGAAATACCTCTGGTTTCTGTTTTGAGCGAAATGGAGTTGCGCGGCGTCCGGGTCGATCCGGCAGTCTTGATCGAACAGTCGCTGGCGCTATCGCAGGAGGGGCAACAGCTGGAAGTCGAGATTCACCGACTGGCGGGTCGTGAATTCAATATCAACTCGCCGAAACAGCTGAGCGAGATCCTGTACGATGAGCTGAGACTACTGAAAGGTCGGAAGAAAAGCACTCGGGCGGACATTCTTGAAAAATTGGCGTCCGACGGCCACGATATCGCTGTCAAGGTCATTGAATACAGACAGAGAACAAAACTGCAGTCCACGTATCTGGAGGCGCTTCAAAACCTGATTCGTCCCGAGACAGGACACGTGCATACGACCTATAATCAGGCGGTAACCAACACCGGGAGGATTTCGAGCAGCGAACCGAATCTTCAGAGTATTCCGATTCGTACTCCGTTGGGACGGCGTGTCCGCAAGGCTTTTGTTGCGGACGAGGGGCGGCTGTTATTGTCCTCCGACTATTCGCAGATTGAACTGCGCATTCTTGCGGACCTGTCGAAAGACCCGGGGCTGTTGAGTGCGTTCCAGTCGAACGAGGATATCCACAGCCGCACTGCTGCAGAAGTATTCGATGTTTCGCTGGACGACGTGACCGCCGATATGCGCAGCAAAGCGAAGGCAATCAACTTCGGGCTGAATTACGGAATGAGTCCGTACGGACTCGCACAGCGGCTGGGTATTCCTGTGACCGAGGCGGAGCTGTATATCGAACGATATTTCAACCGCTATCCGCTCGTGCTCGAGTATATGGACCGAGTCGCTGAGCAAGCGCAAAGAGACAAGCATGTGAAGACGATTCTCGGGCGACGAATTCCGACGCGGGGCATCGACGACTCGAATCGCAACCGCGCAGAAAACGCACGCAGGGCGGCGATTAACGCACCCATTCAAGGATCGGCGGCCGATCTGTTGAAGAAAGCCATGGTCGATTGGCATCGGTCCTCCTCGAAGGGGCTGGCGGATATGATTCTCACCGTTCATGACGAGTTGATTTTTGAGGTGGATGCCGAGCGGGTTGAGGAAGCCGCCGAGTCTGTCCGTGAGGTAATGGAGAATGCCCTCACTCAGGATCTGTCCGTGGCGACCCCGGTGGACATTTCCTGGGGGGAGAATTGGGCGGAGTTGTGAACAATCGAGTGGTAGTCGGGCTGGTCGGTCTACCGGGATCGGGAAAGAGCACAGTCGCCTCGCTTCTGGATCGCCGGGGGGCGTGTGTGTTGGACGCGGATCGCCTGGGCCACGACTTGTTGCAAAAGGGAACAGAAGAGTATGCCCGGCTTGTTGAGTGGCTGGGCGACCGGATTCTGGCCGAAGACGGCACGATTGACCGGTCAGAAGTCGCATCGCTTGTTTTTCAGGATCGTACGTTGCTGGAGGGGCTCAACCGGATTGTTCATCCGCGCATGATTGACCGTATCCGCAGCGAGATTCAAAAACATCGTCGGGGCGAAAGCGGATCTGAACCGATTCTGGTTATCGATGCCGCTCTGCTGCTGGAATGGGGATTGGGGGAAGAGGTGGACGAAGTGGTGGTGGTTACAGCACCGCCGGAGATGAGGGCCCGGAGGTTGAATAGACTCCGTGGATGGACAAAAACCGAAATGCAAAATCGTGAGGAAGCTCAATGGTCCGAAGAGCAAAAAACGCTGAGGGCAACACAAACAATCGACAACAACGGAACTATAGCCGATCTCGAAGATCGAGTAGCTCAACTGTGGCGGAGACTACAGACGAGAGCAAGAATCGACCGCCAGTGAATAATGGTGAGAACAACGAAGATGTGTCTCTCGCCGGTCGAAAGCCTTCGATGGAGGTCTCCGAGCTCAAGAGAAAGACGATCTCCGAGCTGACGAAGATGGCTCAGGACATCGGTCTCGATGGCTACAGCGGATTGCGAAAACAGGAACTGATCTACCGGATTCTCCAGCATCAGGCGCGCGAAGAGGGGCCGGAAGGGATCATGCAAGGGGAAGGTGTGCTCGAATGCCTCCCGGAAGGATTTGGGTTTCTGCGCAGCTCGAATTACAACTATCTGCCGGGGCCCGACGATATCTACATTTCTCCTTCCCAGATTCGTCGTTTTTCGCTTCGAAAGGGCGATAATGTTCGCGGGTTGATCCGGCCGCCGAAGAACGGCGAACGATATTTCGCGTTGTTGAAGGTCACGGAAATCAACTACGAACCCCCCGAGTCGGCGAAGAACAAGATTCTGTACGACAATTTGACACCGCTCTTCCCCTCCGACCGGTTCCAAATGGAGACGCGGTCGGATCATATCACCCAGCGGATCATCGATATGATCACGCCGTTGGGGAAGGGGCAGCGCGCATTGATCGTGTCGCCTCCGAACGCCGGCAAGACCGTGTTGCTTCAAAACATCGCGCACAGCATCACGGCGAACCATCCCGAGACGATCATGATCGTACTGCTGATCGATGAACGGCCCGAGGAAGTCACCGACATGCAGCGCTCCGTGGAAGCGGAGGTTATCTCCTCGACATTCGATGAGCCGCCCGAACGGCATATCCAAGTAGCGGAGATGGTCATCGAGAAGGCAAAACGACTTGTGGAGTACAAGCATGACGTTGTCATCCTTCTCGACAGTATTACCCGGCTTGCCCGGGCATACAACCAGATCGTCCCGCATAGCGGGAAAATCCTCTCCGGCGGTATCGATTCGAGTGCGCTCATTCCGCCGAAACGCTTTTTCGGGGCGGCACGAAACATCGAGGAAGGCGGAAGCCTTTCGATTCTCGGTACGGCGCTCATCGATACCGGCAGTCGAATGGATGATGTGATTTACGAAGAGTTCAAGGGAACAGGCAATCTGGAACTCCATCTGGATCGCAAATTGGCTGAGCGGCGAATCTATCCTGCGATCGATATCAACCGTTCGAAGACACGCCGTGAAGAGCTGCTGCTGGGTCCCAATGAACTGGAACGGGTTTGGCTGTTGCGCAAGGTCCTCAACGAGATGAACGCGTCGGAAGCTGTCGAACTATTGATCGAACGGCTTCGGAAAACGAAGGACAATACTGAATTCCTCGAAACGTTGGGGAAAATGTAATCGAGATTGAGACTTCTCTCCTGACAGTCGGAGGGCATTTCCCAGAGGATGACCGCCTCGAACGTTCTTTAGCGCGACGTGGGACCGAAAGGTCTGGTGAAGACTTTATCCCGCGTCAGTGTTTTGCGTCGTAGATAGTCGATTGTGTCTTGCGAGGGTGTTCTTTCCGCGCCACCGGATCGGCATCCCTTGTTCGTCGGCAAAACCGCGAACGTCCACATGAATATAAGGGGACTGGGCCACTTCGCCTCGTTCCCAGAAATCGTGATGCGGATAAACACCGGCGCCGCCGACCAGGGGGGTTCCCTGGCGAATATACTCGTGGTCCATCTCGTTTACATATCGAAGAACGACCTCGGCATCTCGAATGTCGATGGTTCCATCTCGATTGAGATCGTCCATCACGAGATCGCCGTCCCTGTCGATGATAATATCGCATGCCTTCCCGTACATGTGGACGGAAAAGGAACTCTTGAGGGATGTATCCCCGTCTTTTTCGTATTCTGAAAGATTGTAGTACGGAGAACGGAACCCGTAGATCAGATCGAATCGCTCAATTCCATATCCGTCTCGATTCATGCGTTCTTTTAACGCGTCCATTTTGCGAAGCAGGTTCGGATCGAGCGCGATATAGTGAGGATACGGCATCGGGCGAAACCTGGGGTCGAGGTCGAAATCGCCGAGACGATAATCGCGGGTGATTTTTAAATCTCTTGTGGATTCATCGACACGGTACCAGTGTGTCGGCGGTAGATACGTATCGCGGTGACGGCGAATGCGGCCGGGCGTCGATGCCGCGGCGAGATCCTGAGGATTATCCGGATTCGGGTATTCTCCGACAGGGAAACCGTTGATCTTTCCATCCACAATTCGATCCACTATACGGGGTGCAAGGAAACGGATTTCCGCGTTTCCCTGATACACTCGTTTTGGTTTGCTTTGCGAGTAGGGCGCGTATACGAGCTTGCGCTCGACATACGCGGAATAAACGCCTTCTTCATCTGGCGGGAACCATCGCGCAGAGTTTTCTCCGGTTTTCTCAATTCGCCCCTTCTCTGTGGACCACTGGGTGTCGACTGTCGTGGGAGTAAGAGGGTAACCCACTGGAGGTTCCGGCGGGGATTCTCCTTCAATCTCGATGCGCCATGCTGATGGATTCTTGGATACGAGTACGACCTCGCCCCGAAACGGACTGTCCGGGCAGGTCAGTCTGAAGCGCAAAGACGAGGTTTCTTTCCGACTCGTTTCTCCCGGCTGCGGCGTTGCGGACTTCCAAGCTGAAGAGACATCGGTCCGGTTCTCGCCAGGCCCCTCATCAAGTTCCGAACCAAAAAAGTGAAAGAAGAGCACTGCGCCGACGATAACGACCAAAGCGGCGAGTCCAAGCCACATAAATCGCTGCATCAGTTTCTCCGACTTGTTGAAGATATGCGCATCCCGCAGCAAAGGGAAAGATCGGCCTGATGATCTCCATCATTCTGTATCATGCTATCAACGTGGATGATCCGATGGAACTGTCGGGATGGAAATGACCCCTACCGGAACGAGATGGACAACGGAACCCAAGAAACAATGTCATTAAGTTAGGAAAGGGGGAAGCCGTTTACTGGGAGGGCGAGGCTCCCGCCGAGCCGAAATGAAGAAAAATGCGGCTCACCAGGAGGTTCGCCCTCCCCTCGCTCCTTCTCTGAAACTTAACTTAATGACATTGACCCAAGAAAGGCCTTTGAAGATTTGTCTCGAATATCGTACCAACACAGCAAGTGACCGTGTCCCTCTGGTTCTTCCCGGACGACATGGACTTCTTGTAAGTGGCTGATAAGGCTGATGATAACTCTGATTTGCCCCATCCACCTTTTCCTGCTTTCCGAAGGATTTCAATCAGTCAAATGTAAAAAGCTGTCATTCTGTCCAACTTCCGGCCCACGGTGAACACTACTACGACAGGAGAGAATCACGCAGTGTCGACCCGGACGGGTCATTCTTCCGAATACGGAGAGGGGCAAATGGCATTCGATGGGATTGACTTGAAGCAGTTTCTTTGCGGGACTAATCACGCTCCCCTTACGGCGGAGGAGGAGCGGAAGTTGATCCGGCAGTTCCGCCGCGGAGTCAAGAAGGCACGCGATCGGTTGATTGAAGGAAACCAGCGCTTTGTCCTGCGTATGGCGCTGCAAATGCGCAACCAGGGGCTTCCACTCGCCGATTTGATTCAAGAGGGCAACCTTGGGTTGATTGAGGCGCTGGAACGATTCGATCCGAAGCACAACTGCCGGTTGATTTCCTACGCCTCCTGGTGGGTCCGGCTGTATATGCAGCGGGCGGTCGATCACAAATCTCGCCCCGTGAACATTCCCATCAATAAAGTAAGCACGTTAAAACGAATCAAGAATGTCGAGCACACGTTTCTTAAGACCAAAGGCCGTCTACCAACCGCCAACGAAATCAGCAAAGAAATCGGAATTCCCGCCGAAAAAGTTGAATTCATCTCAGGACTGTCAAGTGCGTTTTATTCCATCCACGCGGAAGACGATGATGGCCGTCCGATGGAGAATCATTTTCCCATTTCGACGCGTGGGCCGTTGCAACGACGTATCGGGCTCAGCGAATTGAAAGACCGACTTCTGGAAGCGATGGATTGTCTGTCGCCTCGCGAACGCGCGGTGATTCGGTCTCGGTTTGGGCTCGACGAGCCGGAAAGCGAGCCTGCCAGTCTGCGTCAGGCGGGCAGGAAACTGGGGCTTTCAGCGGAGGGAGTGCGCCAGATTCAAGAGCAGGCTCTCCAGAAACTCCGAGTTCCGGAGAATCTTAGACGTCTTGAAGGGTTTTTGATGGCGGTTTAGTATTTTCGCCGTTTTTCTTTCTTTTGGCTGCCGCGGGAAACCGCGGCATTTTTGTTTGACGTGTAGGTAACGGGGCTTGCCGCTACCTGATTGGGGCCGTGATAGCGTGATTACTCAAGGCAGGATCGGAATCGCCAGATTCGGCTCGGGTTTCACCAAATCTCCAGCGAAATCATTGTACGAAATCGGTGCCTCTCGATGATCGGAATTCATTAGTTGGAAGCCCCGTGTCCGTGGCGACACATAGGGCGATCTCATTCCTCTGTCCAAGGTTTTCGGCAGAACGTTGGGATCGCTCATGAATCGCTCCGTGCCGGTCAGAGCGCTCTCAGCGGCCCGGAACGGCATATTCACAATACGGTTGACAGTCGAACAACCGGGGAGTATCGCCAAGAGAGCCACGAATGTCGCAATTCGAAAAAACAGCCGGAAAGTCGGATCCAAGTTTGTGCCTCCAATCGATATGCGCCATAGTGTATCGCCGCCCGCGAAATCGTGATACTGTACGCAGGAAAAACCTGTAACCTATTGACTCTATATACCCATGCTGAACGATCCGGCCGAATTCAAACTCGAACGAGACCGAATGGTTGACGATCAAATCCAGGCCCGAGGCGTCCGGGATCCCCGTGTGCTGGACGCGATGCGACGAGTGCCACGGCATTTGTTTGTACCGACCGATCGGATCGAGGAGGCGTACGACGATCATCCGATTCTGCTTGAGGAGCACCAGTCCACGATTTCTCAACCCTACATTGTTGCCTACATGACCGAAGCACTCCAACTGAAAGGAGACGAACGAGTTTTGGAAGTAGGTGCGGGTTCAGGTTATCAGGCGGCGATTCTTGCGACGCTGGCGCGCGAGGTGTACGCGGTCGAACGCTATCCGACTCAGAGTCAAAAGACGGGGGAGCGTCTGAGAACACTTGGCTATGACAATGTTGCGATTACTACGGGTGACGGGAGTTTGGGGCTCGATCAGCACGCACCATTCGAGGCGATCATCGTAACCGCCGCCGCACGGGAGATTCCTGTTCCTTTGAAGGAACAACTGGCCGTCGATGGCCGGCTCGTGATACCGGTCGGTTCAGCACATTCCCAGACACTCATCCGTTTAACGCGAACAGGTCGCGACGACTATCGCCGCGAAGATTTGATCCCCTGTGTTTTTGTCCCGCTGGTTAGCAGCGATTCCGACGCAAGCTGAAAGAAAAGAAAAAGCGCTTGAGCACACTTTGAATTGTCTGCCCAAGCGCTTTTGAAACTGACTGAAACTCTCATCGGACCGTATCCATCATTTGTGGAATCGTCCGATGTGTTTTCCGGTCTACTTTCCCCATTCCCGGACATAGGCGACACACTTCATCATGTCGGGAACGTTGTTGTCCCAGTTATGCTCATACTCCATGGACGCCATACCGGAGAAATTCTGTCGTTTCAGTTCCTTGAGAATCGCGTCCATGTTGCACGCACCGGTTCCCCAAGGCACATCGTGAGCGTCACGCTCTCCGAATTTATTCAGGTCTTTGAGGTGGGCGCTGATAACGCGGCCTTCCAGGATTTTGAGGGCTTTCACCGCATCGACATCTGAACGGGCCCAATGGCCGGTGTCGGCACATGCACCGATACGTGCGTCATGGTCTTTGACACATTCGAGGACGTACTCCGGATCCCAGTACTTGTAATCCGGGTTGTCCGGTCTTTTCGGGTGGTTATGAATGGCGATTTTGATGTTGTACTCTTCGACCAATTTGTCGAGAAGGTCGAATGAGCCTTCAGCGGGCTCTGCGGTGATGATGGGAATGTCCATCACTTTGCAGAAATCGAACACTTTCCGTGTGGATTCTTCATCACTGCCGAGACCCCCGACAACACCGTATGCGGTAAGACGAACGCCGGTATTCTCCAACTTCATCTTTGCTTTTGCCCACACACTCGGCGGGGCGTCATGATTGAATCTCACATCGCCGGTTTCTTTGCTGAGCCGCTGGCCGGGATAGGCTTCGATGACATTGCAGCCCATCTCTTTGGTTTTATCGATGGCTTCAAAGAACGTGAAACGGTTGAAGCTGTATGCCTGCGGGCCTAACGCGATGCCACCGATGCAACAGACCGGTGGGAAGTCGCTCTGCGCCGTGGCGCCCATCGGGAGGGCAAACGATAACACTAACGAACTGACAAAAAGACCCGGTACGCGATGCGCTGATAGAAAACTCATGACATTCTCCTTCTATTGTTACAAGTATTGACGGGATACTCTTCTTGAGTATGGAGTACCTTCCGATCACTAGAGGGTACTTCGAATTACGTTGGGCGGGAAGGTTTTCCCGCTTCAATAAGATTGGTTCCCTGCCTCCTCCAAAGGACTGGCGAAGTTTATGGTCAATTCATACTCTGATTGACGTAGAGCTTGATATTGTGTGTCGAACCGCCTGCACACACAATGTCGGGATCGCCGTCTTCCTGATAGTCGAAGATCCACAGGCCGTTCGCCGCCATGCCCCCTTCATCCAACGGGATACGGTTCCAATCCTTGCCTTCGTTCCCCAGACATTCATAGATGAACAGGCTCGTGCCTTCCCCGCGATATCCCGCAACAATCTCTTCATCGCCGTCCCTATCCAAATCCACACACACAAGACCGTGTCCGGTGTTGTATGTGTTATCGATCACAATTCGCCGCCACCCGTCGCTGTTATCAGGCAAATACACGACGAGCTGATGTCCATGGCGCGGTTCTATTGACGTAAGAAACTCCCGGGTATCGGAGAGGTGACCGCGTTCGACTTCGCTGGCGCCTTGATCGCCTTCGGCGCTTTGATATCCCTTCACAATGTTTCGTTTCTCTACGCCTTGCGGCTTATTCACGAAAAGCGTCACTCCTTCGTGGCTCGCAGTCAGAAAATCCAATCGCCCGTCCCGATTCCAATCGAGGGTTGTCAGTCCGTGAAGCAGATGCAGGGAATCATCGATCAGCCGTTCGGGCCACGGGCTTGAGCGCGGATTGTCAGGAACCTGGTATGCCTCTAGCCGAACGGGTGTTTTGGTGTAACGCGGCCTGCCGGATCCTGGACCGAGAATTGGCGCACCGAGAACTTCCGGTTCTCCGTCGCCTTTCAAATCGATCCACTTGATGCGATGAAGCGTCGGTTCGCGCCCGATGAGATGGACCGGCCAGGGGTTATCGTATGTGCCGGTGTTTTCAAGCCATGAGACGGAACCCAGTTCGGTCTCATCGGAATAGTGAAAGTCGTGGATGAACACCAGGTCGAGGTCGCCGTCCTTGTCCACATCTCGCGGGAAGACGTCGATCGGCGAGTGAACGCTCTCGGGAGTGATTCGATGTTTCTGCCATGTTGGATTTTTGTACCACGCAACGTAGCCGCTTTTTCGTTCGCAGAGACCGATGATGTCTTCAAGGCCGTCTCCGTCGATATCACCGGCCGCCACGTGGTAGCCGCTTGGAAAATCATTGTCGATCACGACGGTCTTGAACGCAGGTGCAGCGGTTGCTGTAAGCGCCATAACCATAAAGAAGAAGAACAACTGAACACAAAATGCTCGCATGGATGGGGTCCTCCTCGAAGATGGATCATACGATATGGTCTCACCGAAGAGCCGTTCTGGCAATCCTATCGTGTAGGTCGATAGCTGCCTTTCCATAGAGACGGTCCTATAAGGTAGAATGCATGGAATCGATTTGCAGCGTTTAGAGGAGGATACGATGACGCGATTTGCTACAGGAACGATTGTTTTGGTTTTCGCGATTTGCCTGGCCTGCCCGGGCACGGCATGGACAGACGTTTCACAGAAAGTACACGCTGAGATAAAACCCGGCGGCGTTCATATCACGATCGACGGAAAACTGTTTACAGTCTATAAGACGGAAGATGCACAAAAGTACCCGTATTTCTATCCAGTAAACGGTCCTGTGTCGGGAGAAAGTGTGACCACGGAAACATCGGAACCGTATCCGCATCATCACTCCCTGTTTTTCGGCTGCGATCATGTGAACGGCGGCAATTATTGGCAGGATGTTTTGGATCGCGGGAAGATCGTGTCTGAAGGCACCAAGGTGCTCCAAAAAGAGGGCAGTCAAGTGATGTTCACCGACCGGTGTGTTTGGAGGCGTCCCGGCGCTCCGGTTCCGTTTCGTGACGAGCGAACGATCGCAGTCTCGGCACCGTCGGATAGTATTCGATACATCGATTTTGAGATTATTGTTACCGCCGAAATGGATGTAGTTATCACCAAGACGAATCACTCCTTGTTTTCTGCGCGCATGGTCCCCGAATTGAGTGTCAATCAGGGAGGGACTCTGATCAATGCTCACGGCGACCTGAAGGAAGAGGGGACATTCGGCAAAAGCTCTCCGTGGTGCGACTATTCGGGAAGCCGAGATGGGGTCGTTGAGGGACTTGCCATTTTCGATCATCCGAGAAACCCGTGGTATCCGTCGAGATGGTTTACGCGGGATTATGGATTTTTCTCACCGACCGAAATGAACTGGCTGCCGGGGGGCGAGGTCCACATCCCAGAGGGAGAGCAACATACTCTGCGTTACCGTGTCGTGGTCCACACAGGATCGGCCCAAGAGGCAAAGATTGGGGAGGAGTATGAGGGGTGGGTGAAGTAGACCGCCAATTTCAATTGTTTTGGTTCTAGCCCAAACGAAACACAGATAGTAATCAACCTGTACCATTGGACAACGAAAGAATCCGTTGAATCCTCTCAATGAGCGGGGGCAGGTCGTTTTGGACTGTGTCCCATACGATTGTTAGATCGATTCCGTTGTATTCATGGATGACGAGATTCCTCATTCGGATCATTTCTATCCATGGTAGTTCAGTGAAACGTGAGCGAGTCTCCTGAGAAACCCGTCGTGCCGCCTCGCCGATTATTTCGATCCGGCGGATAACAGCGTCTTGCAATTGAATATCATTCAATAGGTCCTGCTCGGCCCTTTCGGACAAATAGCGGACAGCAAGCTTTGATGCTTCCAGAATATCAAGAAGATAGACTCTGTCATTACGATGCATATACTACCTTAGCGGAGGACAGTATGGCCTCTCTACGTAAGTGATTTCGACTGGATTCGATCGCCCGGCGAGTGACCAGGTCGACCCCTCTTCCCAGCATTTCTTCCAGCTCTTGCTGCATATGGACCATATCGAAAAGGGTACGCCGTACCGACGGCTCAAAAGAGACAAGGATGTCAACATCGCTGTCTTCTACGAAATCGTCTCGTATTACAGAACCGAAGACCGAGAACTCAGAAACCTGCCACCGCTTACAGAATGCGGCAATGTTCTCACGGTTAATCTCGATGGCATTCTTCATTGGTTGCAACCCATTAATCCTAAACGTCGAGTGCTTACCGTTCTAAACAGTATACCACATCACAGTTCCGGGATTTCTATGGTGAGAGGTTCCTACAGTACACACGCCATACCATCAGTTTTCCAGCAAAGGCACCAATAATCCTGCCGCTCCTTCAAGTAGTAGTTGGATGGATTCTTGATCGAATCGCTCCACATCTGATCCGAATAGATATTCACGTCTGTTCTAGCCGGACGTCACCGACATGATCTCCGTATGGTCAATGGAGGATTTTGCATAGAATAGGGCGGCTTTGATATCTTCCGGCGTTAGCTCGGGGTAATCCTCCAGAATCGTCCCCCAGCCTTCATCACCGGCAAGACGATCCAGTATGACCGTCACAGGAATTCGGGTTCCCTTGATGATGGGTTTTCCGCCGCATACTCGTGGATCGATTTCGATTCTGTCTGGCATCTGATTCTCCTTGTTCTGCGCAACGTCTCAAACAGTATAGCACATCAAACCTCCGGGATTTCGGTGCCGAGACGGTCCTGCAGTTCTGCGCGCAGTTTCAAGGCAACGTCTCGGTGTCGCTTGAAGACATTCACTTTTTCATTTGGATCTGTGGGCAAATAATAGAGGGCCGGTCCATGGCCGCGATTTTCGCCGCGAATATGTTGGAAATAGTGCCATTCCCTGTTTCGGATCGCTCCGAAGCGGTTGTACGCCGTTACTGTGCTGTCATAAAGTTGACTCTTTTCACCGGTAACCAACGGCCACATGTTTTTCCCGTGCATCCCGGTGTGGTCCTGGATTCCGACAAGTTCGAGCAGAGTCGGCATGAAATCGAGCGCGCTGGTCAATTCGTCGACTCGTTTTCCTCGGAACGTCGGGTCCGGGTGACGGATAATCAATGGCAGCTGCGCGACACACGAATTCAAGAGTCCCGCCGTCTTTTGGATACAGCCTTCTTCTCCCAGATGTGTACCATGATCCGTACTGAACAGAATGACCGTATCATCGTAAAGCCCCATCTCACGAATATTGTCCAAGAGCTCCCCGATACAGTGGTCGCTGAAAGAAACCTCCGCCGAGTACAGATCTTTCAGTATGGGGATATCTTCCGGATGGACATCCTCGTGCCGGACGCCATATCCGAATAGATAGCGGTCGAATGGGTATTTCTCTCGGTACATTCTTTGGAATCGTTTCGGGGCGTCCCATGGCTCATGAGGATCGAACATATCGATCCACAGCATAAACGGTTTGTTGCTGCGGTTCCGCCTCAGCCACTGCGTCGCCGCGCGGCAGGACCGGGCGCAGAAATAATCTTCTTCACTCTCCCGATCATAGGTATTCATATAGTACTGTCTCATGCGATCCTCGAAGCGCTGAGACCACATGTGTTCGGGAAAGTGGTTATGCCACTCGAACGTATCGTCTGTGCCGCTTCTCCACTTGTCGTTTTCCTGGCCCCGGACCCACTGCCACGAGTCGAAACTCTGGTGGAAGTTCATATCCGGCTTGAAATAGTGGTAAGTGTCGACTACGAAAGCGGTTGTGTAACCTTGCTTTTTTAGAACCTGTGGGAATGGAACGTCTCCTTCGAGCAAAGGCCGCCATTCGCTTCTCGGTAGGACGGTCCTTCCTGTGAAATAGACGCGCCGAGCAGGAATTGTTGGGAGTCCGTCCGCGTAGCACTGTGTGAACGTGACGCTTTCGGATGCGAACCGATCCAAGTTCGGAGTTTGAATCCACTCGTTGCCATACGCGCCCAGATAGTCCGCACGCCAGGTGTCGGCGATGATCACGATGATATTCTTCGGTGTCGGATGCGCCCGCGTCACAGAAGCCATATCGCGGGAGCGCTGCGTCGCGCAGGCCGTGAGCGTCGACGCGCCGGCGGCGAATGCCGTGTTCATGAACTCGCGGCGGGTTAATGGGCGGCCTGTTTTCTTACTCACCATGGATCCTTCCTCCTGTAAATCATGTTGCGGAACAAGTCGTACTTCGTTCTCTATGGGGTCTCCTCCTTGGTTGCCGGAGACGTACCACCTCTCTATAATGCGGCATAAAGCTATAAAAAAACAGGTGTAAGAAAGCTCTGTTCACCCCCGAAGAGAATTACCATGACAATGAACTGTAGAATTCTGATTGTGGATGATGAGATCAATGCCCGCGATGGAATGCGCAAGGCCCTCGAACGGCCCGAGTGGGCTGTAGAGACCGCCGCGGACGGTCGGGAAGCCTATGAGAAACTGCAGCAGCGGACCTTTGACGTCATGCTCACCGATATTCGGATGCCCCGTATGGGTGGAATGGAGCTTTTGCGGAAATCTCGAGACGAATGGCCCGATATGGATGTCATTGTGATTACCGCGTACGGCGAGGTTTCCAACGCGGTCGAGGCTATGAAAGTCGGAGCCTATGACTATCTTCAGAAGCCAATCGATCTTGACGAATTGGAACTGAAAGTCGAGCGTCTTCTGGAGCGACGGCGTTTGACGATCGAGAACGAGCAACTGTGGCAGGACAGCCGGGAGCGCTCGGGGCTCGGTCATATCATCGGGGAGAGCCCGGTGATGCAGAAACTCTTCGATGATATTCGGCAGGTCGCTCCGTCGAGGGCGACCGTTCTGATCACCGGCGAGACCGGGTCGGGAAAGGAGCTGGTCGCTCGGGCGATACACGATCTTTCTCCGCGCTGTGACCGGCCGTTTTGGCCGATGCACTGTGCGGCTTTCTCCGAGACATTATTGGAAAGCGAGCTGTTCGGCCACGAGCGGGGCTCGTTCACCGGCGCGGTCAAGCAGAAAAAGGGGCGATTCGAGCTGGCGGACCGCGGGACAGTCTTCCTGGATGAAGTCAGCGAGATCAGCCCGACCACGCAGGTGAAGCTTCTGCGCGTTCTTCAAGAACGAACCTTCGAGCGTGTGGGTGGAACCGATCCGATCACTGTCGATATACGGATTCTTGCGGCGACCAATGCGGATCTGGAGAAACGTGTCGAGGAAGGCAAATTCCGGGAAGACCTTCTTTACAGGCTGCGGGTGGTGGAACTTCAGGTGCCGCCCCTCCGTGAACGGCGAGAAGACATTCCCCTGCTGGTTCATGCTTTTCTCAAACGATACGCTTCCGAGAACGAGGTACCCGTACCCAGTGTCGATCCGGCGATTATTCGAGCCTTTCAGTCTCATGATTGGCCCGGGAATGTGAGGGAATTGCAAGGGTATATCGAGCGTATGGTGGTAATGTGCCGCGGCGATCGAATCACCACCGACAATCTTCCTACGGAGCTCGGGGGGAAGGCCGATCGACCGCCGGTTTCGGGGATTGCCGGCGATGCTCCTTTAGCCGACATCGAAAAGCAGGTGATTCTGGAGACCCTTCGGCGAAACGACGGAAACCGTACAAAGACCGCCGAGGTGCTCGGGATCGGTCGGCGCACGTTAATCCGCAAGCTTCAAGAGTATGGTGAAGACGTCGATGTTTGAACTCTTCATCCTGGAATGCCCGCGCCCGTACTGGTGATTACCAATCGTCCGTGTTTGACTCCCTTTGTGCTCAGGATGGCATTGGCCACCTCTTTGATAACGGAGCCGTCCCCTCGAACGAGAATCACTTCCAGACAATTGTCGTGATCCAGGTGAATGTGCAAAGAAGAAAGGATGTGGACGTGATAATCATGCTGGTAATGGATCAGCGCTTCGGATAGCTCCCTTACGTGATGATCGTACACGATCGTAAGAGAGCCCACCATTTCCCGCCCTTCGATCTCTTCCCGTTCGACCAGCTCCTTGCGGATCAGGTCACGGATGGCTTCCGAACGATTTGTGTATCCACGCTCACGCAGGAGCTCATCGAATTGTTCCAGTAGTCTTCCGGAAATCGATACCCCGAAACGCTGTGCTTCCGCCATTTCCCTACCTCCGCCATGATTGCTTAGGCCGAAAACATTATCAGATTGATCAGGTCATTCAGCAAGCGCAGTAGGTGGCCAGTAAAGCGGGATAATTTGAAAGAGACGGACAGAGGAACTTCGAATCGCCTTGACACGTGGCTGGATGTTCTTGAGAATGGCTATTCCATTGTTTGGCGTTATCATACGCAAGATCTTTCGCAGAGGAGACTGCTTGTGGACGAAATCATCAAAAAGAGACAATCGATTTTCGAGGGAGTTACCGGTTATCACTGGCTGATTGTTATCATCGCGTCCTGTGGTTGGCTTTTCGACTGCATGGATCAGCGGATCTTCGTGTTGGCTCGCCAACAGGCGCTCACCGAGGTTTTGGGGAGCGACGCTGCCGCCCAGGCGGCCATTGGCAAGTTTATTGGTTGGGCCACGACCGCGATGATCCTTGGCTGGGCCACTGGAGGCATTTTCTTCGGGATGATGAGCGATAAGGTCGGCCGAGTTAAAACGATGGTGGCCACCTTGATCGTCTATTCGGGATTTACCGGTCTCTCGGGTTGTGCCGTGACAGAATACGATTTCATTCTCTACCGTTTTCTCGTGGGGCTTGGAGTCGGCGGTATGTTTGGCGCGGCGACTACGCTTGTGGCAGAGAGCGTTCCTTCCGGGTTCCGGTCGGTGGCGCTCGGCACGTTGCAGGCCTTATCGGCATTGGGGAATATGCTGGGTTCTTACATCAGTCTGCATATCCCCCCGGGCGCGGAGAAGTTCCTGTGGGGATTCTCCGGTTGGCGTGTGCTTTTCTTTGTCGGCGTTCTGCCTGCGCTATTGATCGTTCCGATCTTAACGGTTCTTCGTGAACCGGAAGCTTGGATAAAGAAAAAAGAAGAGACCGGTACGGGGAAGACCAAAATGGGATCCCCGAGGGATCTCATCGACCATCCTCGCTGGCGAAAGAACCTTTTCGTGGGGTTGGCGCTTGGCCTTGCAGGCATGGTCGGATTGTGGGGAATCGGTTTCTTTTCACCGGAGCTGATCACGGTGGCACTCTCGGATACTCCGCTTCATTTGGAGGATATGGAGAAGCCCGGTGACATTGTGATGAAACTCAAACGAGCCGACGATCCGCTCGCTAAACATCTTAAAGAGAACTTGCCTCTTTCCGATGAAGTCCGAACGCTGATGCAAGAATATGACGGTACCGGTGAACCGCCGGAAAGGTTGCAGAAGGCTCTTGTTGAAGCATTCAATAAAATCATCGAAGGCCCTCCGCTTTACAGTGAAGAACGGGTCCAACATCTAACACTTTCAAAAAGCGCCAATGCGGTGGCTGTTCAGAATCCCCAGGATGGCGAGAGCCTCTTGCTGCTCAACCGTCTCCTGATCGAGACCGAATTCAAAGGTAGTATGGCCGGTATTCGCGAGTATGTGGATTCAGTTCGCTCCAAGGGCACACTGTTGCAGGACGTTGGGTCGTTTCTGGGGATGTTTGCATTCACCATATTCGCGACCTATGTTGGTCGCCGCTTCGCGTTCCTTTGGGCTTTTGTCCTTTGCTTAGTTATCACGATGTTCGTGTTCTATTCGCTCGAAACCGAGACTCAGGCCTATTGGATGTTGCCGTTAATGGGGTTTGCCCAGCTCTCTGTCTTCGGGGGGTATTCGATCTACTTCCCCGAGCTGTTCCCGACGCGTCTGCGCGGGACGGGGGTATCCTTCTGCTACAACACGGTGCGGTACCTGGCTGCGCCGGGACCGTTGCTGTTTGGGTATCTTATGACGGTTATCTCTATTCGAACCGCAGCCGTGGCGATGTCCTTCATTTACGTGATTGGTATGATCGCGCTGATCTGGGCGCCCGAGACGAAGGACGAAGACTTACCCGAAGAATGATCTTCGGAGTGTCGGATTGACTGAGAACGGCCGGGGGCGGATTCCGCTCCCGGCTGTTTCGTCATGTGACGAGATCATTGTGAATGAAATTCCGATTCGGTTGTAAGGAGTAGTAAGAATATCCGCCAATTTCGTAACCTGGAGTGAAGAAGATGATCAGCGTTGAAGAACGAGACGATGTAGAACCGATCTGCCCGCATTGCGAACGGGGACTCAGGACGATCTGGCAGCAAACAGTCCAATCGACCTTCGGCAAGCGGTACGTCTACTTCTGTCCGAATTGCCATAAGGTGATTGGTTTGTCTCACCGCAAAGGATTCTGGATGGGATGAAGCCCGGCGGTGAATCGTTGGACTGTTTTTGGCCGTCCTCCGGACGCTTTGGAATAGGGGTCACACCCATCCGGTTAGTTCCGCAATAAGCCGGGAATACTCGACATAATTCGGCCAGGAGATATCCGGCGGTACGCCGTGATCGCAACCCGGGATGTATCCCCCGCTTTCGAGAAGCGGCGGCACGACCCGCATGACCTCCGCACGGATAACCTCTCCCCCCGCGGCAATGGCTCGTTTGTCAATCCCACCGATATAGGCCATATCCATGCCGAAGCGCTTCCTGAACTCGACAATATCGTTCCCGGCCGCCACCTCGATTGGATCGCAACAGTTCATCCCCGTCTCGATCCAAATCGGTATCAATTCACCGATATACCCGTCCGAGTCCATATCGATGATTGGGCAGCCGCTTTGTCTGATCTCTGAGACCCATTTTCGATAGGCGGGAGCGAGAAAATCCCTTGTCATTCGCGGAGAAATCATGCTGTGGTTCTTGTACGCCATATCCTCGGAGATACCGACACGATCCACGGTCAGCGTCTCCAGAATCGGACGCATGGTTTCGGAAATGAAATCCGTCCAGAAGCCGATCATCTCCTCGACAAATCCGGGGTCATCGTGAAACAGTAAGCACAGCCCCTCGAACCCACACCACTCCCGGAGCTGCCAAAAGGGGCCGTTAAAACGAAATTCGACAACATGGTCGTTGTTTTCGAGTTCACGGCACCTTGACTGGAGATTGTCCGGGTATCTGCCCGCCGAGTTCGCCTTGTATCGGCTCTTCATTGCCTCCCAGTCTTGGCGGTTCTCGACCGGAAAACGATGCCATTTCCGTGTGACAAAATCCCTCGGGGAGCGGAGATAACTCGGGTCGTAGGAGTCCGCGATCTCTACGATGGCCCCCATCCAGTCCCGGATGAGGTAGTGTCCATCCCGGTGGTCGAGAATTTCCTCCTCGTATTCGGGAATCATGCGGAAGGAAACGCCTATATCGGCGTATCTCGGCCTTGCGTCCGGAGTAAGGTCCAGCGCTTCGATCAATCCATCGAAATAATCGCATCCCGGCGGCACACCCTGGGTATACCAGGCACGTAAGGTGGACTCCCTCGGTTCGCCGGGCTGGAACGGGATTCTGTCGGGATTCTTGAAAAGAAGTGTCTGACGGAAACGTTTGCGAGCATTCATCTCGTGAAATGTACAGTAGAAACAGCGAGATACGGAAGGAAACCAGCGCTCGGAGACCGTCCTACTATACGCATGTCTAAGCGAGCTGCTTGCCGATTCCAGATCCGCGGATATACTGAATTATATAGAATCCGACCTGGTAACAACATTTGAGCGAAATCTCAACAACAACTTCTCTTACAGGAGGGGCTTTTATGTGGCCTGTTTTACGTAGTTTTGCGGTACTCGGTATTGTAACAGCGGTTCTTGTGCTGGCGGCTTGGGGCGCGGAGACCGAATCGAAAGCGGAAATCGGCAAACCTGCCCCGGACTTCACTCTGAAGGATGTCAACGGAAAGGAATACAAACTTTCGGACCTGAATGAAAAATCCATCGTTGTGCTCACCTGGTGGTCCTACAAATGTCCCTGGTCGAGAGGTTGCGACCCGTATTTCAACCAGCTGGCGAAGGAATACGGCAAGAAAGGTGTCCTTCTTCTCGCCATCGATTCCAACAAACCCGCCGTCGATCCTCCCGATGGGATCAAAGCATACTGCGAGGAGAACAAGATCGTGTTTCCCGTGCTGATCGACCCGGGTAATAAGATTGCGGATATCTATGGAGCAAAGCAGACTCCTGAAGTGTACGTCATCGATAAAAAGGGCATTGTCCGGTACCACGGCGCTCCGGACAGCCGAGACTCGATCAAAAAGGCCGGAGAAAAGGACTATGTCCGGGCAGCCGTTGACGCTTTGCTGGCCGGAGCGGAAGTCGAGAAGAAGGAGAGCAAGGCATTTGGCTGCACGATCAAGCGGGTTCAGTAGAGCCTGAGTCGATATCGGTAGGTTACTTCGAACGGCAGATTCCACGGCGGAGTCTGCCGTTTGTTTTTTCAATTCATTGTTCTCTCACGCCCGGATAACGATCGGCGTGTTGAATGCCTCCTGGAGCCACAGATCGCGGAGATCTTGGTGGCGCATCTTCTTTTCCTTACACTTTGGAGAAGCCTCATGTCGATTGAGTGTTCGTGAACCGATGGAACCATCACATCACCTTGCTCATATGTGCCCGTTTGCAGTGACGACGCGCGACCCGCTGCCTCTGTCGATTATCGGTACCGCCGGTCCGAGCACGGGACTCGATTTTGCCCGCTGGGATGAAAACGAGAACGGTTCCTACACGGAGAACGAGGTTGATCTGATGGCCCGGGTCATTATGGAGGGGCATTTCGCGGCGATTCGGATCAATGGGGCGCATGTCCGGCCACCGGACCGGCTTCCTTCGGTAATTCGGTTCATTCGGGATGCGATTAAGGCGAGTGAACGGGAAAACGTTCGGGTTTTGCTCGACCTGGGCGGACCGAAGATTCGTACGCGAAACAGAGAGGTGGTCTTCCTCACCGGAACCAATCTTTCCACGAATGAGGCGGGCGAACCGGCGGAAACGATTATTCTCTCCACACGACTTGGCGGGGACGAGTCGATAGACGGTATACCTGTTGTTCCTGTCAGTTATGCCGATTTAAGCGAGGATGCTCAGCCGGGTACGTGGATCAAGATCGATGACGGGCAGGTGACGCTCTGGGTGGACCGCATCGATCGGGTAAAAGGACACATCTACTGCAAAATACTTCGTGGCGACCGGATCGAGCCGGGAAAGGGGGTGAATCTCGTCGACGCGAGCGTATCGGCGCCGGTTCTCACCGAAGATCTCGATATTCCCCAGTTGGAAAGCATGATCCGCGACCTCGATCCTGTAGAATGGCCGGAGTTTATCTCACTATCGTTTGTGAAATCGGTCGAAGACGTCCGAATGTTCAAAGGGCTCTTTCTGGACCTTGTTCGCAGATACAACAAGACGACAGGTTGTGCTCCAGGTGTAATTGCAAAGATCGAGCGATTTGAACTGTTCGATTGTCTGGAAGACGCGATCAAGGTCGGTGACCACACGGGGACAGACCCTCTCACTTTTCTGAAAAACGACGACGTGAATGAGATCCTGGGAGATCATTTTCCCGCGTCCCTCGCTTCGGTGCAGCAGCGTCGTTTTCGCTATGGACATACGTATCGTGAGCTGGAGAGGAGCAATCTGGTTCCATCGCAGGCTCGACTGCGGCAAGTCGGTATCGAGCCGTCTCGTGTCGTTCGTGGGCTGTACGCATTGCGGGAAATGCTTCGGATTATGGACGAGGTCGATGCGGTGATGTATGCGCGGGGAGATCTCACCGTGGAGATTGATCCGAGACGGACGGCGGTGTTGAGAGATTTCTTCCAGATGTGTGCGCGGCGGAGCGGTGTTACTCACATCATCGCCACCGATATCCTTCCGAGCCTCCGCCAAGGAACCCGGATTACCGCTGCGGAGGGGGAAGCGTTTGCGAATCTGGGCCGTTCGAGACCCTCGGCGATCATGGCCAGTAACGAGATCGCCGTCGGGCGGGACCCGGTTTTTGTCGTTCAAGAGATTTATCATTCGGTGGTCTATCTATTGAGCGGACTGTTCGGTCCCGACCCGGTTCAAATTCTGACGGACAGCTATACGCGTCGAAACACACTTGCCCGTCCCGATGCGCTTGTGGGGCCGGTGCGGGAGCGGATTCGGGCGGCAATCGAGATGCTGGGACGGCCGCCGGGCTGGTCGGTCCGGGGCTTGGAGGATCGCGCGGGTATGTTGGAGGAGATTCCCGCCAAGATCTTCGTGATTCTAGACCGATTCGAGAGAGACGATCCGTTTGCGCGCACGCCGTGCGAGCACCTGGTGAAAATGGTTTCCGCGGAACGGCCCGCGCCGCCGATTATCCCGGTTCGGCTGGGCGACGAGCATCCGGTGACGTCGTTTTTAGCATGGGGTGTACGTGCACCTGTTACGCTACCCGCAACGTGTGCGGAAAGCCTGAGCCAACCCGAGAAGCTTCTTGCTCACCTCGCGGAAGCGGGAGCGACCTCGTATGGCGAACGTTGCATCATTTTCCGAATCAACCGACAGGAGAAAGTGCAGATCTATTATGGGGAAGTGCCGTGATTCCCCGATTGGCCACTCTCACCTTCACGACGGGTTGGGCGGGGAAAACTCCGCAACCGTGTCATGTAGTTCCTTTATTCAGTATCTAATGTTCTTGTTGACGGTTTTTCGTATCTGAGACATAATACCTACGGGACTATTGAGTAGTCGTTGGTTGTGTCAGGTTCGGTAACGGGCGACTTTGTTTGTCGCGTTAGTATCGTTTTTGGTTCTGATTGGACACTCTGTTGGGGGTGTCTCGTCACACGATAGGGGGAGTTCACCATGGTTCTCGGCACCTTGCGTCCATATTGTCTGTTCGTTGTCTGTGCGTTTGTCTGTTTTGGAGGTATCTCTTTTGAAAAAGGGTTTTGTGAAGAGGTTCTTGCCTCTGACAGCTTCTTAGTCTCCGAGAGTTTATTCCTGAATCTTCCGGTTGAGAGCCCGGGGGTGGCGCCGGCGTCGACTCTGCGTCTCGAAACTCCGACAGCGATACCAACTCCCGCACCGCCGCCGGTGTTCGTAACCTCTCACGGTCACGGTGGCAAGACGCTCACAAGTGTTTTTCGTCCGGACTATCGCGAGAGACTTTACATCGGTACCCATATTCGTCCCCTCTACAAGGTTGCTCAATTCCGGGCTTTACCGCGTCCATTTGCATCGAGATACGGGATACCAACCGATCGTTCAACGGACTCGGTTTGTGCGGATTTCGACGCAGACGGAAACATGGAGATCGCCTTGAGTTTCGGACCCGGCGGAAAGGGGACGACGTTTCCTTCTATCGTCATTATGTGGTCACCGTTCGGAGAAGGGAACGGCGATCCCATACCGCTCACGTGCAAGAATGTTTTCTGCACAAAATCTCCCAACCCTCTGTTGCGCAATCCACATGGAGCGATCCGATTGGCGGCCGGTCGATTTATCAATTGTGAGGATCCTCCGTTGCTTGTTGCCGCCCAGGGGTTGGGCGGGAGCAACCAGATTCGACTTCTGCGATTTCTTGATCGCGATGGCGTCTCCAAGATGGAGATCGTCGGGACGATTCAAGGTCTCGTAGGCCCAGCGGCACAAGGGAACGGTTCCGGCGGGACATCAGTCGCGGCGGGAGATGTTGACGATGACGGACTCGATGAGCTGATTGTCGGCCAAATGAACGGGGAGGGCGCGGAAACCTATGTCCAGGTTTTGGACTTGGAAATGGATGAAGAACGAGTTTGTGTCGCCCACCGGAGTACACCTGTACATGGCATGCGAGAGGAGTTCCGAGGTTTGGGCGGTGTGAATCTGTCAGTCGGAGATGTACTGGATGAGGACGGGGCATCGCACAACGAAATCATCGTAGCATCCGCCGGAGCGATAGATGCGGAATTCCACGATCCTGAGAGTGGTAGGGTGTACAGAGGGGGAGGTTATGTCGACATCCTGAATGTATGGACCGATTCGGAAACAGGCAGGGTTGCTGATATGAGGCTGACCGACCGGTGGTTGTATCGTCATCCGGTTCTTCGTCATTACCCCGGAGACAACCCGTCCGGCGGTTTGGATATCGCTGCAGTCAACGTAGATTTCGACGAGCAGGATGAGTTTTTCTTCACAACACAGGCGATATTGAATTTGGATGGTACTACAGGAGAGGTGACCGTTACACACTCAGCCTCGGTGAATTTGGGTGTCTGTATCAAGTTTGAGAAGGCGTGGGGCAAACTGAGTTTTTGGCGATGCTTCGGGCCTCACAGAATGCTTATTCCCGCGCACGCAGCAAGTTCCGGCGCGCTCGGCGTGTCCGCGTATTCCCTGGAATAAGCGTAATCGGGGCTCAACGCGGCCCCTAGGGGCGCTCTTGCAGCTGGCGGCGATTATGAGATACTCATCTTTCACCTTTTAACCGTTTGCAAACGAATCAATTGCTCGGTTACAGCTTGACTCAACGGCTCAAGTCGTTGGGAGGGTCTGACAAACGGCTCGGCAGGAGCCTCGCCCTCCCCAACATTGAAACGTAATCTGATAGAAACATATTCAGACTCGCCGAGACTCGCCCCGAGCATCCGTTGGGAGGAATCATGCGTCAATTGCCACCAAACACATTTGCTTCTGAATCCGTCACCGAAGGCCACCCGGATAAGGTCTGCGATCAGGTATCCGATGCCGTACTCGACGCCATCATGGCGGGCAATAGCGGTCAAGACCTGATCGCCGCTCGCGTCGCGTGCGAGACCCTTGTCTCAACCAACCTCGTCGTGGTGACAGGAGAGATTACCTCGAAGTATGTGCCTGAGTACGAAAAAGTCATTCGCGGCGCGATTCGAGATATTGGCTATGATGATGTACTTGCCGGGATGGACGCGGCTCGAACCCGTGTCATGATCGCCGTCGATCCACAATCGCCCGATATCGCCGCAGGCACCGGTGGTGAGGATCCCGGCGCGGGCGATCAGGGCATGATGTTCGGCTTTGCCTGTGACGAAACGCCGGAGCTGATGCCGCTACCGATCCATATGGCCCACAAACTGTCCCGAAAGATGGCTGAGGTCCGCAAAAACGGAAAGATCGACTATCTCGGCCCGGACGGGAAATCCCAGGTAACCGTATGCTACGACGGCGGCCCGAGAATCGTCCGCGCTGTTTTGGCGGCGCAACACAAGATCAAGGAACTTCCACTCCGGAAGATTAAGAATGATCTGATCGAACATGTGGTCAAGCCGATCATCGATGAGCGGCCTGAGATTTGGGAAGGACTCGAATTTGACACCGATCTCGTTGTCAATGGAACCAGCGACCCGAAGGGGACCAGCACGTTCTTTGTCGGCGGCCCGGAAGGCGACGCGGGACTGACGGGGCGGAAGATCATTGTGGATACCTACGGTGGATGGGGTCGTCACGGCGGCGGAGCGTTCTCCGGCAAGGATCCCACAAAGGTCGACCGGTCGGCGAACTATATGTGTCGCTACGTTGCCAAGAACATCGTCGCGGCCGGACTCGCCCAACGTTGCGAATTCCATCTGGCGTACGCAATCGGTATCAAGGAGCCGATGTCGGTTGGAGTTAACACATTTGGTACTGGTAAAATTGCCGATTCAAAGCTCGCGGAGATTTGCAATGAGGTCTTCTCGTTCCAGCCGGCGGATATCATCAAACAGCTGGATCTGCGTAAGCCCATTTACAAACAGACTGCCGCATACGGTCATTTCGGCCGCGAAGAGCCCGGGTTTACCTGGGAAAAGACCGACAAGGTCGACGATCTGAAACGGGCTGCGGGGGCTTGAGGGGAGGGAATATCGACTTCCTTTGAATACCCGGACTTTTGACGGGGCGGTGAAAAGTGAGCGAAACGGATCTCAACCCCCTCCTAACCTCCCCCGATCTCGGGGGAGGAACAGGTTCTTTTTCTCCCCCAAGTTTGGGGGAGATGCAGAGGGGGTTGTTCTTCCAAGTTTGAGGAAGACACAAGGGGGTTGTTCTTCCAAGTTTGAGGAAGACACAGAGGGGGTTGTTCTTCCAAAGTCAGCTGTACGTGGAGATAAGTAACCTTGTGCCGTTCCATCAAAACTAGGGTCCGGGTGGGGTTGAATTTCGAGATCATGATGAAAGGTCAATTCAAACGCATCCTGGTAACCAGCGCGCTGCCGTATGCCAACGGCGATATCCATCTCGGACATCTCGCCGGTGTTTACGTGCCGTCGGACATCTATGTCCGCTACCAGCGTCTCAAGAAGCGGGATGTGATCCATATCTGCGGCAGCGACGAACACGGTGTCCCGATCACCATTCGTGCGGACAAGGAAGGCGTCTCTCCACAGGACATCGTGGACCGCTACCACAAGCGGATGAAAGAGAGTTTCGAGCGGCTCGGTGTTGCGTTCGACAATTACTCGCGGACATCGCTGCCCATCCACCATGAGACAACCCAGCAGTTCTTCCTGCGTTTGATGGAAAAGGATGTCCTGGTCCGAAAAACACTGAAACAGCTCTTTTGCACGAAATGCGACCGATTTCTTGCGGACCGCTACGTGCAGGGCACCTGCCCCGCATGTGGCTCGGAGGAGGCCAAGGGCGACCAGTGCGAGAAATGCGGTCGACCGATGGATCAACTCTCGCTGCTCAACCCGCACTGTGTCCTTTGTGGCGAAATTCCGGAGGTTCGGGAAACGTCGCATTGGTTTTTCGAACTCGGCAAAGTCCAGCCGGATCTGGAGCGCTGGATCGCAGATCACCCGGAGTGGCGCGACAATGTGAGGAATTACTGTCGCGGATCGTTTGAGGAGGGACTGCGCGAACGCCCGATCACGCGTGACCTCCATTGGGGAGTCGAGGTACCGCTCGAAGGGGAAGAGGGCAAAGTCTTTTATGTCTGGTTCGACGCGCCGATCGGGTATATCTCCTCGACAAAGGAATGGGCCGCCGCGAAAGGCGAGCCGGATCTGTGGAAGAAATACTGGTGCGATTCGGAAACAAAACTCATCCACTTTATCGGCAAGGACAATATTTTCTTCCACGCGATTCTGTTCCCCGCGATGCTTCACACGCACGGTGAGTTCATTCTTCCGGAGAACGTGCCCGCGAATGAGTTCATGAATCTCGAGGGGCAGAAACTCTCGACGAGCAAGAACTGGGCGATTTGGCTGCCGGAATACCTTGATGAATTCGAGCCGGATCTCCTGCGGTATTATCTCGCATATGTCTCTCCGGAAACGCACGACAGCGATTTCAAATGGAAGGAATTCCAGAACATCATCAACAGTCATCTGGCGGACATTCTGGGGAACTTTGTCAATCGTGTCGTGTCGATGACCCGACGGTTTTTCGAGGGGGAGGTACCGGTTCGCGGCGAACTTCAGCCTGAGGATAAGAAGATTGTCGATCTGCTGGCGGGGGCGTCCGAGACGGTGGGCTCGCTGCATGAGAAATTCCATCTACGTGACGCAACAACCGCCACGCTGGAACTGGCGCGGGCAGGAAATCTGTATGTTCAGGAACAGCAGCCGTGGAAACTGGCGAAAGAAAACAAAGAACGCTGCGGCACGGTGTTGAACATCGCGCTGGAAGCCTGTCGCTCGCTGGCGATTCTGTTTCATCCGATTATGCCGTTCACCTCAGCGAAGATTTGGCGGATGCTGGATCTTCCGGGGGAAGTCGAGGATCAGAAATGGGAAGACGCGGCTGTGTTGTCGTTAGAACCGCGTTCTCAGCTCGGTGAGCCGGAGATCCTGTTCAAAAAGATCGATGATGAGACTATTCAGCGTCAGTTGGATAAACTGCTAAAGGCTGCGGAAGCTGCGACGGAACCAATGGAAGACGAATCGAAGATTGCACCTCTGGTCGAAGAGAAGGTGACGTTTGACGACGTTGCCAAGATCGATCTACGTGTGGCGGACGTGATCGATGCGGAGCGTGTGCCGAAAACCGACAAGTTGCTCAAGCTGCGGATCCAGCTGGGCACGGAAGAGCGCACCATTGTTGCCGGTGTTGCGAAAGATTATGCTCCTGAAGAGATCAAGGGCATGCAGATCCTTGTAGTCGCGAATCTCGAACCGGCGAAGATCCGGGGGATCGAGTCGAACGGGATGTTGCTTGCGGCGAATGACGGGGAAGCGTTAACCTTGATCACGACCGCGAAACCGTGTAAATCCAAAGCCAGAGTGTTATAAAATAGTGTGTAGAGGCGGGGTAGCTCAGGCGGTTAGAGCGATGGCCTCATAAACCATAGGTCGAGGGTTCAAGTCCCTCCCCCGCTATTTGTTCATCGCCCGGGATGAACCCGGGCGCTACGGATCGGCCATCATGCCTACCGCGCGCGTCACCTCCAAGCATCAAGTCACTATCCCCAAAGAGGTTTTTCAGGCCGTGGGTCTCGAAGTGGGCGATGTCCTCGATGTTACCGTCGAGAACGGCAAAGTGGTTTTTGTACCTGAAAACCAGGCTGATAGACGGGCCGACGTCGAGCTGTCCAGTAGCGAGCGCCGAGCGCTAACCCGTGCCCGCAAGAAGATGAAAGCCATCAATGAAGACATTCTCCATTCCCGAGGATTGACCCGGAAAGAGGTGGCGGTTGCTGTAAAGGCCGGGCTGATTCCTCAAGACCAGGCCTACTTTTGGACGGAAGAATGGCAGAAGGATGAACGTGCGGCGGAGGGCGACGTGCGTGCAGGTCGCGTAAGTCCTGCGTTTGACGATGCCGATGAGGCGATTGCCTATTTGCATGAGCAAGCGGAAACACCGACTCTATGAGACTTCGGTTCACCAAACGCTACCTTGCTCTTTATCGCAAGGTTCCGCCGAACCTCCGGGTTGTCGCGGATAAAAAACTGAAACTCCTACTCCAGAATCCACAACATCCCTCATTACGGCTCCACAAAATGGAAGGGCACGCGAACCGTTGGGAAATCAGCGTGACGAGGCGTTACCGGATCACTTTCCAGATTGAGCGTGACGAGTACGTACTTCGCAAAATCGGCCCCCACGACATTCTACGTGAACCGTAGCGTCCGGGTTTATCGTGGACGTTTGCCTTCCAAGCTGCTTCTTCCTTTTGGAGTGCGCTGGCTCCGGCAGCGCTTTGGATTCTTCCGGACTACAGCCAAAGCGGCGTCGGGGCCGCCGCACTCCATAGAGAATCCTTATGTGAGTGTTCCACGTGCCGTGTTTCGTGTTTTCAATCCAAACCTGCTAGACTCCTCCCTCGACGGACAAACCGTGAATACGATTCTTCTCAAAGAGTATGGATTGCCTCTTGATGAAGAAGGCTAAACATCTTTTATCGCATAAGTACTTTCCTCTCGGCCTTGTGCTCATTTCTTTCTTGTTGGCGCTGCCCTCGGTCCGTACCGGTTGGTTTGCGGACGATCTGCCACATCGCGCCGCGTACGTTGATACCCCGGCGTCACATGAATATCTGCCCGAACAGGACCGCCTCGTCGGTCCAATGCGAATGTACTCATTCTTTGACCGAGACGAAGACCGGTTCCGGCGCGCTCTGGATCTGGGCTGGATACCGTGGTGGGCCCAGAGTGACAAGCTCGCAGCCTTCTGGCGGCCGCTGACCGCGTATCTGAGCATGTTGGATTATCAATTCTGGCCGGAGTCGTCCGCCCTGATGCATATACACAGCGTGTGCTGGTTCGCCGCGCTTGTGTTGATTGCATATATCGTCTACCGACGGATTTTTGGCGCCGGTTGGGCGGCGGGACTCGCGGGGCTGCTTTTCACAGCGAACGATCTGCAAGCCGTGCCGATCAATTTCCTCGCCAACCGACATATTCTCCTCGGTGCCGTTTTCGGCATCTGTGTGTTATGGAGTCACCACCGCTGGAGAAAAGAAACCGAAATTCAATGGGCGATCGCTGCAAATATCTTCCTTCTCATATCGGTGTTGGCCTCCGAATCCGGTGTGGCAGTGCTGGGATATTTGATCGCCTATTCGCTTTTTTTCGAAACCGGAAATGTCTACACAAAACTCCGGCCGCTGGTTTCATACGTAATTCTGATCGTCATTTGGCGTGTACTCTATACTGGGCTTGGTTACGGAATCGTCGGTCTTGATCTTTATGTCGATCCGGGCAGGGAACCGGTACAATTTCTCTTCGCTGTGATCGAACGGCTTCCAATACTTCTTCACGGGATGTTCCTGTTCCCGTCGCCCGCCGTGTACGCCGTTCTGACTCCGCTCGCGGTTCGTATTTATTGGTACATTTCCGTAGCGTTGCTACTTCTCCTTGGAACGCTCTTTTCCCCCTTTTGGCGGGAAAATAGAACTGCACAGTTTTGGCTGGTGGGCACGATTCTCGCGACGATCCCTCTTTGCGCACCGTTCCCGGGTGGGCGATCGTTGATTCTGCCCAGCTTTGGGGCGATGGGACTTCTTGCCCAACTTGCGAAAAACGCGGCTGAACGAGACGACCCAGTTAAGATAAATATCTCCCGACGATTTTGGATACAGGCGACACTTCTATTTGTTATCGCGATTCGGATCGTTATTGGTTCGGCCACCCTGGTAGGAAATCACCGGACTTTCGCGTTTCTTCAGAAAGGGATTGACCTTGTGGCCGACGTCGACATAAATGATTCAGAACTCTCACAGAAAACCTTGATATTTATGAACCCTCCTTCGCCCGTTTTCGCCGGATATGTCATCCCCATCCGAACGATTCGTAACGATCCGGTGCCCGCACATGTCAGGGTTTTGTCATCAGGATTGGATCCGGTCGAAATCCATCGGGCTGACAAAAGGACTCTCGTTGTTCGTCCCCGAGGCGGCTATATGAGACAACCGAATTGGCAGACGGAGGACCTCCTCAGTACTCGCGCTTATATCGATCCGGTGAACGCGTTACGCCGGTTCGAACGACTGCTCTTGACTCACACCTCTCCATTCACACTTGGGGAGGAAATCAAACTGACCGATGTGACGATCCGAATTACTGAACTGACCGATGATGCGCGACCCGCCGAGGCGACGTTCGTTTTCGACGTTGCCCTGGAAGATCCATCGTTAAAATGGCTTCAATGGAATATGAAAGAGTGGAAATACGAGGAATTTATACCTCCTGAAATCGGTGAAACCGTTCAAATCAAATAATCCGTCATCGACCATTCACAGTGTATAATGCCTGAGGGTATTCGATCACAATACACGGAGGAAAACGATGAACAATCAATCCGAAGTGGACAATTTCTTGAAAGCAATTGCGGGTGTGCTGATACGGTCGTTTATTTTGGGAATTGTAGTGTTGATGGTGTGGTTTTTGTTTCTAGTTCTCATAGATGACCTGGCGTATTCGATTCATTCGACCTGGTTCGATATGACGAAACAGCAGTTTGATCTGTTGTGGTATGGGGGGATGGGACTCATTAAGATATTCTTGTTTTTCTTTTTCCTTTTCCCGTATATCGGGATCAGGATGGTTTTGGCGAAGAAGTAGATTATGTGGTTTTTTTGAAACACGAAAAAGAGATTCAACCCCCTCTGAATCTCCCCCAGTCTTGGGGGAGAAGAGCAGCCTGTATCTCCCCTTACTGCAGCCACGCAAGCGTGTCCCTTTTGGGGGAGACCACGCGTCGATCGCATCGTTGTCTTCTCCAAGATTTGTTGGGAGAGATGACGAGATGTTCCTCCCCCGAAGATCGGGGGAGGTTAGGAGGGGGTTGAGACCTGTATCGTGGACTCTTTGCCGACCCCGTCACACTTGGCGGAGGAAACGGATCGACGTCCTCAACCCGACTGCCAACTCTTCTCCCTCTCCCTTTGGGAGAGGGCCGGGGTGAGGGCTCTTTCACACATAAAAGTCTGGCACTTTTTCGACCCCACGATATACTTCGCTTGGGTAGCCGGTATTTCCTTACTGAATAACTGGCCTGGATACTGCCGTAAATCGCACGATGAAGGAGAAAGGGCGATGATTTCTTCAGGGCAGCTGTCTAGCACTTCCCATGGTTGTACCAGTCCAAAGTCCTCTTTCCGTGGTCTGTTGTTCTTCTCGGTTTTGGTTGTGTCATTCACAGCCGTCTCAATCACGCCATATTCTGTGTCTCCTCCGCTTCGAGGACCATCCGGCGAAACCATCGTCGGATACGGGCAACTGATGCACGCGGAGTACGTTGCCGGGGGGCAATACATCGGCGCGGTCGGTACGCTGGGTGGATTTTTGTTCGATTCGGAGACAGGTGAATTGGCGAAGGCTTGCCTTGTGGACGACAAAGATGTCTATCGCGGGGCCTTCACACGCGATGGCACCCGGTTCGTTGTTCACGTCGGGGGGCACGATGAAAGCATCCTGGTCTTGGACGTGGAAACCGGCGGGGAGATCCTGACACTTGACGAAGAGGATGTACACTCGTTGGACTTCTCTCCCGACGGAACTTCATTTCTGACTCTGCCCGGGAATCCTTCTGGCATCGTCCGTATTAGAGACACTTCCACGGGGGAACAGATTCATGAATTTCGAATAAACCGTTTGCGTATGGGTACAGAAACCGGCCCTGCCGCTTCTCAGGAAACGGGTTCGGCACGGGAACACAAACTCGCGTGCCCACGGATCGAGATGTCGAATGGAGTATTTACACCAGGCGGTGAACGTCTCCTGGTCTCAAACCGCACTTCCCCATTCCCGGTTCTGCTTGTCGACATCGACACGGGAACCGTGCTCAACGAATACGAGCCGGACTATTCGACTCTTCCGTCGGAAATCGAAGAACGTGCCTCGGAGCGAAGTCACGGATTGCAGGTGTCGATGTCTCCCGACGGGTCGATTGTGACGTGCGTGACCGATCACGGTCTGATCCTATGGGATGCCGAGTCCGCGGAACAGATTCGCTATCACTATGGTACCCAGCCGCAATCAGTGTACTCGGCGGCCGTTTCGCCGGACGGTCGCTCTCTCGTGGTTGCGGGCTTAGACGGAGTCACGATGTGGGGCGTCGAAACAGGGGACAAGATTCGTGAATTTGAAGGTCATACGGACTATGTCATTTCCTGTGCGTTTTCGCAGAACGGCAGGAATCTCTTGACGGCAGGTTACGACGGGGCCATGCGGATTTGGGATCTGGCGACTGTGAGGAGCGGCGTCGAGGCGTTTGGCTTGTATCGTTGACCCTCTGCCGTAGAATTCCAGGATTACTGGTTTGGCACTTTCAGTGGATATTGGTTATAGTACCGCACGAAATGAGGTTTCTCGTTTCCTCGTCGAATCGACGGGCGGCCGATCTTCTGCTTGACGGAGGCATTTCAATGAGTCAATGGCGTTTCACCGCAGTACTAGAACGAGAGGACGATATGTATGTGGCTCTATGCCCACAGCTGGATGTCGTGAGCCAAGGGGCAACGCTGGAGGAAGCACGCGACAATCTCCGTGAGGCGGTGATGCTTTTTCTTGAAACGGCCAGTCCCGAGGAGATCCAGCAGCGATCGGGTTCTGAATTGTTTGTGACGCAATTCGAGGTGGCGCATGGGTAGCTTACGAGTGCTTTCGGGGGAGGAAGCGTGTGCCATTTTGGCTGCTCATGGTTTCCAGAAGATCCGGTGGTCACTCTCTTTGGATACAAGCCTTTCGTCTGATAAACTCGGTTAGTGATCAATCGGAATCGAATGGGGTTTCCATGAGACGTTTCGGATTCACGCTCATCGAGTTGCTGATTGTTGTCGCGATTATCGGAATCCTCGCCGCGATCGCCGTGCCGAATTTCATGAACGCGCGAACGAAAGCGAACATCGCGCGCACGCGCGCCGATCTGCGGGCTGTGGGGATGGCCGAGAATGCGTACATGATCGATCACAACAACCCGATCCCCGTCGTTCCCGGTGCATGGTCCAGCGCCGACCCCACGAAACTCACAACACCGGTCGCTTACATCGCCCAGCTGCCGATCGATGTCTTCAATCGAGGCGACGCGGTGAATCCCGACACTCGATGGTTTCTGTACTTCTCGTACTACATCCACGAACGTACAGAGGGGAATCTCGAAAGCAGTCTGCGCGCTCGCGGACTCGGCGGGCTCAAATGGCAGGTATGGTCGCTTGGACCGGACGGAGAGTTGACCGAACCGGACGGTTCCTATAGCGGTATTATCGCGTTTGATGCGAGCAACGGACTCGTGAGCAAAGGCGATATCTTCATTTCCAGTCTCGACCCGCTCGGCACGGAGTGGGGAGATCGTCAGAAGCAGGGCTGAGTTTTATCAGGGCGCGATCTCAGTCGGTGTGCCGTTGGCGGTTTCCCGGATGAATGTAGCCGCCACAACGTGATCGTCCTCGCCCAAGCGGATAATCCGTACGCCTTGCGTATTTCGTGAGATCAGTCGGACATCGGTGACCGCGAAACGGATGGCAATTCCTTTTTGCGTGATCAGCATAATCTCGTCGCTTTCACGGACCTCCATTACACAAACCACTTTCCCGTTTCGTTCGCTGGTCTGAATGTCTTTGACGCCTTTTCCGCCACGATGAATCTTCCGGTAGGCGCTTACAATGGTTCGTTTTCCGTACCCGTTTTCCGTGATGGTCAGAAGCTGAGAATCGGCGTGGGTTGCGACCATGCCTACAACCCGGTCGCCTTTCAGAAGATTCACACCGGTGACGCCGCGTGCCGTTCTGCCCATCGCTCGAACGTCTTTTTCATCGAACCGGATGGCCATGCCGTTGCGTGTGGATAAGATTACCTCATCGGTACCGGTTGTCATTTGTACGCTGAGCAGCCAGTCGTCCTTGTCCAGGCTGATGGCGATAATCCCCGCTTTGCGCGGATTCGAAAACGCGTCCAATTTGACTTTCTTGATGACACCTTTTTGGGTGGCCATCAGTAGATACCGGTCTTCCGTGAAGTCGACTACCGGCACCATCGCTGTGACCTGCTCACCCTTCTCCAGGTCAAGCAGGTTGACGATGGCTTTGCCTTTCGCTTGCCGCCCTCCCTGCGGAATTTCGTAGACCTTCAGCCAGTGCGCCCGCCCGCGATCCGTGAAGAATAAGATATAGTGATGCGTTGACGCAACGAACAGATACTCGACAAAATCCGTATCTTTCGTCCCCATTGCGGTGATCCCTTTACCGCCCCGGGTCTGCCGTCGGTAGACCGATGTCGCAATCCGTTTGATATAGCCGGTGTGCGATACTGTCACCACCATGTTCTCATCCGCGATGAGGTCTTCGATATCCAGTTCACCGGCTTCGGATACGATCTGGGTTCTGCGTTCGTCTCCGAACCGGTCGCGGATCTTCTGGAGCTCTTCCTTCATGATATCGACGACCATGGTCGGAGTGTCCAGGACACGATTGTAGTAATCGATATCTTTGAGCAGTTGGTTGTATTCCTCTTCGAGTTTCTCCCGTTCGAGACCGACCAGGCGCTGCAGCTGCATTTCGAGAATCGCCTTGGTCTGTTCCGGGGAGAGGTCGAATCGTTCGCGCAGACGGTCGGCGGCCTCCTGGCGGCTCTGACTCGACCGAATGATGGCAACGACCTCGTCGATGTTCATCACCGCGATACGCAGTCCTTCGACGATGTGCGCCCGTGCTTCGGCTTTTGCGAGATCGAAGCGGGTCCGGCGGACAATCACTTCTTTTCGATGCTTGATGAATTCATCGAGAATCTCTTTCAGCGTGAGATACTGTGGCCGCCCGTCGATAAGCGCGAGCAGGATGATCCCGAACGTCGATTGAAGCCGCGTGTGTTTATAGAGCTGGTTCAAGACGACTTCATGGTTTTCGCCACGTCGCAGCTCGATGACAATGCGCATTCCGTCGCGGTCCGATTCGTCCCTTAGGTCGGTAATTCCCTCGATTTTTTTGTCGCGAACCAGCCCCGCGATTTCCTCGAGGATTTTGGATTTGTCGACCATGTATGGGATCTCGGTGACGATGATCGCTTCCTTCCCATTCGGCAATGACTCCCGTTTGGCCACCGCCCGCATGATCACGCGGCCTCGGCCGGTGGTGTAGGCTTCTTGAATGCCTTGTTGACCGCAGATGTAAGCAGCGGTCGGAAAATCGGGACCTTTGACGTACTTCAAGAGTTTCCGGACTTCGATATCGGGATCATCCAATACCGCAACCGTCGCGTCGATCACCTCGCGGAGATTGTGCGGCGGGATGTTTGTCGCCATTCCAACCGCGATTCCCGTGCCGCCGTTGACCAGCAAATTTGGGAATTCCGCAGGCAGAACGACCGGTTCCATCTGCGAACCGTCGTAATTCGGCATGTAGTCGACGGTGTTCTTTTCGATGTCTGTCAGAAGGGTCTCGGTGATTTGTGCCATGCGGGCTTCGGTATATCGCATGGCCGCCGGGCTGTCCCCATCGA
Source organism: uncultured bacterium (assembly GCA_964612675.1). Classification (GTDB taxonomy): domain Bacteria; phylum Hinthialibacterota; class Hinthialibacteria; order Hinthialibacterales; family JAKPRU01; genus CAZTDD01. The sequence goes on from CAZTDD010000005.1 coordinate 71,133, forward strand.
TGGAACCGAAATTCCCCTGGCCGTCGACGAGTGGGTAGCGATACGCGAAGTCCTGTGCCATTCGCACGAGCGTATCGTAGATGGCCGCGTCGCCGTGCGGGTGCAGTTTTCCCATCGTTTCGCCGACGATCGCGGCGCATTTCTTATAGGCGGCGCGAGGTCCGAGGCTCAGGCCGCGCATCGCGTACACCACACGGCGGTGGACCGGTTTTAGCCCGTCCCGTACGTCGGGCAGAGCGCGTTGTATGATGACGGACATCGCGTACGAAATGTACGATGTCCTCATTTCGTCTTCGATGTTGATTGCTTTGATTCGTTCGCTTGGAGTGCTGAGCATCCCGCTACCTCGGTTCTTGATTCAACTCGTGTTCCAGTAACTTGATACACGCTGCTTGGGTTGCCGTTTCAATGGCTCCGGGGCGGCAAATTCGGACGGCGCGAATCGCCGATTCCGTGTCGTACCGTTTCTCGGACACCAAATAGCAAGCCAATACCGTCCCCGTTCGTCCCGCGCCCCCCAGGCAATGGACCACCACCGGACGGTTATCTTTTCGGCATGTTCTCGCAAATTCGAGGAACTGCGCGATCTGGGATGGAGTCGGCGCCGTCATGTCCGGGACAGGTAAATGGAGATATCGAAATCCCTCTTCTTCGAGTAATCCCGCATCCAATCCCCTCTCCGTCAGCGACACCACCGCGCGGATTCCTCGCAGTTTCAAGTCGTTCAGTTCGTCTTCACATTCTTGCGAACGGATGTCTGACCGGGTTGCCGACGCAGCGGCGATGCCGTTCGGCAGACTCATACCGGCGATCTCATGCTCGATCAACCAAAAAAAACCGTAGATCATTTTCTCCGAATAGGTGACGCGCGATCAGATTTCTGTACCTTTATGAACGGATCCGGCGAGACGAAAGTCCAACCGTCAGATATCGATGAAGCGCACTTCCGGAGCGTGATTTTGGATAAACTGACGCCGCGGTTCCACCTGATCTCCCATGAGAACGGTGAAAATTTCCTCCGCCTTCACCGCGTCTTCCAGACTCACTTTGAGCATCGTTCGAGTTTCCGGATTCATGGTTGTTGACCAGAGCTGTTCCGGGTTCATCTCGCCGAGTCCTTTGTACCGCTGGACGCTGATGCCCTTTTTTCCCGATTCCTTCACTGCTTCCAGGAGATCGGGAAGCGTCACGAGTTCTTTTTCCACTTCCTTTTCCGTAAGGCGGAATTGAGGCTGCTTGTTCCCGTTTCCTTCCGCCACCGCACCGGAATAGTCGTCGTCTTCCGGCCACACTTCACATAAGTCGATATCCATTTTCTCGAGTTTCTTCAGAATCGGTTCGATCTCCTGAGCCTCGAGCATCTCGACAATGTGATAATGCATTTTCTTTCCGTTGCCGTTTCCGTTCCCTTCCAGCTTTCCTTCCGTCTTCTCTTCACCGACGTCCCACAGCTTCTCTTCGCCCGCGTCTTCGAGCGCCTGAACAATCTGGGTGAATTCCTTCTCGGTCCACGCGAATTCCACACCGGCTTCACTGAGGATTTTGAAAAGCGGCAATCCGCGCTCGGTCTCTTTTCGGATTTCCAGGAGCGTGTGGAATCCGACGCCTCGCCGCCGCATTTTCTTGGCGAATTCCTCGATGCGGATGATTTGATGGAGGATCTCCCGGAACCGCTGCGGCGATACCTTCGCGGTGTCCGATTTCTTCTTCCCTTTCAGGATGTCCAACGAGATGCCGTCCGTTCCAATTTCGATGAGGTATTTGCTTAATTCCGCTTCGGTTTCTAGATACCGAATCTGTTTTCCCCTCTTGACCAGATAGAGCGGCGGCTGTGCGATGTACACGTAGCCGTTTTTGATCAACTCCGGCATTTGACGGAAGAAAAAGGTGAGCAACAACGTGCGAATATGCGCACCGTCCACGTCCGCATCCGTCATAATAATGAGCTTGTGGTAGCGCGACTTCCCGAGGTCGAAATCGTCCGCACCGATGCCCGTTCCCAGCGCCGAGATAATCGTTTGGATTTCATCGTTGGAAAGGACCTTATCCAACCGAGCCTTTTCGACGTTGATGATCTTTCCCTTCAGGGGAAGAATGGCCTGGAACCGGCGATCGCGGCCTTGTTTGGCGGAACCGCCGGCGGAGTCGCCCTCGACGAGGAAGATCTCACACAACTCCGGCTGTCTTTCGGAACAGTCGGCCAACTTGCCCGGCAGACCGCCGCTTTCGAGTGCGTTCTTGCGGCGGGCGAGATTACGGGCTTTCCGTGCCGCCTCGCGGGCGTGGGCGGCGGAAATGCACTTTCCGATGATCTTTCGCGCCACGTCCGGGTTCTCTTCGAAATATTCCGCCAGCCCCTCGTTGACGATGGACTCGACCATCCCTTTCACTTCGCTGTTCCCGAGCTTCGTCTTCGTTTGTCCTTCGAATTGCGGAGAGGACAGCTTTACAGAGATCACCGCGGTCAATCCTTCCCGGATATCTTCTCCGGATAGGGTGTAGTCCGCTTTCTTCATTAAGTTGTTCTTACGTGCATAGTCATTGGTCGTTCGTGTCAATGCGGAGCGAAATCCTACCAGATGCGTACCGCCTTCCCGTGTATTGATGTTGTTGGCGAACGAGAAAATATTGTCCTGGTAGCCGTCGTTGTACTGCATCGCAATCTCGACCGACACCGATTTGTTCTCTTCACCGTCAGTGAATTCGCGCTCCCGAG
>CAZTDD010000005.1:73948-111319 GCA_964612675.1 uncultured bacterium
ATCTCGACCGACACCGATTTGTTCTCTTCACCGTCAGTGAATTCGCGCTCCCGAGCGAAATAGATCGGCTGACGATGCAGGCTGTTCTTGTTCTGATTCAAGAATTTGACGAACTCATTGATTCCGCCCTTGAAATAGAACTCGACCTTCTTGCCTTCTTCGCGCTCATCGACCAGGCTGATCGTGACACCGCTGTTGAGGAACGCCAGTTCACGCAGCCGTCCTGCGAGCACGTCGAATGAGAATTCGACTTTCTCGAAGATCTTCGGGTCGGCGTGGAATTTGATTTTCGTTCCGGTCTTTTTCGCCGGACGCACTTTCTCCAACGGTCCATCGGGCAGTCCCTGCACAAAGCGTTGATGGTAAAGGTGTCCGTCTCGTTTGACATCCACCTCGAGCCACTCGGAGAGTCCGTTGACTACGGAAACGCCCACGCCGTGCAAGCCGCCTGAGGTTTTGTACGATTTGTTGTCGAACTTTCCGCCTGCGTGAAGAACCGTAAGGACCACCTCGAGGGCGGTCTTATCTTTGTAGACGTGATGCCGTCCGATGGGGATTCCCCGCCCCTCGTCTTCGACCGTCACGCTGTTGTCGTAGTGGATGATGACTTGGATTTTATTCCCATATCCGGCGGAGGCTTCATCGATAGAGTTGTCCACGACCTCGTAGACGAGATGATGCACGCCTTCCGGACCGGTCGATCCGATATACATTGCCGGCCGTTTTCGGACGGCCTCCAGACCTTCGAGGACCACAATATTAGTCTCGTCGTAGGTCGCCGCTTGTGTGGATTTCTGTTTCTTTGCCATGGAACTTCGTCCTCAGCCTCTTCAGATTTCAGGTCGCACTTCGCCTGTGTGAAGGCTGGTGTTTCGTTTGCGGACAGGTTATCCAGACTGTACGAATTGTGTGGCTCTGAATCGCCCGGAGGGGTCGGGAACATGTCCCGAATACTCTACCTCAACCCGTTAAGAACCCGTAAATAAACCGCCACAAAAACCGACTCTAAATTATACAAGAGACTAGACTTTCTGTCAAGGAATTCGAGGGGGCAAACCAAAGACTTGTGCTCGTTTCTACACGGAGTCACAAGTTATTGTGTAGCAGTCCCCATGCCAACTAAGTGTCTTGCCGTGTTCTTTTTCAAATGGTACTCTGCGGAGTCATCGATTCCTATTCCGGCGGTTACCCCCGGCTGCACTGAATATGAAATCCATCGCAATCCTCGGCTCAACGGGCTCCATCGGCACCCAATGTCTAGACGTGATTCGCCGTCATCGGGACCGCTACCGTGTTGTCGGCCTGACCGCAGGACGGAACCATGAATTGCTGTTAAAGCAGATCGAAGAATTCCGACCCGACATAGCCGGAATCCAGGGCGATCTGGACCTATCCCGTCTTCCTACGGATTGGGAGGGCGAATTGATTCGCGGGCCGGAGGCATGTCTGCGTATCGCGTCGATGGAGGCCGCCGATCTCGTTGTTGTTTCCACCGTTGGCGCTGCAGGCCTCGAACCGACGATCGAAGCGATATCAAACGGCAAGGACATTGCTCTCGCGAACAAAGAAGTTCTTGTCATGGCCGGGGATCTCGTGATGGAGCAGGTCAGACGCCAAAAGGTAAAGCTTCTACCGATCGACAGCGAGCACAGCGCCGTTTTCCAGTGTCTTACCGCCGGTGACCCCAGTGAAGTGGATAGTATTATCCTGACCGCCTCCGGAGGTCCTTTCCTGGAATGGGATATCGACCGGATTCGAGATGCCTCGCCCGAGGACGCCCTCAACCACCCACGCTGGAAAATGGGAGACAAGATCAGCATCGACAGCGCCAGTATGTTCAATAAGGGGCTTGAGATCATCGAAGCCCACCATTTGTTCGGTGTCTCCGTGGAGCGTATCCGCGTTATGATTCACCCGCAGTCCATCGTGCATTCGATGGTCGAGTTCTGTGACGGCTCTTTGATTGCGCAGCTGGGCACCACCGATATGCGTACGCCGATCCAGTTTGCGCTTTCCTATCCGGATCGGTTGCCCGCGACGGCCGACCGGCTCGGCTTGGACAGCCTCGCGCGGCTTGAATTTCGCGAGCCGGATGCGCAGCGATTCCCCTGCCTGCGCCTTGCGCGCGAAGCTGCAGCCCTCGGAGGAACCATGCCGGCCTTCGTCTCCGTCGCCAATGAGGAGTTGGTGCAGGCATTCTTGTCCGAAAAAATCAAATTCGGTTCGGTTCCGGCCCTGATGGAACAAGCCATGGAACGGCATCGCGTCATCGACACCTACACGCTGGACACCTTGCGCGAGACGGATACCGAGGCCCGTTCCACGATTCGCGAACTTATTTCCCAATCGGTTGAGTGACCCTTGCATCTTGTCTCATGCTTTCGTTTACTCTCCTGTAGACCGGGGGATAGGCTCTTGGCAACGCTTGACGTTCGTGACTGAGACCCGTAACCTAATTTTTCTCTAAACTTATCTAATCAGATCGAGGTCGAGAACATTTATGCCGTCTGGTAAGAAACGCAAGCGGATGAAAATCGCGACACATAAACGTAAGAAGAAGCGTCGCGCGAATCGTCACAAGAAGAAATAGTCACGGACGTCATTCCTATCGCCGAAATTCTCGTGCGCTCTCCACCTTTTTTGCTTCCGGGGGGGAGCGCCCGATTACTTTCCGGTGGCGCGATATGGAACTCACGGAAGTAAAGGTCATTCCCGTCCAAAAAGGCGACGATAAGCTGAAGGCTTTTGTCACGATCATTCTGGATGGATGTTTTATTGTTCGTGACTTGAAGGTCATTCAGGGGGGCAACGGTCTGTTTGTAGCGATGCCCAGTCGGAAGCGAATGGACGGAACGTATGTGGATATCGCCCATCCACTGAACAGCGACACTCGGCACTGGATCGAGCGTATTATCCTTGAGGAATACAACCGGGTTGTTGATGACGGTAGTGCTACTTCACCCCGTGATCTTTCTCCCGTGGATTAGCCGTGGTCCGGTAACAGTTCGGCCGGTATACGCTCAAAATCTGGCAGCAGATGGAACTGTGCTTCCACATCTCCCACGATAGCACGGAAATGTCGCTCGAATCCTTCGATGTCGTCCGAGGCGCACATTACGGAGATCCCACCTTTCTCTTGGGACAGGAGTCCCGCATGGGATAGCTCAACCGCCACGGCTTTGGCCGTCTCCGACGCTGAACTCACCAATGTGATCTCGTCTCCGACAACCTCCTGTATTGTGTGATGCAGAAGAGGGTAGTGTGTACAGCCCAAAATGATCACGTCAATACCTTCTTCCACGAGAGGAGAAAGGTATTTCTCTGCAACCATCCTGGTCACCGGTTCGTCCGCCCATCCTTCTTCGGCCAACGGTACAAACAGAGGACAGGGTTTCGACCAGACCTGAATCGCAGGGGCCAGGCCTCGAAGGGCGCGCTCGTAGGCTCCGCTCGCGACCGTACTGCGTGTACCGATCACCCCGACCTTCCCGGTCTCGGTTGCGGCAACAGCGGCGATAGCCCCGGGTTCCACGACGCCGACAACAGGTCCTCGAAATGCTTCTGCGATTGTTTCTCCGGCTGCGGCGGATGACGTGTTACAGGCGACGACTACGATTTTTACACCAAGCCGTACGAAGAACTCTGTGATTTCTCGACAATAGCGTCGCACAGTTTTTGCGGACTTGTTCCCGTACGGTACCCGTGCCGTATCTCCGAAATAGACCACTTTCTCGCGCGGCAGCAGATCGAAAACAGCCCGCACCACAGTCAACCCTCCGATACCGGAATCGAAAATACCGATCGGTGCCGAGGATCTTTTAGACGCGGCTGTGCCTTCCCTTGTTGTCACTCAATTATTTCCCTTCGTGTTATTGCTTACCGCGTATACTCCTCCCCGGTCTCTACAGGAGAGTAAAGAACAAATGTCTGATCGGGCGCGAACGGCCTACTCAGATCCCACAAGGTGTCGTTCTCCACAATCTCACCATCTACGAGAATCTGGACCGAGCGAATGGCGCTGTCGTGATCGGCGATCGAATTGACCACCGAATAGACGGAAGCCCATTCGGCGAGAACATGCCCCGGGCTGTTGTCGATGAATTCTCTTGAGAAATTCACGATGACGCATCCCTTGTCTTTGACCCAGAACAAGGACAGCAATTGCGTCCCTTTCGGGATTGTGGGCAACAGGTTGCCGAGAGTGGGCCCGGCGATCAGTTCCGTTACGATTGTCTCAAGGCGCTCCTCGATACGGCCCTGCAGACTAACCTCGCGTCGTTCTCGAACAAGTGAACGCTGCCCCGCCGAGAGGAAATACAGCGGCACGAACGCACTGCTGTCCTCATCGGTTGCCGTGGATTCAGACGGGACCGAGGAAAGTCGAATGGGCTGTGACGGCTGTCTCAGTGACGAGGTCAGCAGGAATACAGCTACCCCCGTTGTCACTACCAACGCCGCACACAAAACGATGACAGTAAGATTCTTCATGACCTTCTATTGCCCGGAGACCTTATGCTCAAGGACTCAAGTTCTCTTGGACGGGCCGTCCCTCCTGGCGGTATACCCAGTTGCCGATAGCGACGGCGAGCGACTCCGCCAGCTTGCGCTGGAACCCTTCTCGATGCAGTATTTGTTCCGATTCGAGACTGGTAAGGCTGCCAAGTTCTACAAGGACAGCGGGCATCCGAAGCCCCTCCAGGATGCTCAGCCGCGCTGTTCGAGGACGACTCTCGAATTCCGCAGTCTCTATCTCCTCGTACCCCGATCGAAGGGCTTCGAGGAGACCTTCGGCCAGATCGCGGCTCTCCTCGAAAAACGCTACCGAGCCGACTTTCCATAAGGTAAGCGATCCTCTGCCGGATGAATCGCTCCACCATCGGACAGATGAGCCTTGTTGTGCTCCAACATCCACATCCGCTGGGGGTGCGAGATGAAAAACCGAAGGAATATTCAACTCCGGATCGAATAACCCACCGGCGTGAAAGGATACAAACACCTGAGCGCCAAGTGCATTTGCGAATGCGATCCGTCCGGCGGGGGAGATTCTTCCATCCACGGTAGCAACATCCCGTTCGCCCCGGCGCGTCAACGAGACATCTACATCATAAGCTCGTTCCAGCGCTTCTTCACACATCTGCGCCACATTCAAGACCACGTCGGCTTCCGTCGTCGTGCCGACACCGGTACTCCCGGGGTCTTCTCCACCATGCCCCGGGTCCAGAACGACAACAAATCGACCGGCTCGTTGAGGTTGTTGCAGATCGGTATCGCTGGGCGCCGTTTCCGCTGTATCCGGGACCGGGGTGGGCCATTCTGTCAGCGGTCCGAAGTTGATGGTCGGGGTGGGAGTCGGTATCGGACTCAACTCGACGGGTTCAGGAGTCGGCGACGGGAGTTCGACCGGACCGCCGATGATTGGCTCGATCACGTCCTGAACGACGCTCTTCGGTAAGAGGAGCCGGCCGTTCACGAACTGCATAGGCTGTTTGAGACGAAACAACCGCCCGTCCATTCCGGCATAATCGGAATCCAATAGCAGGGTGAGCCGCTTGTCATCGGGAAAAATGATTTCGAGTCTTCCGAGCAGCGGATCCCATTCCCACGACGCTGAAATCGCCTTGCACAATACCGGAACGGGAACCGATCCTCCCAACGGCGTGGGAGCTTTGATCGGCTGGTCGAACGGCGAGACCGGCCGTTTGACCGCTGCTGTAGCGGATGCCACAACGCACACCGATACAACGACCAGTATCCGAAAGCGAGTTTTATATCTCATGGCTGTTGATGGAGACCTTGACCGCCTTCGCATGGGAAGACGGATGCCAACGATTTTCCTCATACTAGCATGTTCACCGCCGATACTTGCACCTATCCTGACCTCGGTGAATCAGTACGCCGGGATGTTTCCTCCTGAGACACGGGCATTAATAGAAACGCCAACCGAAGATAGGCACGTTGAAAGGTCTTTTGCCGGCTTGGCGGACGCTCAGAAGTTTTGTCATTGTGTTCCGGTCCGTATGGATCGCCAGAAGATCGCCGTACGAATCCTGGTTCAGGTCGCCGGTAATCAGCCTCGTCACCGGACCCGGTAACGACAGACGTTGAGGAAAGCCATAACTCCCGTCGGCTCGCCCGAAGAGGACGGTGATCCGGCTCTGTCTGCTCTCACCGAAGATGATGTCGATCACACCGTTTCGATCCAAATCCGCCGTTGCAACCGATTCGGGAGCGTCTGCGATCGCCACTTCGCGTTTCTCGGGATAGGTCCCATTTCCCGCGTTGTATAACACCGAAATCGTGTTATTCCCGCGATTGGCAACGATCAGGTCCCGGTCCCCATCATTGTCCACGTCACCGGTGTCCATGGCGAATGGATTGACGCCCGTCGGTATCAATGGCCCCGTCCCGAACGATCCTCTCCCATCGCCGACAATGACAGCCACGCCCCCTTGTGCACGCAATGCGACGGCGAAGTCGGGATTTCCGTCTCCTGTCAAATCGTCGATCAAAACATCCCCGGGATCGGTCCCACCGGCGGGGATAGTCCTTTCGAGGAACGTTCCGTCGCCGTTGCCGAGATAGATGGTCAGCGTATCCGTGAACAGATTCGTCACGATGATGTCGAGATGCCCGTCGCCTGTGACGTCGGCAGCTTCGATATCGGTGGGTCCTTCGCTGGTGGATAGAGTTTCTGTAGAACGGAACGAGGGTGTTCCTCCAAACAAGATCCGGATTTCGCGACCTGAAAAGTTCAGACACGCGGCATCGAGAATTCCGTCTTCATTGAAATCTCCAGCTGCAAGTGCCTGCGGAACCTCACCGAAGTCATAGACCTGCGGCGCTCCAAAGACACCCGGCGGGCCGCCGGGCAACAACGTGCCGCTGCCGACACCGTTGACAAAGGCGTTGGCTACTACAACGTCCGTCACATCGTCCGCATTAAAATCTCCAATGAGCGCGTCGACCGGTGCCGCGCCGGTTTGATAAATCACGGGCGGTTCAAACAGGTCGGCGAGATCCCCAATGGGTTGGAACGGCGTCGGGGTTGTTGTTGCCGTCGGTGACGAGGTAGCTGTCGGCGTAAAGGTCGGTGTCGTTGTGGCCGTCGCCGTCGGTGAAAATGTGGCTGTCGGACTCGGTGTCAGCGTTGCTGTGGGTGTATTTGTGTGAGTCGGCGTTGATGTGGGTGTATCCGTGGGTGTCGGTGAATGAGTTGGCGTATCCGTCGGTGTTGCCGTAAATGTCGGTGAAGGGGTCGCTGTTGGTGTCTGTGTGAACGTGGGTGTCGGCAGCGGTGTTCCTGTCGGGCTCGGGCTGGGTGTCGCCGTCGCCGTGGGGGTACCGGAGTGGCGTATCCCTAGACGCCCAATCGGGACGACCGGCGAGTCGGCCCACACATCCGGCTCCAATGACACCGCCTGCACGTGCAGCCACAGACTTCCGTCCCACTCGGCGAAGTTCGTTTCATACCACGCTCCGTCGACGAGTTGCTCGGGTGTTACGAAATCCACGGGTTGCAGATCCCAAAAGATTTGAAAACCTTTGAGGCTCTCGTGCGTATATGAGCCGCCGGTTTCTCTATCGGCGAACTGTACACGCGCCCGAGCCGGTAGAGCTGCGCTCTGTTGTTCCCCCGTCGGATCTAACTCAATTGGCTTGCCGTCCTGGACAATCGCCACTGCCGGGACAGACAAGACACGCGGCGTCGCGGTCGGAGTGGCGGTAGGTGTCGGTGTTTGGGTTCGAGTTGGCGTCTCTGTCGGTGTATCGGTCGGTGTCAGTGTCGAGGTCGGACTCGACGTCGGAGTCAATGTCGGCGTTTGAGTGAACGTTGGTGTTTGTGTGGAGGTAGGCGTTTGTGTCGCTGTCGGAGTGTGAGTCGGTGTCGGACTGGGAAGAAACTCCGGCCCGCCGTAGACGATGAAGATGCGATCATTATTGGGCGGATAACCCAGTATAATCAAATCCTTCCTCTCATCCGCGTCCCAGTAACCGCTTTGCATGAAGTATGGCGTCAGCGGTACGCCCGGTGTAGCAACTGGGACCGGGACACGTATTGGTTCGTCAAAGAACCATTTTTCTCCCGATGGCACAACAATTACAGCACCATGGTCCACACGTGACGAACCCATATCGCCAATCAGAATATCCTTGGCATCGTCGCCCGTGACCTCTGCTATGCTCAGAGATAATGGAAACCGACCTGACGGGAACCGACCGACTTCGACCATACGGCCACCTTCCGCATTTAGAAGCAGATATCCCGTTCCAGGTTCTCGACCGCCAGGCGTGCCGGAGAGAACTGCCAAGTCCGGCAATCCATCGCGGTTAACGTCTAGAACACCTAGAGTTTGTGGAATCGGTAGGTATGTAAAATTCCATTTCGTGAAAAAACCACGACTGTTATTGATAAGTATGGCTACACCGCTTTTCGCATTGCCAAATCCCTGATATCCGATGGCCAAGTCATCGTACCCGTCGCCGGTAAAATCGGCGGCAACAATGTCGCGTGGGACACTTCCATAGTTTCTCGTTTCCAGACTGCGATCCAACAATCCAGATTCGGTCCCCAGCCATAGCTCGAAATCCTCAGGTTCGGGCTGGATCAAAGACGTAACAATATCGGGATACTGATCGGTATCTCGATTTGCCTGAATGATTGCGACCTGACCGGACCCCATCCCGTCGATTTGATAGTCTCGGGGATCGTGGAATCCATTCCACTTACCCCCCTTGTTAATCCAGACTGCTAATGATTGTGGACCTGCTCCAACGATATCGAGAAACCCGTCCCGGTTCAGATCGGTCAACTCGATCTCAAGAATCTGTGCAATGTCAGAGGGCAAAATCAGAGGTGGCGCCGGGTCGCGGGGGCGGTTCAGGTTGCGAAGAACATAGATTGCCGATGGACTCTGACCGCTTACGACAATATCCGGGAGACGATCGCCATCCACGTCTCCAACGGCCAACCCACTCAGCAGATTGCTTCCTGTATCGCCGAACGAAAGGCGAATCTCCTGAATGCGCCGCTGATCGTCGGGCTGTTCTCCCTGAGAGAACGCTCCGGCAACTGAGACAGATATCAAGAGCCCGAAATAAAGTCCCCGCACCGACCTACTCCTCGCATAGTGTCCACTACACAGAAATGTAGCGTGAGCGGCGCATCTCTTCAATAACGATACAGATCGCCGGACGTCACTACGGGTGTCACTACGGGTTGTATGGATAGGAGCAAGGCACCGGCGAAGCCGGTTTCACGCGCCATCGTCACCGATACATTCCACCGGACACTGCTCTTTCGATTCTTCGCAGGCCGCACGTTCTTCGTCGGTCTCGGGTTGCTTATAGACGATATCGTGATCGCCGTCTTCGCTCTCCTTGAAATTGTCCGGCGCGAGTTCGACGCAAAGTCCGCACATAATGCAGGTTTTGTCCACGTACCAAGGACCGGGAGCGTTGTCTTCCCATTTGTCATTCGGATCGGCCATGATGTTTCTCCCCGAACTTGTTCTGATTAAGTTTATCTCTTCGGTTAAGATTCTCTCTTTGGAGTATACATAGACGCAACATACCGCAGAAGGGATTCCGTCCGTCGAGTCCGTATCCAGGACAAAAAAAACGTTACCAGTTCCTGCCGGACCGGAAATGCTCGTTCCGCCGGTCCCAGAGCTCGGTCATCCCCAGCTGAGCCAGATGCCCCTCTCCGGTGAGGAAATCGTCGTCGAGGCGCTCCAGCCACATATCGAGTTCGGCCTGCATTTTCGCTTGCAGATCCCGATGCTCCTTCTTGTCGATCAGGTTGTCGAGCTGGTAGGGGTCCTTTTCATTGTCGTAGAGAACCCAACCTTTCTCCCGGTAGCGCGCATAGGTGTAACGTTTCGTTCGAACCCCTCGCCATGGGCGTCCGTCCCATGCTCTCGATTGATCGCAAGGCAGAACATCCATGATGGGAACCGATTCGTGCTCCTCCCCGGCCCCTTTCGCGAGCCGTGGACTCATGTCGAGCCCCTGCATTCCCGAGGGGTTCTCGATTCCCACGAGACCGAGCAGTGTCGGTGTCAAATCGGTGGTTCCGAATAGAGCGTCCGAGCGAGTGTCTTCCGGCAACAATCCCGGGGCACTCAGGATCAGCGGGACCCGGATCGATTCTTCCCAGGGTTGTTGTTTCTTCTGACGGCCCTGAGACCACAGCATATCGCCGTGATCCGAGGTGAAGACGATGATGGTGTTATCGAGGAGACCGTGTTCGCGCAATGTGTCCACCAACCGCCCGACATCTCGGTCCAGGGCGGTAATCGCCGCATAGTAGTCCGCGATCTGTTGCCGTTTGGGGTCTTCAACGTTTGGGCGCAGTTCGATTTTCTCCGGATCGTACATCCGGCGATATTCTTCCGGTACCAGCTGATACGGTGCGTGCGGCGGCCCCCAGGACATCATCAGGAAGAAGGGGTCGCTCTTGTATTTGCTGATGAAATCGATCGCGAGATCCGTTTGGATATTTGGTTCGTAGCCTTCGGGAGTAATCAGTTCCGGGGTATCGAGGAAGTACTTCGTTTTGAAGTAATTGTGGTGGCAGTTATAAGCCGCCCAGAAATCGTCGAATCCCTGCCGTCGCGGTCCGGGGGGAGTGAATTTGCTTCGCGGGATGCCATCCAGATGCCATTTGCCAATGTACCCGGTTCGGTATCCCTGGTCCCGAAGGACTGTGGCGATGGTATTTTGCCCGAGCGCCATGGGCAAATCGTTCGAAATCGTCCGATGTGCGAGACTGTATTTGCCTGTGAGAAGCGTCGCTCGACTGGGTGTACAGAGAGGATGGTTCGCGATGCCGTTGCAGAACGAGACGCCGCTCTCGGCCAGGCGGTCTAAGTGCGGTGTTTCAAGTTGATGATTCCCGGCGTGATGGAGATCCATGCCGCGATGTTGATCGTCGTGGATCAGCAGGATATTTCGTTTTGTCGTGGCGGCCGGTGAAGAACCGGCTCCGAGGGCCAACCCCGCTCCAGCCATTTTCAGAAAAGTGCGTCTTGAGGATTTCATCGGCATACCTCCGGTTCTTCTACAATCTCGAAACACTTTACCGCAGTTTGGTTCTAAAGATAATGAGGGTTTTCTAGCGACACGGGGAGGACTAGCGAAAATCGGAAGCGATGAACTCCTGAGTGGGAGGTTCATTTTCGGGCAGAGGGAACGGGCGGCCCAGTACCTCTTCGTAGACCGAGAGGATGCCGCGCACCATGCATTCCTGTGTGAAGAGGGTTCTTGCCCGGTTTTGTGCCGCTGTACCGTAGCGTACGCGCAGTTCCGTGTTGTCGAGCAGTTTCGTCAACGATTGGGCGAGTGCGTCCGAATCGGCGGGCGGTACAACCAGTCCCGTCTCCTCATGCTGATTGACAAAGGTTGTCCCACTGCCGATTTCGGTACATACGAGCGGGAGTCCTGCCGCGGCGGCTTCCACTTGAACAATGCCAAACGCTTCACTGCGATAAATGGACGGCAAGCAGAAGACGTCGGAGGCGTAGTAGTACGGAGCCACATCCTCCACCTGGCCGAGGAAATGAATGCGATTGCTGTGAGGCAGTGTGGCTGCCTGCCGCATGAGCTCACCCAGCAGAGGCCCGTCTCCGACGATCAATAGTTTCCCGGGAACCTTCTGCATCGCCTCGATCAGGTAACGGACCCCCTTGTAGTATCGGAGTACTCCCACGAAGAGCACTAATTTCATTCCATAGCGACGGCGAATAATCTGCGCCTGGTCTTCCACCTCCGGTGTCGGTAAAAAGCGATTGATCGGTACGCCCAAAGGCACGATCCTGCATTTTTCCCGAAACCGAGGCAGCACCGGGGAGGTCTCGATGTAGTTTGGCGATGTTACGATGATACGGTCGCATTGATCGAGGAAGCGGTATAGAAAAGGTCGATATAACGGCATATACCGGGCTTGCCGGACGATATCGCTGTGGTAATGGACAACCACTCGTCCCTGCGGCCGTGCGATCAAGTGAGACATAACCGCAGTCGGATGAGGAAGATGGTAGTGAAGCAGATCCGCGTTTCGTCGTCGCAAATGGAGAGGAAATGTCGGCGCGATCGGGGTCGAGAGGAGTCGCCCCCATTGTCCCACGCGGGTGACCGGGATTCCCTCGACTTCGCTTCGATAGGTGAACAAACGATGCCCGGCCACCAACACCGAAAGGTCGCCGCATACATCGCGGCATCCTTCGACAAGCCGGTGAACGGAAATCTCGATTCCGCCGGTTACCGGTGGATAGTAGTCTTTGTATATATGTACAATGCGCACAGGGCTCCCCTATCTGACTTCCGCGAAAGTTGGGATTACCGTCAGATTTTTCCAACCTTCATCACATGGCCCGTGAACCGAGGCGTTCGATCGATCTCTGGATGGCCTCTTTCACGCGCTCATTGGATTCGCGTTCGTAGGCTTCCCTTAGTTGAGCCAGTATCGGTTCGTTTTCGAAATGTCCGAGCGCATTCGCTGCGGCCGCTCGGACGTATTGGTTTTCATCATTCAGCGCCTTCTGCAAAATCGGAACGGAGTCTTTGTTCATCAGCAGGTCGAAGGCAAGCAGCATCGAGTTCAAACGCTGCTCTTCCTGCGTGTTCCGCACACTGTTTAGAAGCGCTTCGGTCGCTTCCGGCGTGCCGATCCCCGCGAGCGAACTGCTGACTCCGTCCATAACGATAGAAGGCACGTCCCTGTTCAGGGCTTCCGCCAATGCCGGAATGGCTTCCTCATTCGTGATCCGCCCGAGAGCGGAGGCGATGCGTGCCTGGTATTTTCCTTCAACGTTTCGGGACTGCTCAGCCAGACGAGAGACCACTTCCGGTGTGCCAATCGAGCCGAGAATACTGCTGGCGTCTTTGGTCCACCATTCTTCTTCGTCCTGAAGCATTCCCTCCATAGCGAGATCCACGATAGCAGGATTATTCGTTCGGCGCAGTAGGGCTCTGAGATTCTGCTTCAACCGGTCGTTTTCTTCGGTACGGATTGCCTTGAGCAGTTCTTGCACGGCCTCCGGTGTGCCGATTTTCGCGAGACCGAACGCCGCATATTCACGGACATTCTCATCCGGGGCGTTATTCATGAGGTCTGCGAGCGGCTCTATCGCGCGATTCCCCGCCGCGGCGAGTCCGTCCAAAACCTCCATCGCCCGCTCTTTGTCCTTGTTCACCACGGAGGGAGCCAGGTCGGCGAACAGCACATCCAAATCATCGAATGCGGGAGTCGGCGATTCCTCAACCGTCGGCTGGATTTCGGCGGGTTGCACGGTCGGTGCGACCGGTTTTGTCGGTACCCGCACGATTTCCGTGGTCGCTGTTGGACTGGGAAACAACGGCACCTTTGTGGGGGACATGCTGCGGGTCGGTACCTTCACGACCTCCGCTTCCTCTTCTTCCGGCGGCCCCGGCCAAAGCAGAATGAGCATAAGAAGTGCGATGACAAGAAGAACAATTGATGACGCAAGTCTGAGATTCATAAGGATCTGCGATCCACCTCAATGAAAGATCAAAGCCCCTAACTAATAATACCGTTATGAACGTTCTGCTGACAACAGAGGACCTGAAGTGCAGCGTAGCGATTTCCGTGCTGAAAAAGATATCCTGGATCTGCGATGCTCGCATGTTTGCATTTATAACTTGCAACTGCTTTCGTCGAGTGTTATTAGTATTTCAACAGCCTTCATTTACGAGGTCCCAAATGTCCTCACTAACCGAAATTGAAACGTTGCGGGAAATACTCTCAAAGCTGAACGCCGAACATCCGGCGGGCCGAGGGGATCGTGAAAACCAGACCCAATATCAGGAGCGTGACGGCGATCTCTTGCGGAGACTGCATCTTGAGGTGGACAGCTGCCCAGGCACGGCGCGAGTACTCATAACGGGACAGATTGGTGTCGGTAAATCATCGGAACTGTGGCAATTTTTCCGCGAGACAATAAGAGAAAAGGGGCGTACAGTGTTTGTGGTTTACTGCGATCTGGAGAAGGAAGAACATCCGGAGCGATGTGGGGCGACGGGTGTTTTTCTGACGATCTTTCGCGATTGTTGGAGCGCGACGAGGTCCTTCCTCGACAGTGTCCGCCAACCTCCGATGATAAGAAGATTTGAAAGACTCCAAGAGGAAATTCTGGAACGCTTGATTGACTGGCTGAATGGAGAAAGAACCGACGACGGTAATAAGGTAGTTTTCAATTTCGGAGGCATGAGATTTCCTGTACGTTTAGATGACACGACAGGAGCCGTCGCTTTGATTTTGGGAAAAGCTGCGCAGCACGAAGCGGTGTCTCAACATTCGGAGCGTTTCGGCCTCGCACCGGACAGTTTGATTAATCTTCTAAACAGACTGCTGTTTTGGCTTACCGACTTTCATAACGGACAACCCCCTGTTTTGATCGTGGATCACGTTGACAAAATACGGGACGATACATCGGCGAGAGAAGTCCTTGTGGAAGTTGTTCCGCAGTGGAAACGAATCAAGGCATCCATCATCATGACAGCGCCGTATGAGTACACGCTTGGCCCAATGAGGCACTCGGTCGAGTCACAATGGGGAAATCCACTGATGGTCTATCCTTTCGAAATTCCTGAACCCGACAGCGATACTGCGCCCACCATATATGATCGGATTGTAGAGAGTTGTGGTCTTGGAAGCCTTATACACAAGGAAAGCCTGATACTATTGGCGCATTACAGTGGAGGCATTCCCAGAACATTCGTGCATTTTCTCATCGAGGCGTGCAAAATAGCGCATTTAGCCCAACATGAGAAAATCGAGATGACCGATGCTCAGGCTGTCGTCCACCGTGCTGAAAGCGCGTACCAAGACTACAGTCAGATAGAGCTGGATCTTCTCGACAGCATTGACCGGAACAAGACAGGATTGGGCGCTGCGGCTACGTTGCTGAGGTCGCCTATCGGCCTATTAGTCGTGGAGCCGCAGGACGGAGAACAGATGCTGCGTGTTCATCCTTTGGCGAATCGATTGCTCGAACGCCACCGGATCAGAACGGGCAAGGTTGCTGTGTAAAATGAATACGGCGGAGCAACTTGCGGAGTCGATCGCCCTCGATCACAAGGGAGTCCACGTTCTTCTCTGGGATGATCAGGAGGATTTGGTACACGCACTTGTGATCCTTCTTGCCGTGTTGTTGGATGGCATGCCTAAGCAGTTTCGTTTGTTATCTCCTTCCGAGGATTCGGTTCAACAGCTGCGGTCAACGTTCGAACGAACGTCTGTGGATGAGTCTATACACGCGTCTGACGCTGGTCCGTTACGTCCCGACAGGGATTTTCTTCTGGTCCTCTTCCTGCAGCAAGCCACGAGTACCTTTTGGGGACCTTGGCTGAACGGGTGGCGAAGCGCCTTGGCCGATACACCGGGAACTTTATTGGTGATACGGAATGCGGACTTCCTTGGTTTTCAGAGACATGCGCCGGATCTGGCGTCCTTTTTCGAATCTAAGGTTTATGATTCGTCCTCCATGCTCTCGATTTGGAGCCATGAGACTGAAACGAGAATTAGTACTCGTCTTCCGGGAGAACTGAGAGGAATACTCAATGAACTTCCGGGACCTACACCCGAGAAGAGAGAACTGGAGCGTTGGTTGAAGGAACATCCAGCTGTTCGTTCTGATCGCTCAACTGCGCAATGACAGCGAATCAACTAAGCATTATACAAAACACATTTGTTGATTGTTTTAGCGATTCGGCGGTCTTTGATCGACGCGAGGCGGAGGGTAACTACTTTGAGGCGGATGATATTAGGAAGGACAACAGCCACTGGTTGGTTATCGCCGCAGGATTGACCGACACGGAAGCGAGAAGTCTGTTCAAAGGAAATACTACTCGAGCCAAACGTGCATCGATCCCGCTCCGATTCATGGAAAAGTGCGAAATATCCGTCCTTTTTGTTGCACGACCTTTTCTTGGTAATGCGATGGATGCCTCGTCGCGGTGTTTCATTGCGCCTTTCGCTCCGAAAAGGGGGATGCCGTGGATCGAACTCCGACAAGCACGTGTCCGGATATCGAGTTTGCCCCCCAATCGAAATTCGCTTCAGAACTTCCGCTGGGAATACGATTGTCGTCAGGCAAAGCAGCAGCCGCTTGAAGGCTGGCTGCATAGATGGAATCGCGAGTTCGGCTTCAATCCCGCCCATTCTCCTTCGCATCTGCACATCAATTCTGACGAGCTCAGCCCGGATGAAACAAGGCCGGGAGATACTATCGAAGATCTGCGACTTGCGATTGGTAATCCAAATCCTCTCGTACTCATCATGTCTATCGCTGTGTGGCTGAGGCGTATTCTAATAGTGTGATTCAGTGGGAATTAGTCATCGCCCAGTCTTCGATTTGCGTCCTCTCGGAACCTGTACTAGGATGAACGAGAGAGGATTCTAGCGGATCGATACAACAATCCGATAGATAAAAATCATGAAAGACCCACTCCCCCCAGATCGTGATCCTCGGTCGTCCGCTTCGCCGCTGACGGAAGACGTCGACCCGCGCGTGCTTGCTACATCGGATATCTTCCTGGAGGCACTCGCAGAGAACGCCGCCGATTATCCGGGTGTATATATTGTGTCCGCTGACGAGGACCTGGATCCGCAACGCTTTGAACGGCGATGCCCAGACCAATTCGTCGATCTCGGCGACCGGTCGATCCAGGCGGCTGAAAGGGCCGTACATGCGGCGAAAGAAGGAGACCCCGTCTTTTTGATCCTCGGCGACACCGCTTCGCTCGTATCCGCATGGCCGATTGTCCGGGACGAAATCTGCCGTCGCCGACTCAATGTCAAACTTGTCGCCCCGCGCAGCGGTTTTCTTTCGAAGGAAGGGCTCCAGCCGCCCGAGATGGTGGAGGATCTGGCCCTTTTCCGAGTGCTGCCTCGGATCACCGTAGTGACGCCGGCGGATGCCGAGGAAGCGAAACGGATATTGCGATGGTCTCTTCGAACCGCAGGACCGGCGTACATACGTCTTTCCCTCTATCCGACTAAAGGCGCAACCCGGTTGGGCGAGCACTTCGAACCCGGTAGAGCCTCCGTCCAGAATCCCGGCTGGGATGTTGCCTTCATGGTGTCCGGGCCGCTGGTACGGATTGCTCTCGATGCGGCGGAGGAACTTGAACTAGACAGCATATCCGCACGAGTGCTCAATTTCTCCACTCTTAAGCCCATCGACCGAACCGCTGTCATTGAAGCGGCCATCGATACCCGCCGTATGGTCTCAATCGAGGAACACCAGATCCCAGGCGGTCTGGGAAGCGCCATCGCCGAGATCATCGCTCAAGAAGGATGCGGCGGATGCATGAAAATGATCGGTCTTCGGAATGAGTTTGTCGCCGATGTTCCCCCGAAGGATCTCATGCGTCATTATGGACTAACCGTAGGTCGACTGGTGGAAGTGGCTAGAGAACTGATCGCGGCTGTACCCTGACCTTTGCTGGGTATACAGGCAATGTCATTACGGGTAGATCAGACTGAGCGGTATGTTGGACGGGGCTCCCGCCGAACCGAAAAAAAAGCGGCTCACCAGGAGGTTCGCCCTCCCCTCGCTCTTCCCTCCAACTTAACTCAATGACATTGGGTATACAGAGTTGATTGAGAACCCACCTTTTCTTTCCCAGCACATAAGTGCGGTTGTTTTCGTTCCAGTGTTATACTGGTAAGAAGGCGTGTCATTTCATTTCTCTGCACGCCGGGAAGGGAGCGAGAATATGAAGCGGCCAGTTTGGCTTTTGATCGGGATAACCGTCTTGGCTGGTTCGGCGGTATCGCAGGTCGATCCTGTAGATTCGGTTCTCCTGGGGAATACAAGGATTTTGCTGCCCGCACCGCCTGTTGCCGATGGGGATGAAACTGAGATCACAGTCCAAGGCACGCTCCGGGAACCGGGGTATGCTGCTACTCTCCTTGCTGTCCATAACCTGCGTGGCCGGATCACTTTCGAAATCGAAGTCCGACCCGTAGGCGAAAACCAGACCGGGATAGAATTCGAAGAATGGTCTGTTTCGGCCCGATTGGGCTACCTTTCGGAAGGTATTTACGATGTTGTCGCTGTGGTGAACGGAAAAACAGTCGCGGAGAAGCGTTTGGAGATCTCTGATCGT
Source organism: uncultured bacterium (assembly GCA_964612675.1). GTDB lineage: Bacteria > Hinthialibacterota > Hinthialibacteria > Hinthialibacterales > JAKPRU01 > CAZTDD01. Next base: position 92,081 of record CAZTDD010000005.1, read on the forward strand.
GAACCCGGCCCCGACCCGGATGCGATTACGTGGATTGAGTATCGAAAGTCGGGCGGAATAGCGGGCATCGACAGACAGCTGCATGTGGACCTTGAAACTCGCGAATATGAGTTGACATCGGATGGAGAATTCTATGAGGGGACTCTTTCGCTGCAGAATTATCTCCGCCTTGTCAGCGCGGTCCTCCTTTGCGACTTCGCCAATCTGGAGCCTGAGTACAAACCGGAGACACCGGTAGCGGACGGTTTTACTTACGAAATCGAAGTCCCCGGATACGAGATCATTGGATATAGCGGTGCGGAGATCCCGAAGGGATTCTCGTTTCTTGTCGGCACATTGGACAACCTTGTCGGGCAGATTCTTCAGTCGGAAGCGCCTCGCCCCACCCCCACTCCTATACCTCCAACGACCATAGACCGGGTTGATTATCGAAAGTCTGGAGGGAATGCCGGGATCGACCGAAGATTCTCTGTTGATTTGGAGAGTTACGAATACACGTTGGAAGCTGACGGAGAGCACTTTGAAGGAGTGTTGAACCCGACATCGGCGTTACGAGTGGAATTTGCCGTTATTATGACCGATTTCGAGAACCTGGAGGCGGAATATAGGCCCGAGACGCCCGCAGATGACGGGTATACATACATCATTGAAGTGCCCGGGAAGAGGGTCGTCGGCTATACCGGTGCGGAAGTGCCGCGTGGGCTCTCTTTTCTTGTGAAGACTCTGGATGAGGCGGTTGAGGATCTCCTTGCCGTCCCGCCGCTGCCGACACCGGCTCCGCCTACTCCGACTGATACGCCGATTGGAGTACCGACACCCACCGCGACCTCCACACCGACTTCGACTCCAACGCCGGGGGACGTCTTGTTTGTTACCGGCAAACTGACGGTCTTCAGCGATACACCCAGCGAGTTCAGGACAATTCGGGCCGCTGTCGACCTGAGCACGCCTCCGGATGTCTTTCGTGTCGTATCCCAGACCGTTGCGAGCCCGGAAGACGGCCTTCTGCAAATCGATTTGACGGTTGCACCCGTTTGGCCCGCGCCGTCAGATGCCCGTAAGGGAGGTTCGATCCGGACGTTCCTCGATCTGGGCGAACTCGCTCCCGGAGAGTATGAAGCGGTGCTTTCCGTGAACGACATCGAGACCGACCGGCGCGTGTTCAGGGTAGACGAACCTTCAGCGCCATTTCTGCAGTTCACCATCGCCGGACGTGGCGGCACGGACGCGGTCCACCTCGAAATCTCCCAAGAGGGTCGGTTTATCCTGAGTCGCGGGGACTCGATGTCCAACGCGAATTCTATGCGCGGACGGCTTTTTCCAGACGAGCTGGAGGAACTCGAAACGCTTATGGACGATTTGCCTTTCGAGCCGCTGCCGCAGGAGGGACCGCCCGCGTTGGAGCCGGGCGATACCGTGATCATTCACGAAGACCAAATGCTTGTGATTGAATCGGGCAAATTCCCGCCGCCCGAGGCCTTGGGCGGTGTTGCGCGCCTGGGACGGCTGGCCAACGAACTCGTCGTTCGGAGTGAACGGGCGGCACCACAAGACCCACAATTGTTGCTGTTGCCCGAACGAGGCCAACGTGTCGATTCCGTGACGTTCGATCTTTCAGGTGAATTTCCGGCTTCCAATTACGCTGTCGTGTGGGCGGATCTTGAAACGACCGAAGGCGGGACTCTCGATCTCTATCTATGGACCGAGATCACCGCTCCAATGGGGGCACAGGTAATCACCCCGTGGCGGGTCCAGGTGCCTGCGACTGACTTGGATGCGGGCGAGTACGAGGTACGGTTGATTTTAAACGGCAAAGAGGCCGATCGAACAACGTTTGCCGTTGGCCGCGGAGGCCCGCGTCGTTAGCTATCGTCTGTTACGCGGATTTGGCATACTTCGCCTGGCCGTCCTTGAAGAGGTCGCCGCCATACATGTCGTACACAACCACCGCTTCGAAATCTTCCACTACGAGCTTTCGGACGGCTTCCGGGCCAAGGTCTTCGTAAGCGATGATTTCGACCTCTTTGATGCGTTTGCCGATTAGAGCGCCTGCGCCGCCGATGGCGCTCATGTAAATGCCCTTGTGTTGGGTCAGCGCTTCGCGCACCCCCGGACCCATAAACCCTTTACCGATCATTCCTTTCAGGCCTTCGGCGATCAGGCGGGGGGAATAGGCATCCATTCGATAGGAGGATGTGGGCCCTGCCGAGCCGATCACCTGCCCCGGTTTTGCAGGGGACGGACCGACAAAATAGATGATCTGTCCTTGTGGATCGAAAGGCAGCTCTTCGCCCTTGTCCAACGCTTCGATCATACGCTTGTGGGCAGCGTCCCGACCCGTATAGATTACACCATTGATAATTATACGGTCGCCCGCTTTGAGATCCGCGATATCGTCATCCGTCAGCGGCGGTTTGATTTCTTTCGCATCGGCCATGATCTCTCCTCTGATTCTTCCCAGTGATAGAAGCATCATAACTCACTCCTACGCATTTGAAAACAACTCACCCGTATCTTCCTCCGAACTGATCCGACGCCCCCAAGAACGTTGTCATCCTGTGGTTCGATGGAAAGCCGAGTGGGCTCCATCACGGGAGTGGACTAATGTTTCGTTTTCTTTGACGGTTCACTAAGCTATAAATATGAAGCAGCACGGCAGCATACTCGACGAGATTGTCGAACACAAACGCCGGGAAGTCGAACAGCGAAAAAGCGCGTATTCCATCGACAACCTAGAGGCGAAAGCCGAGTCCGGCTTTCCTCCGCGCGATTTTCTGACTGCTCTCAACCGGCGACCCGGCCAGGCTTTGCGTGCGCTTGCCGAGATCAAACTCTCTTCGCCTTCGCGCGGGACGATCCGAAACGACACCGTTCCCTCCGCCATCGCCCAGGCCTACGAATCCGCCGGCGCGTCCGCCCTGTCGGTACTGACGGATGAGAAATACTTCTCCGGGAATGATAATCACCTGGTGAAAGCACGAGCCGTCACCCGTCTGCCGACCCTTCGAAAGGATTTCACTATCGACGAATACCAGATCTGGGAGGCTCGGGTGATCGGTGCGGATGCGATACTCCTCATGGCCCAGATCCTGGAACCGGATGAAATTCACCGATTTCTTGAACTTGCGCACAGATTGGACATGGTTGCGCTGGTGGAAGGACACGATGAAGAGGAGATCGACGCGATCCTCGAAACCGATGCGCAAATCATCGGAATCAATAACCGCGACTTCCGCACGATGGAAACCGATATTCAAACAACCCTGCGTCTCCGCGAACGTATTCCCGATAACCGTATTATCGTCAGCCAAAGCGGAATCTCTGAACCGGATCAGGCCCGCGAACTCTCGAACGCCGGTGTGCATGCGATTCAGGTAGGGACCTCGCTGATGGAACATGAGGATCCCGGGGCAAAGCTCGCGTCGCTGTTGAACGCGGGGATGTGAGGGGCTTTTTTGGGGTGGGTTACGCTCCTCGGAAATAGACTCACATCTCCTCGGAAATAGACTCACATATTGTATGTCTGTTTTGTCGCTACCCCACCGTATGATGCCGTCGCAAAAAGTCCGGCGGAGTTCTTCCCCCTCTCCCTCTGGGAGAGGGCCGGGGTGAGGGATCTTTGCATTTTGTGTCACCCCTCTCTCTGTATTTAATGAATTCCTGTCATCACAAACACCTTTTGCCTCTGCTTGATTTGCTGTGTCTGGCGAATACACAAGCGAAGAATAATACCCGAATCCAGTGCAATGATCGCCCCTCACCCTAACCCTCTCCCGGGGGGAGAGGGGACTTCCCATGCCAACTTTCGACTTGTTGCGACCCCGTCACCGTACGCGGGTGAACGTGTCTATATAAGGCGGGTGAACGTGTCTATATACGGGTGTACACCTGACTCAAGACGGGATATCGATAATCTTGTTATACAAGTCTTCCGGCTTTACCACGATCTCGATGTTCGCTTGCTCGCGGGTTTCTTTGAACCATTTTTCAAAATGCGAGATCATTGCCTGATTCTGAAGGCGTTCTCGGATCTCTTCTTTTGCTTCCTCGAACGACTGTTCATCATCGGCCACCATGAAGATGTGGTAGCCCATTTTTGATTGGAGGACGGGGCTGATCTCGCCTTCCTCCAGCTCGAAAATCGACTCTGCGATCCCCGGCGGGAAGCTCGGTCTCGCGGCATCCAGGGTGATGAATCCCAAATCGCCCCCCGTGGGTACCGTAGGAGTATCTTCCGATACCCTTTTTGCGGTTTCAGCGAATTTTCCCTCGTCCGCGCCGGTTAGGTCTTTTCGAATCCGCTCGGCCTTCTCGCGGATTTCGACACGCTCTTCCGGTGTCGCTCCCTGATCCACCAGGAATAAAATGTGGCGCAAGTGAAGCCGGTTGGGCGCACGAAATTCCCCCGCGTGTTCGTTGTACCACTCCCGCAGTTCTTCTTCCGAAAGTTCGGTTTTTCCTTCCTGGAGTTTCATTTTCTGAAACCGTTCGGTCAGGATCTTGTTTCGGAAGATTGTGCGCACCTCGTCCGGTTCCAGATTGGCGACCTCCATGAACCGAGCGTAATCCTCTTCGCTTGGAAAGGCCTCCCTGAAAGACTCGATGGCTCGTGTGACTTCCTGTTCGGTAGGTTCTTCGACCGTCTTTTGTGCTGTCTGCTGAATGAGATAGAGCCGTATCAGCGTATCGTAGAGGTTCTTCGCATGGTCTTTCAGCCACATACGTGCCTGCAGCGACGTCGGATCGATCCCCGCCTTCGCCATGGCGTTTCTGCCGATCAGCTCCAATTCACTTTGATAGACTTCTTCTCCGTTGACGCGGAACAGCAGAGTATCGTCTTCTCTATCGCCGCATCCGGAGAGAAAGAGAGGTAATGTGCAGCACAGCAAGAACAGTGCTTGAATGTATCGTGGAATCGCCATGAAGTATCTCCGATTCACAGGCTGGAAGCCTATGCCACTCATGTATGATTATGTCAAATTGGGTAGCACCGGCATCTTCCCGGTGAGTTTCAGACTACCATACATTCGAAAACGAGCACACCGATGAGTAAGTCTCGGATACTTGTCTTTTTGCCCACATACAACGAGCGGGAGAATATGGAGCCGCTGACCGAGCGACTTTTGGCACTCGGATTGGATGTCCGGATTCTTGTTGTCGACGATCAGTCGCCGGACGGTACGGGCGAGGAGGTAGAGCGGTTGAAACGACAGCACCCCGGGCGGATCGAGGGGATCCATCGGCCGCCGCCACGTGGACGAGGGCTCGCCGGACGCGAAGGGCTTCAGCGGGCTTCTGAAAGCGATTGTGAGATCGTGATCGAGATGGACGCCGATCTTTCTCATCGACCGGAAGATATACCGCGACTGATCGAGGCTATCGAGCAGGCGGACGTGGTTTTGGGATCGCGCTACACAGTGGGAGGACAGGTCGATGGATTCGGTGTCCGCAGACGGCTGAACAGCTGGGTGGCGGGCACACTTTCGAAGATGGTTCTCGGCCTTCATTATAGCGATCCGACGTCGGGGTTCCGTGCGTTCCGGCGAGAGGTGCTGGCCGCGCTGCCTTGGGAGAACTTTGTCTCCGATGGTCCGACGGTCGTGGAAGAGACGCTGTATGCTATCCGGAAACGAGGATACCGTGTTGCCGAAGTGCCGATCCATTATGTAGAACGGCAGGTCGGCGAATCCAAAATCTCCCCCGGATTGATAATCAAATGGATCATCAACCTACTGCGGATCCGCCTGAGAAGTCATCGGCTGTAGCTCCGGAACCAACGCCGGCGTTCCCGCCGCCCCGGCAGAGGCGTTCAATTCTGTCCGGTTTTCTTAAATTCCTGGTCACTGTAGGGTTTCTTTTGTACGCCGGGCTCTTCCTGTATCACGCGTACGTTCTTATCACCTATCCGTACGACGTGGACAACAGCGAGGGATTTCTTATCTACGGGGGGCATCGCTTGGCGACCGGACGGGGGCTTTACCCGGACATCACCGAGCCGCCGTACGTGGTAGGTAATTACCCGCCGTTGTATCCGGTCCTACTCGCAGTCGGCGAACGTTTTCTCGGGGCCGGCTTTCTGTTCGGCCGCGCGCTCTGCACGGCGGCCACATTGGGGATCGCACTGCTCGTCTTTATCTGGATTCAAGGCTTATCCGGACGCCGGTGGCCCGCGTTCATTTCCTCGATTTGTTTTCTTTCCTTTTATCACGTGTACGACTGGGGAGCGCTGGCGCGGGTGGACATGCCCGCGATTTTCCTGGCTGTGTTGGGACTATTACTGATCGAACGAGAGAAATCCGTTGCGCTGGCTGTGGGGTGTTTCGTGCTGTCGCTATGCACACGGCAAACGCTTGTAGCGGCGCCTCTCTCGGCGTTTCTGTTTCTCTATTACCGCGAGGAACGGCGGAAAGCAGTCGGTTTGTTGTTTTCAACCGCTATTGTTTCCGCCCTTCTGTACGTTTTCTTTCATTTCTTCTCCGGCGGAGGGTTTTCGCGACATGTCTTTCTGTTCAATGTGAATGAATACCGGCTTATGGATGTGTTCATCTATTTCCGGCACTGGTGGGCGACCTATCCGGTGCTCGGCGGGATCGGTGTTTTTCTGTTCCTGTACCGATGGCGGATGAAGCGGCGCGATTTGATTGTTTACTATCTGCTTCTCTCGGCTTTGTTGTCGCTCTTGTGCGGCAAGATCGGTTCCGCGCCGAATTATCTGCTGGAGATGGTGGTTGCAACATCGCTCGCGGTGGGATTGGTATTGGCGGAGGCCGAGGTTGCGGAGCGAGACGATCGATCGTTCCTTGAATTGCTTCTGCCTGTGCTCCTATTGGCTCAGATTTTTGCCACGTTGCATTGGCCGCACTCCCGGTTGGATTTCTCCTATACACCCACACGAGCGGATCTCTATCAAGCGCAGAATGTTGAGCGAATCGTGAGTCAGTCGCCCGGGCCGGTGCTGGCCGAGCGGCCGGGACTGCCGCTTATTGCGGGACATGAACCGGTGTTTCAACCTTTTATCTGCACACAACTGGCCCGGCAGGGATTATGGGATGAGACACCGCTCTTGAACCGAATCCGTGCCGGGGAATTTCCTCTTCTTGTGTTGTCCTGGGATGTGTTCAAAGAGCCTAGAGACCCGGAGCGATTCACGGAATCGTTCGTTACTGCCGTCAGGGAATCCTACGTGGTGTCCGACGCTTTTCCTCATTATGTTCTGTATCGTCCAGCCGTATCGTCCAGCCGAAACGTGTTCCCCGGGGAGGATACTCTTGGGAGAACCGGGATGGAGCCTGATACTATATCGTGGGCAGACCGTAGCGTCCGGGGTTTATCCCGGACGGTGGGTTCGTCTCGCCCAGGATAAACCTGAGCGCTACAACTGATCTTGGAGTCCATTGATGGAACCACCGAAATTTCCGTCTGAACTGCGACGCGACCCGCACCACGGTGGATGGTGCGTTGTGACCCACGATCCCGAACGCGAGGCCGCGTTGAATATTCCGTTGGCGGATGATCCGAAAGTATTTCCTTGCGCTTTCTGTGAAGGGTATGAGAACTATACGCCGCCGGAAATCGCAGCCGTTCCCGCCAATGACAAACGAAAACCGAATGAGCGCGGCTGGTCGATTCGCGTAATTCCGAACCGGGTGCCGGTGCTCACAGTCGAAGGGGAAGAAGAGCGCGAAGGGGTCGGGATGTTCGACCGGATGCGAGGCGTGGGAGCGCATGAGGTGATTGTGGAAAGCCCGCGCCACGCCGACCGATTCGCCGGATTCAGCACGGAGCGTGTCACGAGAATCCTCAAGATCATTCGCGAGCGTCTCCTCGATCTCCGGAAAGATATTCGTATGCGCTATATCACCGCCTGCCGGTTCGAGTCGGAAGAGGCTGCCGGTCACCTCGCGCATCCACACGCCCAGATTATCGGTTCGGGCGCAACGCCTCCTTCATTGAAGGCGGAGCTGATGGCCGCGAAAGAGTATTACGATTACAAGGAACGGTGCTTGTTTTGCGACACGATTCACGAGGAGGAGCGCTTCAAAGACCGCTTGGTCTCTTCATCGAAAGCATGTGTCAGTGTAGCGCCGTTCGCGAGTCGAGCGCCTTTCGAGGTTCACATTCTACCGCGTCGGCATCTGCATGATTTCGCTCTTGTGCCGGACGACGATTTTCCCGGCATTGCGGACGGGATTCTCGAAGTCTTCAAGCGGCTGGACGCGGTTCTCCCCAAATGGGGGCGGGGGCTTTCGCTTCACACATCGCCGAACACAGTCTCGCGCTACCAGACCGGCTACTGGAAGACCATTCATCTGGATTATCACTGGCATTTTGAGGTTCTGCCGACCCCGCCGCGACGGCAGGATTGGGCGGACATCATCGGTCTGCCGTTGTGCTCGGTGTCGCCCGAGCGAGCGGCCGCAGCCCTCAGGGAGGCATCCCCCAGCGCATGAAAGCCGCTGTTTGCAAACGGCTCCCCTGGATTCTTGCGTACATCGCGGGTGTCGTGATCTGTTTCGTGTTGGGGCATTGGGATCGTATCGGTGCGGATTGTTACTACTTCGAAGGATTCGTCGCCCGTTCCGGTGTGTACTGTTATTACCGCTCCGTTTTGACAGTATTCATCCACGAAATCGTTTACGTCCTCTTCTCTTCGGTCAATGCAGGACTCAGATCCATATCCAACTTATCGTTGCCCGACCAGGTGGTACCCTGGTATTCCATTGCGTTGTCGAGTTCGCTTGCCGGTAGCGGCTATCTTCTTTTGTTGTTCCGCTTTTCGCGGTCGCCTGTATTCTGGGCGATCAATTTGTCGGCGGGCTGTGTGTGGGTCTTTTTCGGTCATGTCGAGAATTACGCATGGGTCAGTTTCTTTCTAGTGTTATCACTGTACGAATTGCGCGAGTACGAGGAGGGCCGACAGCCTCTGTGGAAGTCGATCGCGTGCTTTGGTCTCGCGGTGGCGTCGCATCATCTTGCAATCTTCTATGCGCTGGGATTCGCATACTTTCTGTGGAAACGGCGGATCGGGCATCGTGAGCGATACGAGGTTGTGGTGCCGCTCCTGGTCTGTATTGCTTTCTTGATTGTTGTTCCTCTGGTTGTCAAAACGGAGGGTACGGAACTCGGTTTCCAGCGTCTGGTGCCTGTTTTCAGCCCCTGGGCGAAGAATCAGCTGTTCACTCTGTTTTCGGTGGATCACCTTCGGATGATTGTATTCTTCAATCGAACCGCCGCGCCGTTTGGTGTGCCGTTTTTGTCGTTGGTTTTGATTGTATTGTTTGCGTGGCGGCTGTCGACGCCTTTCCTTCGTTCAGTGGCGGTAATGGCGTTTTGTGGCCTCTTGTGGACAACGTTTTGGCATCCGGATTGGGGCTATCGGGATTGGGATCTGTTCGGCCAGTTCGGGATTCTGGCGAATCTCTTGGCGGGGTTGTTGATTGCGGGAGCCACGGAGAGAATACATGAGACTGAGACGAAGTTGGCTTCCAGGTCGATTGTTGGCAGTGTGCCGGTCGGCCAACGGGATATACAAACCGAAGCGGTCTGCGATGGAGTGTTTTACTCAAAAGAGGTAGAATAAGAATAGGAGCGAACATCATCCGAGGTCGATCATGAGTGACTTTGCTAAGGAGACTTATTCACTTTCGGACTTCCAGCGAAACACCGAGCAACACATTTGTCGGCTAAAAAAGTCCGGGCGTCCTGCAGTGTTAACAGTGAACGGGGAAGCCGAAGTGGTTGTTCAATCAGCGGAGGCGTACGAAAGGCTGTTCGACCTTTTAGACAGCCTTGAGACTGTGGCCGGCATCCGGCGCGGTCTGGAATCCATGAAAGAGGGGAAAGGACAACCTGCTCAGGAAGTCTTTGATCGGCTGGAGAAGAAGTACGCTTTTCTGCAAGGCAAATGACACATCGCGTTCTTATTCAACCGTCCGCAGAGGAAGATATCGACTCGATCGTCCGTTGGATTGCAGAGAACTCGCCGCGAAATGCCGGCGAGTGGTATCAACGAATCAAGAATGCCATCTCCTCTCTCTCGCAAAATCCAAAACGTTGCCCGATAGCTCCGGAAAATGAGTTCTTCGAAGAGGAAATACGTCATCTTTTGTATGGAAGGCGTCAATACATCTACCGAATCTTATTTACGGTTCACAAAGATGTCGTTCATGTTTTGCATGTTCGGCATGGGGCGATGCGGCTGTTGAATCCCAGTGATGGTGTTTGACATGATGTTTCTGTTCATTGCATGGCGGCAGCTGGATCATTGGAGAAATCGGCAAGCGCACTCAGACGACGGGTTCGACGTCCCCCCATCCCCGTACACACACCCAAGTCACGAAAACGCTCAAATCAAGCCTGCAACTTGACTGGTGTATCTCGTCACGTATACATAGAATTTTAACAATTCATCGCAGGGATACCCTCCCTGCCGACAAAAGACAGTGAAAGGAGCAGTCAATGAAGAAAAAGTCATTTGTCGTGTTGCTTTTGTGTTTGGGAATCGCGTCCATTGCGGTCGCGCAAGAGAGGGTGGATATCACCAGTTTTGAAGAAGAAGAACATCTGTTTTCTTGGGCTTACTCAGGCGGGAACATCGTCGAGTCCTATGTGATGTTTTCCGATGAGATTCCCGGCGGTGTGGAAGCTGCGGACGGCGAGAATGTTCTCTATGTCGAGTACGATAACGCCGGCAGCACATGGCAGTGGGTTCAGCTGAATTTCCCGATGGGGGCTCTCGACCTGACCGGGATGCGGGAAATCCACATGTCGGTCTACTTCTACCCGGATTCCGTACCCGATCCGGAAGATGGCTTCGAGATGCGGCTGGATCTTCCCGGCGGCGCTAACCTCGGTTATCAGACCACGACGACTACAGGCGAGTGGGTTGAATTTGTCTGGAGCATCGACCGTCTGACATCGAATGAACGTGCCAGCGAAGTCTCGAATTTCGGGGGATTCATCGGACCAGATCCGGGCGAGACCCGAGGCGCCATGTTGATCGACAACATTTACGCTGTCAGGCCCGCCGGAACGGTCCAGGTAGAAGAAGTCCCTGTGTATGGATTCAATGAGTTGGACCCCGAAACCGGAACTCCGGTTGGATGGACCAGCGCCGACGGTTCGCTGCCCGCCCTTGGGATCGGCGATGTCGAGCCCTCCGAAGGGTCCAATTACATGGAAGTCTATCTTGGCGGCGGCTGGATTCGGAATGTCCAAACGGCGGATGCCATGGCCGATTTCGATCGATGGGCGGAAGTCCGCGAAATCATGGTCGACGTGATGGTTGGTCCTGGTTTTTCCGGATCCTGGGTTCAGTCGGCGCTCATTCTCCAGTCGGGTGTTAATGACGAGGAAGGTAACCCGATTGAGGACATTGAGAACGTGTCGGGTTGGGACGGTTACCCGGAACTGGGCTATACGGAGGCTACCGAGGAGTGGAAATTGATCCTCTGGGAAGTCGACATGTCCAAACACGCCGGTGCTTTCGAGAATGAAGGTGGATGGTTTACCGTCTCGTTTACCTCCAACAATGATGGTTCACAGGAAGGTGCGCCGGTTTTCTTCGATAACTTCCGGGTCGCTGTGCCCGTGGAGACGAAGGTCGAGGACTGGAGCATTTTCTAAAGGCCAAGTGCCTCGTTCGTACGTAATCGCACCCCCTGCCGCGACCGAGCGACAGGGGGTGTTTTTGTTCTCCGGAGAGAGACAGGCGATTAACCTGTACGAGGAAGAGAGCCCGGCATTCCACCCCTAATCATGACAGGCTCGCAAAAAGTCGGGAATACGGATTTCAACCCCCTCCTAACCTCCCCCGATCTTCGGGGGAGGCAAAAGAAAGAGGGCGAATCAAGCCGAATCTGTTTTCGTTTTCAGTTGTCTCCCCCAAGACTGGGGGAGATTCAGAGGGGGTTGACGACCTGCCTTCATGTGCCCCGCTCACTTCTTGCCGCCTTGTCAATCATAATGGAGCGGCAAAAAGTCGGAGGTTGGCAGCGGAAGTTCTCGACTTTTTGCAACAGCGTCAATCATGGGCGAGTGTGCTACCATGACTGTAAACCAGTGCGGAAAAGTAGGGGCGCTTCGTCGCCACTGTTCCGCGGCTCACGATGAAGGTAAAACGGAGTTAGAACCATGATCAGACGTGACTTTTTGAAGACCGGCGCTGCAGCGGCTACGGGTTGTCTTGCCGCAGCAGAAACCATTCATTCCGCCCATCGGAAATCCCGACAACGAGAATCCCGTCCCAACATCCTATGGATCACCTGCGAAGATCTGACGCCCCATTTCGGCTGCTACGGCGACAGGACTGTCCCGACGCCCAACATCGACCGCCTCGCCCGCGAGGGCGTTCTCTATACGCACGCCTTCGCGACCACCGCTGTTTGCGGCCCCAGCCGGCACGCGCTGATTACCGGGATGTATCCCACGTCAACCTATGCGCTCCACATGCGCAATCACACCCGCACAAGCGCATTGGACGAGATCAAAGACCCCGAAACGCGCGCCTACGCAACGAATCGGCCGCTTTATGAAGCCGTTCCGCCACCCGAAGTCCGCTGCCTGACGGAGTATCTTCGACTCGCCGGGTATTACTGTTCGAACAATGTGAAAGAAGACTATCAGTTCCACGCCCCGGCGACCTCGTGGGATGACTCGTCACGCGAGGCGCACTGGCGCAATCGGCGCGAGGGCCAGCCGTTTTTCTCGGTATTTAATTACACAGTGACACACGAATCCGGCGTGTTCGGAGATGGACGCTCTCCGAAAGTGGTCGACCCGGAGAACGTTCCTGTGCCTCCGTACTATCCGGACACACCGACAGTCCGAAAGGACATCGCGAAATATTACGACAACGTTATCGTGTTGGACAAACAGGTCGGCCAGTTGCTCGGGCAGCTCGAGGAGGACGGCCTCTTGGACAGCACGATCGTCTTCTTTTACAGCGATCATGGTGACGGCCTGCCGCGAAGCAAACGGTGGGTATACGACTCCGGTACACGGATACCGTTCATCGTCCGCCATCCGGACAAGAAGGAAGCCGGTTCAAAGAGCGATCGTTTGGTGAGTTTCGTCGATTTTATGCCGACCGTTCTCTCACTCGCTGGCGTTGAGGTACCGGAACATGTTCACGGGATTCCGTTTCTGGGCGATCAGGTAGGCGAGCCGCGTGAGTATGTCTATCTTCACAGAGATCGGAACGGCGAGAACCGCGAGACAATTCGCGCGGTGCGCGGCGAACGGTTCCGGTATGTCCGGAATTACAGGCCGAATGAGCCGTATATCAAACCGCTGGCCTACCGGGATCGCCAGGCGATCATGCAGGAGCTCAACCGCATGATCGAGCAGGGAACGCCGGCGAAGAACCAGTGGCAGTTCACGGCGCGCGCCAAGCCGCTTGAGGAGTTCTACGACACGCACACCGACCCGTTTGAGATTCACAATCTTGCGTCCGATCCACAGTATTTCGAGACGATGTCCGAGATGCGGCAAGCGCTCGATGCGTGGATTGAGATGTGTGACGATCCACTGGACATGCCGGAGGACGAGCTTGTTCGCACTCGTGTCTATCCGCCGGACGGAGAACAACCGACAACCGCGTCACCGACTATTCGAGTGGAACGAGCTTCTCAGGGGAAAGTCAGACTCACGATAAACTGCCCAACCGAAGGTGCTTCCATCGGCTTTCGCGTGAAGGGAGATGACAGCGATCGGTGGCGAGTCTATGACGGTCCGGTGGAACTGGAAGCCACGGGTGAGATCGAGGTAGTCGCACATCGAATTGGCTATAAGCCGGGTGAGTGGGTAGTGGTGAACGCTGGTGGGGCGTGAGAGAGGGCGCGGACCCAACCTCTCTTTCGAATATCGTCTATGGCGGGATCGTGCTTCATCAATAATTCTCTCTATGCCAGGTCGCAAACAGACAACTTGAAACACGGACAATGGGGCGCAGGGATTGATTATCCCGAATCAACGGTATTCTCATGAACCAAGCCAGGTCTCAAGAATACAACAAAATCCGCCTTCCTCAGCCTCGCCGACAATCACCTTCAGTTTCATCGATGTCTCCTTGTTCCGCTGCTAACGATTATACGATATGCGTAAGCTGTTCTCGCCTTCAACCCCCACCTACACCTCCCCCGGTCTCGGGGGAGGAAAAGAACTCATGTGCCCGGTCGCTCACGGTTGTGTCTTTCACGCAGAGATTGCGGGAGATCGAGAGCGAGTTGAATTTCTCTTCCGTCTTTTTCGTGCTTTCGTGGTCTCTTTCGTGTCTTCGTGTTTCAATACGTTCCCAACCCGCACTCCTCCTGAGGCCGCTTCCCCTCACTGCCCAAACCCATACTCCCTCACAAGCCGAATCCCGATACTCCCATCTGGATCGTCCGGAGGATAATAGTCCCGATACGCTGACCGACAATACCGGGCCTCGTCATTCGCATCGCCGCCGCGAATGACACGGTTCACGCCGGTAGCCGGGCCGGTCGGGTCAGTTTGAGTGCCGCGCTCATAGGAATCCTCCCAATAATCCGAACACCATTCCCAGACATTCCCATGCATATCGTGGAGCCCCCACGCATTCGGCTCTTTCCGGCCCACTTCTTTCGAGCCATGCACATTGTCGCCAAGCGTGTCGTTGCCCAACCACCACATATGATGGTCGCCGGACTCACAATAGACATAGCCCTCCTCCTCGCATTCCAGCGCATCGCCGAAAAAGAAACGCGTCTCTGTCCCGGTCCGGCAGGCATACTCCCACTCCGCCTCGGTTGGAAACCGGAAGACGCCCGCGTCCAAGCCGTTAAGTTTGTCAATGAACTCCCGGCAGTCGTTCCAGCTCACGTAATAGACGGGATAATCATCGCCAACACCGTGCAACTTCGCCGGATTGGTGCCCATCACCGCTTCCCATTGGGCTTGGGTGATCTCGTATTTGCTAATGTAGAACGGTTCGGTGATTGCGACCTCGTGCGGCGGCCACTCCCAATCCGCCCTACCGCTTTCGTCCATGGGCGAGCCCATGGTGAACGTTCCGGGCGGCATCAATACCATTACCAGTGGTTGGGTATCCTTCGGCAAACCGGGAATTTTAATTGTCGTCTCCCATAGGCCGGTCTCCGGGTTCAGCTGTCCTTCAGGTTCCACTGTCGGGACAGGTGGATCAGTCTCGTCGCCGTCAAGGAATTCCGACGCATAGTACTTCCCCGGCTCCAGTAGGATCACATCGAAATTGTCCAGGTAAACCGTGACGGATTCTGTTTCGCTCCTATTGACCATCTGAATGATTGGCGTGAAGCCGATGTCGGGAGGCGTATAGAGCGTTGTCAATCGGCTGTACCGATCCAAGAATGGAGATCCATCAGCGGGACCGTTCGTCGAGACGAACTGATCCGTTCCACGGTCCATTCCTGCAATGGTCACTGAGACATCCCGGCTGTCGCTGCGGACGCTGCACCGGATGATTCCCGCATGTGGCGTGGAGATCGAGTTGCCCAGGATCATCAATCCTTCACCGGGGTCGGCTGTAATCGCAGCCCCGCGACCGTCGGTGGCCCCATCGAACACGTTGTCTGTCGGGACTGGGCCATACGAAATCTCCGCTTGTGGGATCGTATTGAAGTCCGCCCCCATGATCGTGATGCCGTTCTCCTCGGCTGTATCCGCGGAGAAATCGACGCGGGTCGAGGGAATCTGCGCCATCGCACCAACAGATGCAGTAATCAGGGTAAAAAGTATCGCTTTTCGCATGGAGTGTCCTCCATAAACCGGAATTGACGAGTCGTATCTCATTGTATCAATAAACGTAGATGCAGAGGCGTGAATAACTCTCGGCTCGATATGCCGGTAAATGCTACTCAGTGACGCTCTGTTTGCCGTGCTGCATCGAGTACTGAAATCGCTCGCCGGTCAGGGGATCGATAAATCGCAGCGTCTCTCCCCTCGCGATCAGTCGCTCCACACACATTCTGATATCTACGGCGCGGATCCCGTGCATCAGGTAGGTCTTGAATTGATTCTCATCGCCGCCATCCTGCTCGAACTGTTGTTGGCGCGCTTCGAGTGTGGTGACAATACCGAACACACCGCCCGTGCTCCATCGAAACACCGGTCCGCCGCTGTAGCCGGAGAATCCGACAACATCGAGAAAATAGAACTGATCGCCGTTGCCGGATTCGGTGATCGAACTGACAATACCCTTGCGGGCGTAACGGTGGACAACGTTCGGTGCGGTAGGACCGATGGCCGCGTCCCCGAGAAGCGTGGCGTACAGTCCCAACTCATCGCATGGTAGAACATGGGAATCGAGCTCCACGCTGCCGTCCCGCGCCGTGCGCACTTCGAAGCCGAAATCGACAGGTTTGAGCTGGGAAGGTTTACGGCCGATTTTCACCAGACACAAATCGCTCTCCCCCTCGGCGCCGGCGGGATAGATCGGCCCCTCCACTACAGGAAGCGGTGTCATCTTCGACGGATTCGCGAACGCAAGAATCGAGAATGCTGTATCCTGCGGGCGGGCGGCGAGGACATGTTTCAATGTGATCAGCCATCCGGATTCGGTTGCCAAGAAGCCTGTGCCGAGATGACGAAATTGCAATAGGCTGCCGTTGGCATTTCTTCCGTCATAACTGACAATGGCGGTAATAGACGATTGGACCTGCATTCCCGGGTTTCCACGCCGGGTTTCCTGTGCTTCCCCCGACAATGTACCCCATCCCAAGACCACAAACAGCGCAGTTTGGACAATCCAATATCTGGTACGCGACATAAAGGTCCTTTCTAAGTGATACGAGCGAGTGACACGAGCGCACGAGACTTCTTGCAGCTACTCTTTCCACACTCAATCAGCTATTTCACTTGCATAAAAAGACGTTACAATGAACAGTACCTGATAAACACGGGAGCCCGGCGCGCGTCGGTGGGAGACAGGGAAATGAGCCCCAAAAGCGACGATCTTGGAGAAGTGGCAGGGCAGCTGCGCGGTCTTCTGTCTGAGATCGAAGTTCAAGAAACATCCCGGACCGAGGACGACGATCCGTCGAAACAGGTGCGTGCCGCCACGGACGATGAGATTCTACCTGAAGGTGTCAACGTCGAAGAAGGTACTCGGATCGATGAGTTCTGTATCCTGTCGACCGATGAGGATTATATTTACGCCGTCCTGACCGTTCTGCCGAACCGGCCGAAAGAGTATGAAATCCCGATAGACGGTATTGTTGCCGAATTGAAACGGATGGGTGTCCGATTCGGTGTGCGGAAAGCCAACATCGACAAGGCGGTCCAAGTGGCTCGCCGTGACCGGCATTCTCGAATCGACTTGATACTGGCCCAGGGAAGACGCCCCGTTCATGGCGTTGACGCCCAAGTCACGTTTCATTGGACAATGGGGGCCGATAGCGCCGTGGTTCAAAAAGGCGACCTGCTGATCGAGAAGGAACCGGGGAGGCTCTCAAAAGACGGTCGGAATATTTTGGGAGAAGTGCTCAAAGCGCGAAAACGGGAAGAGACTACGATTGTCGCTGAGGAGGGTGTTGCCTGCTGGGATGACGGCCTGCAGATTTTCGCGGCCCGGGACGGGATCGTTCGATGGGATGACGGCCGCGTGTGGGTCGAGCCGGAGGATCGAGACGGGCATGTTACGATTGAACTGGCGACCGACATGTTGAGCGCCACGATGTGCCTTTACCCGCCGACCGGCAATGGGAATGCTTTGACGGTGGGGCAGGTGGTCGAACAGCTGTTTGACTCGGGGGTCACATTTGGAATCAAAAAGAAAGCGATTGTCGATTCGGTCAAACACGTGGACCAGACCGGAGAAGCCGCACTGGATGTGCTTGTCGCGGAAGGCCGTCCCGCGACCCACGGACAAGACGGCCGTTTCGAGCTGCTGGTGGATGTCCGTTCAAAGGTCGACCGGTATTGGATCGACGCCACGGGGGAGGTGGACTACTACAAACTCAAGAGGATTGACAGCGTGCAGGAAGGGGACCTGCTTGCTCGTCTTACCGCACCCTCCCCCGGCCGTTCGGGGTGTACCGTGACCGGTGACAAACTTCCGGGAGCCGAAGGGAAACCGGCAAAAGTACGTCTTGGCGAAAATGTCTTCTTATCCCCCGACGAGACAGAAATCTACGCCGAAATTACCGGGCAAATCCATTACGAAAACGACGAAATTAGCGTCAAGCCGGTTCACGTTGTCGATGGAGACATCGACTTCGCAACCGGAAACCTGGAATTTGTCGGTGACCTGATCGTGCGGGGGAATGTCTTGGACGGATTTGAATTGCAGGCGGGCGGCAATGTGACCGTTGAGGGGACCGTGGGAGCCAGCAAAGTGTATGCCGGGGGAAATATCAATGTGGCCCGCGGTGTCTTCGGCAAAGAACGGGGGATGATTCGTGCCGACGGAGATGTCATTGTGACATTTCTGCAGAACGCCAAGGTTTTTGCCGTGGGCGACCTGAATGTCGGCAATCAGATTCTTAACAGTTCCGCATACGCGTGCGGAAAAGTCGCCGTGAAAACCGGCAAGGGGATCATCGTCGGGGGACGAGTCCAGGCCGGGAAGGGTATCGACGCCAAGATTATCGGCTCGGATTTCGGGACGCGGACCGAAGTGGTATCCGGTATCGACTGGAAAGTCGAAGAACGGCTCAAACGTCTGCGTCAGCAGATCGAACGACAGCAAGAGAACCAAGCGAAACTCGATTCGATGCTGCAGCAGTTCATGCGTCTTGCTCAGGGGCGTCTCGACGATCTCCCCCCTCAGGACCGCGAGCTGGCCATGGCCGCCCTGTCGAAACGGAAATCCATCGAGAAAGAACTATTCGACCTTCAGAATCAGCAGCGCGAAACCCGCACGAAGATCCTGGTTCCTCTGCCTGCCGACATTATTGCGACGAATATTCTGCATGCCGATGTTCGTTGTACGATCTGGGATGCCATGCTTCGCGTTCGCAATCCGGAGAAATGTGTCCGAATCTCTTACAATGAGGACACGGAACGGCTGGACATAAAAAGCTATATCGCCTAGCATCCCGGCCTGTTCGTATCTTCGTCCCTCACCCAACCTCTTCGCTCTAAATCCCAGACGGCGGTGCCGGTGACCGGAGAGAAAGCGTCACTGTTCGCAGCCTGTTGCGTTGCCGTCATCGCGAGCCCCGGGCCGGCGAGGCCGGTGATTTGAGAAAGAAAACGCGGTCCCCGTTGCCGTCATGGCGAGCGAAGCGTGGCCAT
This sequence comes from uncultured bacterium, assembly GCA_964612675.1. Classification (GTDB taxonomy): domain Bacteria; phylum Hinthialibacterota; class Hinthialibacteria; order Hinthialibacterales; family JAKPRU01; genus CAZTDD01. The sequence goes on from CAZTDD010000005.1 coordinate 111,314, forward strand.
CTCGTT
>CAZTDD010000006.1:0-105726 GCA_964612675.1 uncultured bacterium
AGAGGTCACCCGGCCATCGATCGATTTTCAACGTTCCTGCAGTGGGTGCCACCCCCAACTCCGCTTGGGGGTGGCTGAATCGAAACATCACCGGGTGCCATGCCAGAAGCAAGACGATGAAAACGCACCGGCCTGACCTTTCACACTCTCCTGTCATGACAGTCGTTGTTGTTCAGTGATGGATACCGCAGTTACAATTCGTCCCCGGGCTGCGGAGGTGTATCGGGCACGCGGGCCAGGATCCGATCCAGATTCTCCAGTTTTCCGCGCCGTGCTCGTGTCTCCATTTCTTCGCGGACTTTCCACGCGGAGAGCTGTGACGCGAGCGCGAGAGCGACGATCTGGTCAACCGAAACGTTCTCTTTCTCCGCCGCCTCTGCGGCCAGTTTCGCCAGAAAATCCGGGATGTCTGCTTTGATTATTGCCATGGCTGTGACCTCACTAGTCTCAGAAGCTCGTTTGGAGCGAGCACCTTGATGCCGATTCCGAACATCGGTTCGAAGTGCCTCCGGTTATGAGTGACTATACAATCCGCACGGGCATCCCAGGCCAGATGCGCGAACGGCTCATCGCCCGGATCGGGAAGCACCGGTATCCACTGACTGTAAACCTGCCATCGTTCGGCCAGCAGGCAAAGTGCATCCAGAAGATGATCCACTTCTTCAAGACTCAATCCAAGAAGGTGCGTGTTCTCGCTTTAGTACTTCCTCGTATTCGGCTAGCGCCGTATTGCTAAGAACCAGTGTCCATCTGCCTTCGCGCAGAAGGCGGAGTAGTGCAAACGAGGCACCGTTTCGGGAGCGCAGCCCTGCGACCAAAACAGTCGTATCCAGCACAACTCTCATCTTTCGCTCCCGTCCGCAGCGCGGATGATTCTCCGCTCCATCCACGCGAAAGGATCATACACCACTTCATCGCTCTCCGCATCCGCTGCGTACGCCACATCTCTTGCCGCCTCGCAACCCGGGTGCCACCCCCAACTCCGCTTGGGGGTGGTTGAAACCAAACATCAACGGGTGCCATGCCAGAAGCGAGACGATGAAAACGCACTCGCCTGACTTTTCACACTCTCCTGTCATCCAGACCGGAAAACCAACGCGGGTGCCACCCCCAACTCCGCTTGGGGGTGGCTGAATCGAAACATCAACGGGTGCCATGCCAGAAGCGAGACGATGAAAACGCACTCGCCTGACTTTTCACACTCTCCTGTCATCCAGACCGGAAAACCAACGCGGGTGCCACCCCCAACTCCGCTTGGGGGTGGCTGAATCGAAACATCAACGGGTGCCATGCCAGAAGCGGAGAGGCCGAGACCCGGTTTTATTCCTGATACCAAATTGAATTTCATCCAGAAAACACGATCTCATAATCCCACCGAACCGCCTCGAAGCGCGGGCATGGATGGGCCTATCTTCTTGCACAACCAAACAAAAAGAACCGGGAGGGCGAGGCTCCCGCCGAGCCGATGGTATTGAATACTCTGAACTTACTTATTGACACAGTTGTATGGCGAGAGTATAGTCTTAGTGCAAAGCGGTTGAGTTTTCGGGCGGGGATGCTCGTGGGGGAAAGGTGAGAAAAGGCAATGGACAAAATACCTGTGGACGATACCATTATGTATGCGTTAGCCAGGCTTGTTGATGATGCCCAGAAGGATCGCAGAGATCCGAGTCACTCCGATATTGAATTCCAGATTCAACACGCAGGGCTTCAGTCTGCGGACCCCAACAAATCGCCGGGGTCACCTGTCGGAAAGGCAAAACGTGTTAGAAACGTATTGAGCCGGGCACTTGACAGCAGCCCGGCGAAGGCTGAGACGTTTGCCTCAGGGATCCTCTCAGCGGTTAGGAGCTGCCGCGGCTTCAGCAGAGACTCCGACAACTACGTGGGTGAAGACGCTGTGAAAGGTCTAGCGGACGCACTCAGGCCTCATGGGTTTGTTCTCGGTGCTGATGGTACCGTTTCTCCGGTTGCCCTAGAGAGATTGTCCGGAAAGCAGTTAACGGAGGCATTACGTAGTTATGTGGCTCGGGCAAAGAAAGGAATCGAAGACGGTGCTCTAGTAGTAGGGACGGGAAAGGATCTCATAGAAGCAGTGGCTGCCCACGTTTTGCAGGAGTTATGGGGACAGCATTCCACGACGGCCAATTTCCCGACCTTACTGGGACAAGCGTTCGACGCTCTAGGGATGGTAACACCTGGACATACGCCAAAACAGCAAGAACACGCTCGTTGTCGTCTTGAGCGAGACTTGTACGAAACTGCGTGCGCCGTAAACAATCTTCGGAATAAACAAGGAACAGGCCACGGCAGGCCATGGATGCCCGATTTGAGACCGGCAGAGGTTACGGCGGTTATTGAATTGATCGGTATCGTATCAGAACTCATGCTAGACAAACTTGAAGAGAAGAGAACATAACGCGACAAGAGATCCTGAAAAGCACGCTGCTCATCGGTTAACACCGAGAGTCGATAACGGCTGATGGATAAGCGCGAACGTTTTCGGACGAAATGAAGGAGATGAGAATGGCTACTCGAGTCTTCACGATCTCGATTGCTGTGATCCTCGCTGGATGCGTCGCTGTGCCAGTACAGGAGAAGTACGCCGAGAAATTCGAGCAGGTGGAGCTTTGGGATGAGCAAAGCGGATTTAAGGAGCATTTTTCCCAAGGTTTATCCGGGCGGCCAACAGGTGTCGAAGAGCGGCCAACACATAGACGCACTCGTACTGCGTGACCGTCAGTACGATCTATCTGCAGATCGTTTTGTGACACAGGAGATTTACTTCTACTTTTCAGAGAATCAACTCTTCCAGTGGGGAAGGCCTCAAGATTGGCGTGAGCGAGACCCCGACGTGATAATCCGAGACGAGAGGGAGAAATAGCGCTGCGAACGCGGGCCGGGATTCCCGTTATGCAGAGAATCCTGATGTTAGCTTCTATGTTAGTCGAACAGGTGCTTCCAATGTTTGTCCATGCTACGAGGGCGCTTCCCGACTGCCTCCTTGCAGAAGCGAAGGTAAGGGGATTGTCCATTGACCAGGCGAAAAGTCTTTTCTCCATTGTACCCGAGGATATTATGCGTGCCGGTTGTTTCTTCGATAAGATTACTGACATGTGGCGCTACGAGTTTGGAAGGCCATACAAAATCGGTGGACAGTTTCTTTGGGGGACTGATATGTGGATACCCGTGCACTATCTGCTTACAGCTTTGCTATGCGTGCAATCGCGACTTTCTGAGAGTAAACAGACCGATTACTTGGCGCGGCTGGCTGATTCTCGGAAACATCAGGATGTACTTGTTGAGATGATCCCTGCCGATAAGGTCGGCTCCGTGATTCCAGTGGAGTTTGAGGTTACTGGAGTGGGGGCTGGCAACTGTACCGTTGATTGGCTCATAGGACACCCGAGCGGCCGCATCATTCTCTTGGATGTGAAGAGGCGAGTATTTGATTTCATAAGACATGTTCAGGAAACGGCCGCCAATGTCGCCGAGCCGGAGCCAGACCATGATCCCACACTCTTGTTTCGGAGCGTGGAAAGGAAATTCAAAAGTACTAACCCAGATCTGTGTCTCCAGGGGGTCTGGCTTGTCACTCATATCGCGCAAAACGAGGACCGAGTTTTTTCTGCATTCTCTGAGTTAGACGCGAGTAAAGTGCACTTCGCGATACTGGGGGATTGGAAGCCTGACGCCTATGTTCTGGCTCGGCGTGATGAGGATCGCGAATACTTGAAGAGTGTATTTAGATTACAGTCGTCCGCACGCTTCTCTTATAAAGGCGCTGCGAGACGTTGATCGTACGTTAAACGTTGCCGTGTCCCCAAGAAACGAACGTTCAGTTCACCAGCCGATCGCCAGCCACTCCATGCCCGCACTCCAGGTGTGGGCACAGCCTCGAACACATTCACGGAACACCGGGATTGAGATTCCTGTCATTACGGCATGCGATGAATTCTCTCACTCCCGCCATACCACCCACTGTCGATTGGCTTACCCCACCCCCAAGCGGAGTTGGGGGTGGCACCCGCTTTTTCTGCACTTTCGCTGTCAATCAGTTGCCAAAGGCCGTTTTCAGATTCTCATTTCAGGTCTGCAAATCGGTAGTCCGTCCATGCCCGCGCTTCGAGGCGGTGGTGCGATCTCGAAAGTTAGAGGAAATCAGAAAGCGGTTTCATCTTCGCAAAAGTGTTTCGGTAGCTCCTCTCGCTTCTGGCATGGCACCCGTTGTCGATTGACTTACCCCACCCCCAGGCGGAGTTGACGGTGTCGCAAAAAGTCCTCACGCAGAGTGTAGGGTGGGCTCACGGGCATTGTATCGCACCATCCGTCTCTGGTTAACGTTCACCGAAGCCCGTAGCCCACCAAATCGGGGTCCGAGGCCTTGTGGGCTACGCTTCGCTTTGAGCCCACCCTACGATTCCCCCGCTGACTTTTTGCAGCACCCCCAAGCGGAGTTGGGGGTGGCACCCGCAAAGCATATCCGCTCGGCTGTTGTAGATTTGGCGGACAGCGCTCGACCGGTTTATGGTAGGATATCGAAAGAACGTGAAGTCGCGTGAGGTAGGGCGGCAACACAGGAAGAAAACGGATGGTCAGCACCGATAGCCGAAACCTGACACGAGAGAATTCAATGACAGTAGATGAGAAGACCATAGACACGATTGTCTCGATCGCCAAATCGTATGGTGCCACAAGGCTGATTCTGTTCGGAAGCGCCGCCGAGTCACCGGACAATGCACGGGATCTAGATATCGCCTGCGACGGCGTAGAGGGGTGGAAGATCTATGAATTGGGAGGACGGATCGAGGACGAACTGAACGTCCCCCTCGATATTGTACCGTTGAGTCCGCCGACTCGATTTACACGATATATCGAATCTAGAGGCAAAGTGCTTCTATGAGTGTTGAAAGACTCCGAGAAGAGATTGACATCGAACTGGCTGCTCTCGATATCATAGTCTGGGAGATTGTCGCTCTCCGAGATGACCTCGGGTATAGAGAAGCCACCCTCCGTGAGAAGACTGCCGCTGCAGGTTTTCTGTCACAATTCTACAACGGCATTGAAAACATCTTAAAACGAATCAGCGCATTCCAAGGTCGCCTGCCTCGCGAGAGCGCTTCATGGCATTTGGACTTATTCAAGCAATTCAGTCCCCAAGCATCCGTGCCCTTTCCAGCGCTATTTGACGATCAGCTGACAAAAGATCTGGTGCCATACCGAAAGTTCAGGCATATAGCACGCCACGGTTACGCGTTTGAATTGCAGTGGGACCGTATGCGGGAAGGGACCGAGAATGTGGAGGCGGTCTTTTCACGATTCAGACGGTTACTTATGGAATATATACACAAACTCTGAACACGCGGAGGGTTCCGGCCGTTCGTCTGACTTGCTCTTTCGTTTTACGATGGCTTCCGTCCCCCGTGCAATCCGCGAGTCACTCCCACTCACTCCACTGGACACGTTGCATGAACCTCGTCGAGGGTTCTGTTCACCTCCGTCATGCGCTCGACAAGAAGACGCCACGGTTCGTCGTTGATGTTCACCACACCATAGTTGCTGTTTTCGCCATCAAAGCGTCCCTCGGCGGGCTCGTCCGCATGCTCGAACCAGTGATACCCCACCATGAACGGCATCCGAGCCAACGCGGTGACATACGCATCAAACAAATCGGCACGCTCCTGCTGCGTCTGCACCGCCTGACCCGCGCCCTTTGTATTCGGCAATCCGGAATCCATCGCCTTGAACGAAAACTCGGTCAACATAATCGGCAGCCCGGTGATTTCGTGAATCCGTTCAAGCCGCTCCTCCGGCGGTGTGTGATCGTAACGGTTGTACGAAACGACATTGACAAATCCCTCCATCGCACGCAGCACCGGCTCCGGCGCACGCCCCGCAAACCGGCACCCGATAATCAAATGGTTCGGATCGAACTCCCGAATCGCATCGTGACACACACGGAAATACTGCCGGGCACAGAGGTACTGAAACTCATCCTCATCGAAGCGCTGGATATCGTTTCGCGGTGTCCGGGCGTCAGCGAGATTCTCAAACGTTTCGATTCTGACCTTCCACGCTTCCCCGAGCGCCTCGGCGGTATCGTATTTCCGTTTGAGAAACCGAAGCGCCCGCTGATGCCCGGCGGTCTCGTAATCGCTCATCAGAAAACGAATCAAAAGCGAGGTCTTCTGCCGCCAATCGGGGCCCCACGAGAGTTCATTGTCGGTGAAATAACCCAACACGTACGGATCGGTCGCGCGCGGTGCACATTCCTGCCGCGCCACCTCGCGGCATCCTTCCCGGAACTGCTCCGAGAACACATCGGGGAATGTCCCGGTCAGCCAATCGCCACCCGCCTGACGCCCCATATTGATGATCGGGGTATATGCCATCCCCTCATGAAACGTGGACGACGCACACCACGCGCCGAGTGTATTGAATCCCCATGAGCGCAGTCTCTTCACGGCGGCGTCCGCCCAGGCTTCCTCGGAACCGTATTTCCGTTCCACAGCGCGCTTGTACGGCGAGTAGCCGAGATCCGGCGCGTGATCGGCGGAATACGAGACATGGTTGACACCTTTCGAGAAGAACAAACCACCTTCCGGGTCGATTAACCACCAACGCCCGTCGATTTCGGCGGTCTGAAAATAGCCGACACCGAACTGCTGGGTTGTTTTCTGTCCGCCGTACGAGGTTGTGGTCTTGTCGCCGAGTTCCATGAACGTTGCGCAGCCGGCTACTGCCAGCAGAATCGAAATACATGGTAACCAAACGATAGAGAAGAGTTTTCGTCGCATGATGGGGCTATCCCTTCTGGTATTGTGGCTCACAGGATGTTTGCCATTATGCCACAGGAAGCATGCCCGCGCTCAAGGTGGAAGTGCGATAAGATAATCTTCTACATTTGAATGACAAGCTGCGTGAACAGAAACGCCGTGCGGTTTATTCCTTTCGCTGCTGGCATGCCACCCTTTATAGAACGGATTGCATGAGAATCGACAGTTCTTGGTGGGCTACGGGCTCAGGTAATAGTCGGCCAGAGACAAGGGTGCGACACGTCGCCCGTGAGCCCACCCTACAATCGGTATTTCGTTTCTTCTTCGTGCTTTCGTGTTTCTTTCGTGCCTTCGTGGTCCAGTCACGGCAATCCCTGGCGCTGACGGACAAACCACTCAACAGCCAACATGCCAATCAGACAACACAATACCCAAAACCGGGAAGCCCAAAACCGTCGGTGCTCCCGCTCGATCACCGTTTCCGGCTGTGGAATCCGGTCAATCAAAGAACGCCAGTTATCAGCGTTCTCGACATATTCGCCACCCGTTCTCTCCGCCATGGCCCGCAGGAACGCGGTGTTTTGCGCGGCACGGAGTTTCTCCTCTCGCGAGGGCTTCGCAGTAAACTCTGCTTCCAGCCCGATTCGAGTCTCGCGAAGGCGATATTCACCGGAGACAGACGGCACAAGTTCCGCGGCGGAACGAAGAGGATTGGACGGATCCTCCGAGAGGGCGAGAGTCATCTCGCGATCCGGGCCGCTGACCGTAACCCGATACGGTCCCTCCTCGACGTCGGAGTCCCGAGTCAACTCCAGAATCACCTCGACCGGCTCTCCGACCTGCGGTGACGGGTCGCTGACAAGAAGTCGCCCCATGCTGGGCACAGAGGACGGGGCAAGCAAATGAACCAACACACGCCAAAATCGCCCGAACTCATCCCGATCTTCCTGACGGGCATACATCTTCCATCGCCAGAAAGTATCGGAATACGCATGCACAACGCGCCCGAGTCCGTGCCGGATTTCCACCATCAACGGCAACCGAAGATCTTCGTTGAGAACCTTTGCGGCCAAAACCGGCTGAACGCGCGGCGGCGGCGGCCCCAGCGAGAATACACGTTCCAGCGGCGGCAGATCCTCGCCGATAGTGGCGAGTACAGGTGCCGCGAGAAGCGACGCGGCGTCTGTGGATGGAGCAACGGGTATCGCATCGCGTCCCACAACGGTGACCTGGATCCCGGCAGGCTCAAACGGCCAATAAACATCCGCAAATTTGCCGAACCCGCCCGGTAGAACGAGAATCGATCCCCCATTTTCTGCGTATGCGGCGATACGGTCGCGGAGAGCGGCTTGTTCCGCGTCCAAACGTAAACCGTGAAGAACGATCAGCGACCAGCGGTCCAGATCTTCGAGAGAAGCGGCGGCCGACGAAGATTCCGCCTCTTGAGTCGTCGAACCGTCGGGGGATTCCTGTCTCACCCAATCGCGGTCACCCAGTCGGAGAGGGCCTTCAGGTCGATAGAGTATCGGCTCTACCTCGGCAAACGGATCCTGCTCCAGCGCACGTTTGATCAGTTTAAAATCCCAGTCCGGGCCGCGTGTCAGCATGAGGATGCGGTCACGATCGTCCAGAATCTGGATTCCGGTGGTCACCTGATTGTTGTCGGGATCGATATCCTCGGCGGATGTGGTCAACTGGGCCGCCATATCGAAGAGGCCCGCTTCCGTGGCGGGGAAGAGAACGGACTCCCGCCATCGAACATCGCCGCTGTCGAATATTTTCTGGATCTCCGTCGCCCATTGAATCTGACCGTCCGCTGTCCGGAGTTCCAGACGCAGCGTGGCTTCCGCCGAAGATTCGACCTCCTCCGCGTCGCCATGGACAATCACGGAGCCCATCCGACCGCTCCGGATACTGGGAGGCGCTGAAATGGAGGTCAGGCGAAAGTCGGTCGGTGGATTGGGATCGCCGATCCCGACCGTGAAAAACCGGAACGGAGGTGTCGCTTCGCCGACCCATCCGACCTCCAGGGGATCGCCGCCCCGATTCCACTGTCCGTCCGTGAAGAACAAGAAACCGGGACATCGGTCCTCCGTATATTGGGCGGCAAGGTCCGTCAACGGCCCGGCCAGGTCAGTCGTCGGAAGGGTGGGCTCTCCGGGCAGCCGCTCGGATGCGCTGTCGCCCGCCGTCGTATCTCCTTGAAATTCAGAGAGATAGTAGATCCTGTCCTCGAAACCGCTTCGACGCAGCCCCCCAGCTAGATTCTCGTCTCGAGCGATTTCCTGGATCGTATCCCACTTTGTCCTTGACGAAACCGCGGATGCGGTATCGCGGATCGAAGCGGAAAGAGCCATGCTCTCGGAATCGTCGATAACGACCGGAAGTATAGGTTCTAAAGTGACTTGCTCGCGATGCACAATCTTCGGATCCGCCAGGAACAGCCATACCAGAAACACGAACCAAACCGCCCGAAGCACCGTCAAACCCGTGCGAATCGCCGGGGAAATCGCGGCGGGAAGGAAACGAGTCGAGTATAGTCCGGCCGTCAGTAAAATGAGAACAAGTGAAAAGATGACAACCACAATTGAGCAAATCCCATCAAAGTGAATAGATTTTCGCTAGAATTCGTTATAGTAGACGTGTGGACAAGTGACTGGAAAGAGAAGCACGAGAGATTCCGACGGAACGTTGTCCGAAATAACAGGGACAATAAGATCGAGTGACAACACGTTATACTAAGTGACGGTATGAAGAACCGGACAGAGAAACACGAGCACGGCCGACTGTTTTGTCGATTCCGGGAAAACGGGGACATGAAGGCCTTCGAGCGCTTGCTGAGCGAATATGAGGGGCCGCTGTACTCGTATATGATGCGGTTTTTACGCAATCCGGTCGACGCGCAGGATGCCTTACAGGATGTATGGCTCAAGGTCGTTCGCCGTGCCGATACATACGATGAGCAGGGTCAGTTTTCGTCCTGGTTGTATCGAATCGCTCGAAATCACAGCTTGGACCTGCTCAGACGGCGGAAGCCCGGAGTGAGCCTGGATGACGGGCTGGAAGAATGTGAGATTCCCGGCCGAATCGATCCAGGGGAAGAGACCGAAAAGAACCCTTTCGAGACTCTAGAGGAGAAAGAACTGGTCGAGTATTTGGATGAGGCGGCCGCGACGTTGTCGCCTCCGCTCCGCGAGGTGTTCGTGATGCGGACAACGGCGGGACTCTCGTTTCGGGAGATCAGCGAGGCCCTCGAATGTCCGCTCGGGACTGTACTGGGCCGAATGCACCAGGCCGTCAATAAAATCAAGAAACACTTCGGCGACCTGGGACTGATCCCCATTAACGAAGACAGCAAGGTTGGCACAACGTGAAGGGTTTCCGGGCAACAAAAAGGAGTTGAGACGATGTCTACAACAAAAACCTGCTTTTGGCGAGATCGAGTGATGCTGGTAGCATCGGGTGAAGAGCCGGAGACGACGGACGTGCGGGATCATTTGGCGGAGTGCGATGCCTGCCGTCAGCTGTATGCCGATCTCGGGCGAATCTCAGCCCTGTCCCTTCCCAAGGTCGAGGTGCCCAAAGAGACACACCGGCAAATCCTTGCAGCCGTGCAAGCTGAAGCGGCCGATCGAAAGCATGTACAGAGGAGCGGTTTGTCTTGGTTGGGGTGGATCTTCGATACGGTTCCCAAACTGGCGTGGGCCACGATTTTCTTGGCCGTGGTGAGTGTGGGAGTTTGGCAGTATGAACAACCCCAGACCTCGGAAGAGCCGGAAGCGATTTCCGCCGAAGAACTCGATTACGGCTTAGCGGTTGTTGAAATGCAGCTGGATGCGCTGGAATCCGAAATCGAGATGTCGCTAATGGATGTCGGCTGAGCACGAGCCTCCTTTCAGGGGAGACTCGAACAGATGAGTATGCAGAATGAGGTTTCAAATGGCACTGGTTTATAGATGGTTGATCATTCCACTCGCAGCTTTCACCTTGCTGGGAGTATTTGCGTCACAGAATACCTTCGCGGCAGACGAGGCGTCGAGTGCCGATGCAGAGGTCGCCGACGGAACGGAGGAATCCGATATCCAGTTTGACCGCGATCTGATGCGTTTCCTGGGTTTCTGGCGGAGCCTGTCGGACGAAGAACGGGAGCGCCTGCACGAGAAACTCAAGGATCCCGAGGTCCGGAAGAAAGTCCGATCCGTCCTGGAAAATCCCGAACGGTTGAACGCTCTCCGCAGCCACCGGCCGGAGCTTTACAAACGCTTCGAGAAACACTGGGAGTTGGAGACAGAGTACTGGGAATTACTTAAAAAGTATCACGACTCCACCGACGAGGACGTTCGAGAGGAACTGAAAAAAGAGATTCGCGCGTGCCTGACCCGGCTCGTGGATGCGGAATTCGCCCGCCGGAAAGGGGAACTCGAACATTTCGAGAAACGAATAGAATGGCTCAAGGAACGACATGAGAAAGCGGTTGAACACCGCGATGAATTCATCCAAAAGCGACTGGAAGAAGACCTCAAAGAGCTTCCTCCAGCTCCGCGTCCGCCCCACATGAGGTTCGGTCGCGGCCGCCCGGGACCGGACAGAGGTCACGGCAAGGACGGACCGCCGGATTTTGACCGTGGACGAGAACGAGGCGAGCGAAGAGCTCCGGACGGACGGCGCGGCTGGCGTGGCCGCGATGATCGTGATGACCGCGATCGGAGATAAAAGAAATCTCAGCGTAATGTTCCACGTTCCGGCGGCTTACCGAGTGTCCCTCGGGCCTTTGGGGCCGGCTTCCGGTAGAGAGAACGATACCGCCAGTCGTTCTGTAGTTCCTCAGTAGCAGAGGGGACCTCTTCGCCCCGTACTCCTCCGAAGAACAGTTTATAACGGGGTATCTCCTCATCAGGCAGCGTCTTCGGTTCCCCCGCCAGAAGAAACCCCACGCTATACGTGTGCGGACCGTACAAAATCACAAGTTGAAGTGCGTCCGGAGACACGCCGGGCACCAGAAGAAATGTGAGATGTGCGGTCTCGAACGGTTGGGTTTTCCAAGTAAAGGGAATCTCTGCCTGCACCCCCTCTTCATTCGCCACGACAAAGGTCCATCGTTCGTCCTGTGCAATGAAACCGATACGGTAGATCCCCGGTTCGAGAGTAAACGCATCGGATTTCAGAGTGACGTTGGTGCGAAGCCGCGCCAGACGGGGCATTATGTAGGTATTATAGTAATCGCGTAATTGCCGAATATCTTCTTCCTGGCTTGTCGATTGGAGCATGGAAAATATTTCGGCATCCCAAAGAGCGGCCTGATAGGAGACGCTGACATCCGCTCCCGAGGGGGATTGGAATGAAATGGTCATCGCGGGAACATCTTCTTCCCCCAGATCGGCCCACCCGGTTGTCGCGACCAAAACCAGAAGCAGCGCATTCAAAACGCGGATCATAGCTGCTCTCTTTCTCTCGTGCGTATTCTGAAAACTGTGTCCAGCTCTCTGGAGAGTATAGCGCTTTAAGAGGAGGGTCAACCACTACAGAAAGCCGAAACTGAATCTGTCGACCTTGCAGGAGGGAACGGGAGGGGATACGTTTGTGTTGATATCGTTGAGATTACTGCACGAAAGACGTGAATGATGGAGATCAAAGTAGCGCGGCACACGGGATACTGCTGGGGCGTCGACCTGGCGATGGACATGGTGGATAAGGCGCTGGACGGTGAGAAACCGCCGGTTTGTACGTTGGGACCGATTATCCATAATCCACGAACCATCGAGTCGCTGGCGGCTAAGGGGTTGGAAGTCGCCGACTCCATTGCGGATGTCGAATCGGGCACAATCATTCTTCGTGCACACGGGGTAGCGCCTGAGGTTGTGGAAGAAGCGAAGGCCAAGGGGCTTGCGATCGTGGATGCGACATGTCCTTTTGTCAAACGGAGCCAGCAAAAAGCGAAATCGCTGGTTGAGGACGGCTATGATTTGATCGTAATCGGCGAATCGACACACCCGGAGGTAATCAGCATACTGGGCCATGCAGGCGGAGGAACCGTAGTGGAGAGCGCGGACGAAGTCCCGAAACTAAAGCGCCGCCGACGGGTAGGGGTGGTCGTGCAAAGCACACGGAATCCAGAGTTGGCCAAGAAGGTTATTGGAGAGATTTGCGAACGCTTCCCCGAGGTCAAAGTGTATATGACCATCTGCAACGTGACCTATCAGCGTCAACAGGAAGCGATGGAGTTATCCAAAGAATGTGAGGCGATGGTTGTGGTCGGCGGACGAAACAGTGCAAACACGAAGAAACTCGCATCCGTGTGTGAACGGGAAGGCACGACGACGTTTCTGGTCGAGTCCGCCGATGAGTTGTGCGCGGAGTGGTTCGAAGGGATAGGTTCGGTCGGTGTGGTCACTGGTGCCTCAACACCTCATGAGGTTGTGGAAGAGGTTTGCGAGGCACTGCACCGTTTGTCGGAATGATTGTTGTTTCTTTACGAAAGTGATTCTACATTCAACCGCAGCACTTTGATCCCGAGTGCCGTTGGATTGCTCTCCAGAAATAGAATCAGATCTTCTTCGATGACTTTCTCAGCTGTCTGGCTGGAATGGACCATGTGCGGACGGCCATCACTACCGTGTACGATCAGACCGGTATGACCGCACCATTGCTCAGCCCCGTTGCCCTTAATCACATTGATGAAATCCCCGTCTTCCAATTTGTCGATGATCGTGGACACATTTCTGCGACCGATGTAACTGAATTCGACGCGCTGGTCCGCGATATCCTGACCGATCCCGTATTCGGAGAAGAACTCCCTGCGCTTGCAGATCATTCGACCGCGTTTCGCACGCCGTCCGATCAAGTCGAAGGTCACATCCCGCACAAGCCAGGCGTTGTTCACGTTCCAATCCGGGATGGTGAAAAGGTTACGTGTTAGAATGCCGATGTCGCCGTCCTTGTAACGGATGCGCTGGAGTGTGCGGAAGAACTCGCTCCAGTTGCTCGACAACGCCATGGCGTAAATATGCTCGCAGAAACTGAGGCAGTCGCTTTTCTCGAGCGAGTAGAGCGGCTGGGGATCATAGAGTTCGAAATCGCCTTCTCCCAACAGGTACTTTTCATACGGCTGTCCTCGGCATTTCCAGGCCAGATGAACCACTCGTGCTCGAAGATCGGATTCGTGAATCCACAGATAGCGCAAATAGGAGTCCAAATCGCGTTTTGAGAATTTGTAGAGCGGTGTACGAGTCAACCTGGCTGATTCTGCACGGTCGATCCCTGCCTCGGCGCCGTGCCTCAACTCCTCCGGGGAAAGGGACACCTCCGGGACAGAAGAACAGCAGCCGAGGATCACGAGAACAGCCGCGATTCCAGGAAGAGATATAAAACGAAAAAGCATGCAAGTCGGTCCAGAAAGGCGGCGGAACCAGCACCGCCCCGATTCAAGGAATATCGTCTCCGCAATTGATCTATGGTAGCCTGTGACAAACACGCTGTTAAGAAACGGTGAGGAATATGAAACTACTCGTTACCGGCGGTGCGGGATTTATCGGCTCGAACTTCGTATGCTATATGCTGCGCACTCATCGAGACATGCGGATTGTCAACCTCGATAAGCTGACCTACGCCGGCAACCTCGATAATTTGAGGGAAGTCGAGGGCGATCCTCGGCACGCTTTCGTGCGCGGAGATATTTCGGACAAGGACCTTCTTAAGGATCTGATCGAAAGAGAACGGTTTGATGCCGTCCTGAATTTTGCCGCGGAAACTCACGTCGACCGCTCCATCGGATCTCCGTCCGATTTTCTCAAGACCGATATTTTTGGCACATTTACGCTGCTGGAAGCAGTCCGCGAAGGGCGCGTGCCCCGTTTCGTCCAAATCAGCACCGACGAAGTGTACGGGACACTTCCGACCGGTTCAGCGAAAGAAACGGAGCGCCTTGACCCGTCGAATCCCTATTCGGCGAGTAAATCCGGCGGCGACCTATTGGCGTTGTCGTATTTCAAGACGTACAAGACGCCGGTGCTGGTGACACGGGCCTCGAACAATTACGGCCCCAATCAATACCCGGAGAAGTTCATCCCGCTGTCCATTACCAATGTTCTCGAACATGAGCCGATCCCGCTATACGGTGACGGTATGCAGGTCCGGGACTGGCTTTATGTCGAGGATCATTGCCGCGCCATCGACGTGGTCCTGCGCGCCGGGGCGGAGGGCGAGATTTACAACATCGGCGGTGGAGAAGAACATCCGAATTTGAAGATTGCCGAACTGATTCTCGAAATATTGAATGAATCGCGCCTATTGATCCGACGAGTAACCGATCGTCCGGGCCACGACCGTCGGTACAGCCTCGACTCGTCCAAAATGGAAGCCCTTGGCTGGGAGCCATCGGTGGACCTGGAAGAAGGAATGCGGCGAACGGTCGAATGGTATAAGAAGAATCGCTGGTGGTGGGAGAAAATCAAGTCCGGCGAATTCGCCCGCTACTATCGAGAACATTACGCCCAGCGTTTGGCGGAATCGACATCTCTCGACGAGGAGAAACAACCATGAAGGGAGTCATCACGGCAGGGGGACTCGGTACACGGCTGTATCCGATGACAAAGGTGACCAACAAGCATCTACTCCCGGTGTACGACCGGCCAATGATTTACTACCCGATCCAGGCGCTGGTCGATGCCGGAATCGACGATGTCATGATTATCACGGGCGGGAATAACGCGGGCGATTTTATCCGCCTGCTTGGGAACGGCAAGAAATTCGGCTTGAGGCGGCTTTCGTATGTTTACCAGGAAGGTGAGGGCGGAATCGCCGACGCGATCTCCTTGACCCGTGATTTTGTCGGAGATGACCGCGTGGTTGTAATGCTCGGCGACAATATTATCGAGAAGAGTTTTGCAGAAGCCGTCGATAATTTCAAAAAACAGGAACGTGGAGCGAGAATCCTTTTGAAAGAGGTGGACCATCCGGAACAGTACGGCGTACCGACGATAGACGGACAACGCATTGTAAAAATCACAGAGAAACCCTCGAAGCCGGATTCACAGTATGCCGTTATTGGTGTGTATCTTTACGACAACCGGGTCTTCGAGATTATCGACCGGCTGGAGCCCTCGGCCCGCGGAGAGTTCGAGATCACCGACGTGAACAACGCCTATATCCAGGAAGGGACGTTAACCTACAACATCCTCGACGGCTGGTGGGCGGACTGTGGAGAAAACCGTACCTCGCTGTTCGAGGCAAGCTGCCTCGTCGCAGGCACCGAATCGCTCCAAAAAAGACTTCCGGATTCCGAATAATGACATTGAATACCAACCCTCTTGAGTCGTATACACAAGAGCATCTTCCTTGCGGTGTGACCCTGATTCACAAAGAGGTCCGTACCGTTCCCATCGTGGCGATCGATGTATGGATATCGGTCGGTGCGGCGGGCGATCCGGACCCGTATCTCGGGCTGTCTCATTTCTATGAACACATGTTTTTCAAAGGCACCGAGCGATTGGGGGTTGGAGAGATGGATCAGGCCATCAAGAGACTCGGCGGATACAATAACGCCGCAACTGCCTGGGATTACACCCATTATTATGTCGTGGTTCCTTCTCCCGGTTGGCGGCGCGCTTCAGAAGTATTGATCGATGCCCTCCGTTTTCCGGTGTTCGATCCGGTGGAGATCGAAAGCGAACGCCAGGTTATCTACGAAGAGATAAAACGCCACGAAGATACCCCGTGGTCAAAGTTTTATCAGGACTATAATTCTCTCGCATTCAGCCGGTGCCCCTACAGCCGTCAGATTCTCGGCACATTCGAGACACTGTCGCGAATCGACCAGAATGTATTTCGGGAATTTCTCCAAACCCGTTATGTACCCGAAAACATCACGGTGGTTGTCGTCGGCGATGTATCGATCGGTGAGGTACGGGATCAAATGCAGAGCTATTTCGAAGGGATGTCCACTGCCTCCCGTTTCCCCGACGATATTCCATTCGAGGCAATTGGCTCACCGCAACATCTTCAATTGCACATGGACGTGAACCAAAGTTATCTTCTTCTGGGATATCCTACGCCGACCGTTGTTGGCTCAAGAGACGAGGCGATTCTGGATTTGGCGTCGGTCCTGCTCGGAGAAGGACGCTCGTCTCGATTGCATGGCCTATTGAAGGAGGAGTTGGGACTGGTTTCCAGCGTGAGCGTTTCGCTCTGGTCTCAGGCAAAAGCCGGTCTTTTCATCGTGGAAGCGGTAACCGACCCGGAGAATCTGGCGGAAGTGGAAAAGCACATTCACGAGCAGCTCCATCGATTGGCCGAAACGCCTCCTGATGAGGAGGAACTCCGTCGTGTCAAACACATGGCGCTTGCCGATTATGCCTTTTCGAACGAAACCGTCTCGGCAATGGCCCATACCTACGGTTCGTCCCACCTGCTTTCCGGGATCGACTACATAATCCGGTATCCCGAGATGATCCGGTCGATCGAGGCGGAAGAGATCCCCGACCGATTCCGGCGGTATCTTCAGGAAAACATGCTGTGTGTGGGCCACCTGATGCCGAAACAATAAGCCATGAGATACAGACATGTTCAATTGAGGAGGTAAACGGAAAAGATAAATGGCGTTGGCCTGACATCGACCTTGGAGTAGCTGTATTGATCGGTTACGGAGGATGGGTTAGCGAGATACTTTACACGGTGTTTGTCAATCGACCGTGGTGAAGCCTGACCCACCCTTCAGATTCAGTTTATTACAATCGAAATATAAATATCCGGAGTAAAGCATATGTTGAAAATAATGATATTCATTGATGGAACATGGTTGTACGCAAATATCCATAAACTGGCTCAACTGCGCGGTGACCCGGATTTTCATATCGATTACGGTTTGCTTCCTATGACATTGGCGGAGGCGGTCGGCGAACAGCTGGGAAATACCGCTATGGATTTGGTACGAACTCATCTGTTCGGCAGCATCGCGGAGAATTACGATCCGGCGGATGAAGATGCCGTGCGTCGTCGTCGCGATTTCTACAGCATGCTGAAAGAAGAGTTCCATTATCACGTGGAGGTATTTCCGATCAATTACTACGGACGCAGGCTACGTCCTGACGATCGCGGACCTTCAGACCATTTCGAGCCGAAAGAGAAATGCGTCGATATCGCACTTGCTTCATCGATTCTTTTCAACGGTGCGATGCCGCATGCGTACGACATCGCCATTGCCGTTGTCGGGGATCGGGATTTTGTACCTGTTTTTCAGGCGGCTCGCCGGTTGGGAAAACGAGTCGCAATTGTGAGTATCCGGGGATGCTGTACCTCGATTTTCTTCGATTCCGAGGATCGAGCGGGAGTGCGTGACACTGACGTGATCTGGCTTGACGATATGCTGGAGAAGCTCGAGTTACGTTATCAACCCCAACAGCTGCTTTGTGAATCCCCTTACCATTCGGGTGAGCGCTACGTGTGGACCACATTCCGTCCCCGAAAAGGGCAGAAATTTTACTGCGACACCTGCCGCAAGGTCTTCCAGGAACAGCGCGCCGCGATGGAGGACGCGGTGGCCGACCCCGATCTACTGTGCGAACCGGAATTTGCCGGCCAATCCAGTGACAATTCCCCGCAGGAGTTGCTCGGCGGAAATATCAAAACGATCAAACGGGAAAAAGGCTACGGGTTTATCGCGGCGGATGACGGAAACGATTATTTCTTTCATTTGAGCGAGCTGGAACAGGGATTGGTTTGGGAGAGTTTGGAAGAGAGCATGTCAGTCCATTTTGAGGTGAAGAGCATTCCATCAGGCGGCCGTGCCGGGTCGGCATGTCGAGTTGCTGCGATCGACGAGTAAACGTTTTTCACAAAACCGAGTTCTTTCAATCTCGTCGGTCCAGGGGTAGTACTCGTGGACCAACCACTCCGTAAACAACCCGTTCAGTAGGAAAGGTTAACATGGCAATGAGTGAAGAAAAAAAGAAAAAGACATTAGGGTATATAGGGATGGGAATCATGGGAAAACCCATGGCACTCAATCTGTTGAAAGCCGGGTTCCCTGTTGCGGTCTACAACCGAACAAAAGCAAAAACCGAAGAACCCGCCGCCCACGGTGCCGATGTATACGACACACCGCGAGAACTGGCGGAACATGTGGATGTGATTTTCACGAACGTTACGGACACACCGGACGTTCAGGAGGTCCTGCTCGGCGAGAACGGTGTCATCCACGGCGCGCGTGCCGGGCAGATGGTTGTTGACAACAGCACAATCTCGCCCACTGGAACACGCAGCATCGCTGAGACACTCGCTGAAAAAGGTGTCTCTTTTCTCGATGCTCCGGTAAGCGGCGGAGACGTCGGAGCACAGAAAGGTACACTGTCCATTATGGTCGGCGGTGAGCCGGGTGTCTTCGAGACCTGCAAACCTTACCTGGAAGCGATGGGGAAAACGATCACGCTGTGTGGCCCCGTTGGCATGGGGCAAACGACAAAACTCTGTAACCAAATCATGTGTGCGGTCGGGATGACAGCGGTATGTGAGTGTATTTCACTGGCCCGACAATCGGGACTGGACCCGGGAAAGATGTTGGAAGTGGTCACGCAGGGAGCCGGGGGGTCCTGGGCGCTGGCGAACCTGGGGCCAAAGATCGTCGAGGGCGACCTTGATCCGGGTTTCATGGTTGAATTGATTCAGAAAGATCTGCGGTTGGTGATGGAAGCCGCCCGGAACGCGTCGGTTCCGCTTCCGGGAACCGCGCTCGCCCAGCAGCTCTTTACGTCGGTCGAAGCTATGGGAGGCGGCCGTTTAGGTACGCAAGCAATGATTCGCGCTTTTGAACGTCTGGGAGATTTCTGATTTTATGAAGGGGAGAGGAGGAGCGACCGGTTCGGCGTTGGGGGGAAGTCGCCCCTCCTCGGGGGTGCGTGTTCGTGTACTTCTATTCATAAAAGTTAACGCAAAGTAGAGCGGAGTCAAGCTTTGATTGAATTTCTTTTCGGCAGCTCGGCGGCTCAGCTTGCTGTCTTGTCCGACGGGGACTGTGTTTCGCGGACAAACCATCCCGACCGCGATGCCTGGCTGATCTTCGTAGACCCGCATGCCGGGCAGCTGCCCGATTTCGGTGTGGACGGTTTCCCGCAATGGTCGCACCATGCAATCCTGGCTGCGTACCCCCACCGGACATCCGATCCGGACCGCAGAAAATCCTTCAACAGGGCCCGAGACAGTTTCGCCTCGGAGACGGATTGAAATCGAGAGATCGGCCCCAGGTCCTTCCAGGGATCTCCTTCTTCCCTTCCGTCAAAAAGACCCGGGATTCCGCCAACGGAGATGGGGACGGCAGGCTTAGTGCCGAACCACGCCCGCACGGATTCACCGATGGATTCCGCGAATTGGACGCGGCATTCCCGAAACGGCTGATGTTCACGCAGATCCCGCAGCGACTGCGCCAGGTCTCTCCATCCGTCCGGTCCGATCCATTGCACGGCCTGCTCGATCCCGCAGATTCCCAGCTGAATTGGTGCGGAGGGGATTGGCTCAACCCAGAGAAGCGACTGACCGGCTCGCCGGAAGGTCTCCGCTACCCGCATTGGAGCCGTGGCGGCTTGTCCAATCAACTTCAGGAGCTCGTGCAGCTCCTCTCCGATGCGGTGGATATCTTCGCCGAATTCACTACAGAAATGGCCCATATCGATCGAAAACTTATACTCTTCGGCTTGTCCGGTGACACCGCAATGGTCTCTGACCTCAAGTGACAGAAGGCCCGCTTTCCAACATGCGGCCGCCGCCCCAAGCGGAACGGCTTTCTCATCGTTCACCACCAAAACGATCTGCAAAAACGTGGATAGGCAACCGCATTCTTCCGCGACGGATGCCGCCGCATCGAGGATGCAGGAAAGAGCCTGGGGCGCGCCTCTGGACCCGGGAATCTCGAGTTCGATAACCGGTCCGTCAGGAAGCAGAGACAGGCATTGGAAGAACCCAATCCACCATTCCGCCTGTTGGAGGGATGCATTCGCGGCGGGTTCGCACGCTATCGTCAAATGATGACTGACCTTCGTCCTCTCCGCGAAAAGCCGTTTCACAACCGATCTCGGGGTGGAATCCAGCTGCAAGAACTGCGCCATCTGACATCGTCGGGCACGTGGGAGATGAAAGAAATCCGTATCATGAACATAGAGGATATGCTCCCGATGCAGGTCGGCAACTCCCTTTGGAAGCATTTGCTGGAACGTCAGCTGGGAAAGCACATCCCGACCGATTTCAGAGGCAATGTCGGGGGAGGAAAGATCCGTAACCACGCGACGGAGCACATCGTGCGCGGGCAAGCCAAGCCGGGCGTGTTTCCTTCGGGTTTCGTCCAATCCGCGCTCAAGGAGCCGCATATTCACCAGTTCCCGGACAAGCGGGGCGGTAACCGATTCCAGTCGTGCTTGAATAATCGAGTGCTCGACCTCGCGGGCGATCTCCTCGGCAATCGATACGTCCAAACCGGTCTCCCGGCAGAGTGCGGCAACGATGCGGGCTCGATCCCAAGGCCAGCGATTCCCATCGCTTCCATCCACCCGAGGAGGGAGCTGCCGCCGAGACTCGGCGTACACCCGGGCGGCTTCCGGCTGCCCGCTACGCAGCAAGATTGTTTCCACCGCCATCGTGACATCCGTAGTCGACAACAAGCGGTCTTCAAATCGGTTCGCCAGAAAAATGATCACCCGGTCAGTCAGTTCCTCGGCGGTATCGATGGGCTGCCCCGCCTGTGAAAGACAATCGCGGATCGATTCGACAATCTCCGTGCGTCGAAAATCGATGATCGTTCCGTCTCGGCGCACAATTCTCCGAAACAGGATGCGACGCGGTTCCTGCCATGCAATCCGGGAGCCGTCTGCGGCAGGCAGGGTCTCCTGCACCGGGGTTTCCAACAGAGGTACGTTCGGATGTATTCGTGCTATTTCGCTCATAAGCCCGCTCTGTAAGTATCCATTCTGGACGTAGATACTATAAAGGCACATAAATCCACTTCAATGCAAGTCACGCCGGTGGCGGGAGAAGCGCGAATCGGACGGCGTTCAGGGTGAACTCGTGTGCGAGTCACTCTTCGACTGTTGCTCCTCAATGAGCTCCCACAGGATACGAACAGTTTTCGAGACAAGACGGTGACAACGTAAGTAGTTCACCTTATTAAAGTTGCCCTTTGTAAAGTAGAAGCAGGAGGTCGAGCCCAGTTCATCTCGAAACCGCTTATGAAACCGCTCGGTAACTGACCAAAGTACACTCGTATTCTCTTCTGTCGATTCCCGGCCGTACAGAAGTCCCAAAACCATCGCTCCTCCGGCGACACACCCGCAGAGGTCGGCCTGCTCCGCGATGCCCCCACCGAATGGCGTCGCCATCTTCAGCAGCCGCGGCTCATAATCGTCTGTCCAGGATTGAGCGATCGCTGCGAAAATCGCCTCAGAACAGTGATAGCCGGACAGAAACATGTTCCGCGCAATTCCCGTCGCTTCTTTGAGTGTCATCGTGGGGCTCGAACGGGGTTGATTCATCTTCGATCCTTCTTACTGGTTCGTGGTTCGTGGTTCGTGGTTCCGGGTTCGTGGTTCCGGGTTCGTGGTTCCGGCTTCCTGGTTCCGGGTTCCTGGTTCCGGGTTCCTGGTTCCGGCTTCCGGGTTCCGGCTTCCTGGTTCCGGGTTCGTGGTTCCGGGTTCGTGGTTCCGGCTTCCTGGTTTATAGTCTCTAGTTTATGGTTTCTGGTTTGGACTCAAAGCTGACGGCGTCGCAAAAAGTCCGGCGGAGTTCTTCCCCCTCTCCCTCTGGGAGAGGGCGGGGTGAGGGATCTTTGCATTTTGCGTCACCCCTCCCTCTGTATTTAATGAATTCCTGTCATCACAAACACCTTTTGCCTCTGCTTGATTTGCTGTGTCTGGCGAATACACAAGCGAATCATACTGCCCGAATCGAGTGCAATGATCGCCCCTCACCCTAACCCTCTCCCGGGGGGAGAGGGAACTTCCGATACCGACTTTCGACTTTTTGCGATTGCGTCAGGCTTGGAGGAGAACACAGCGTAAAGATGCTCTTTCCTTTCCTCCCCCGAAGATCGGGCGTTGTCCTGAGCCCGCCGAAGGGGGGAGGTTAAGAGGAGTGAGGCTTGTGCAGGCAATTGACGGGAGTGGGAATCGTGACTAATGTGTCGTCGTATCCAAAATGCACAGCCGGGCCGATTCGACTAAGTGATAAACAGCGTAGGAGTAAAGATCGGTCCGTTGTTCGACACCACGGAGGTGAATCGTGAACCGACAGAATTGGCGTTTGACCGGAAATCGTCGACTTGCTTTGCTGCTTCTTTCGATTCTGGGATTTGCCTGTCTCCTTTTCTGCAGCCCACCGTCCGCCGTCGCAGACGCAGCCATTCGAGCGGGATTATCCCGGATCGAAATCACACCGCCCATTGGCGGAAGACCGTGGGGATACGCCAGTGCCGATACGACGGACGGTGTTCACGATCCCCTGTACGCAACCGTTCTTGTGCTCGAATCCGACGAAACTCGTATCGCGCTGGTGACATGGGATGTTTGCGAATTCCAGTCGCCGAAGCTGCAAAAAAAGGTACGGGAAGATGGGTTTTCCCATCTACTGCTCTGCTGCAGCCATACCCACGCGGGGCCGAATCTTTATCAAAAGGATTTTCCGAACAAAGGTGAGACATGGCTCGATACGGTCGAGGAACGGACCGCCGCCGCAATCGAGAAAGCCGAGGAGGATATGTTCCCTGCGTACTTTGCTGCCGGGGAAGGCGACATCCAACTCGGCTACAACCGACTCGTGCGTGGCCCGGACGGTTTGAATATCACTCATTTCAACAACGAAGAACGAATCCCCTATGGACCGGTCGATCCAACGGTCGGTGTCATTCGGATCGAAGATGACAAGGGCGCAGTACGGGCGGTGATGGTCCATTACGCCTGCCATCCCGTGGTACTGGGACCGCGAAACCGCAAGATCTCCGCCGACTATGTCGGAGCGATGCGAGACAAGATCGAAAGGGAATTGGGAGAAGGCGTTTACTGCCTGTTCCTCCAGGGATGCGGAGGCGATATCAATCCTTTGTTTCTTGCCCGAACCGGCGAGCCGGAGAAGGATTTCCCATTGGTGAAAACGATGGGGGAGATCCTCGCGGATGAAGTGATCAAAACACTCGACGTGATGAAATCGAAATCCGCTCGTTCGGAGAGTCTGAAGGCAACCTCGGATACAATCGAAACAAACCACCGGTGGGAGAAAGAAGAAAGGCTCACATTCGGTGTAACATCGCTTCTCATCAACGGTTCGCTTGGGCTGGTCACGATACCGGGGGAGCCGTTTATCTACTATCAAAAATATCTAAGGGAGCGTGCCGAGCTGCCAAACGTCTATTTGGTCGGTTATACCGACAACACGATACAGGATTGGCCGAATTGGTATTTCCCCGACATCGTTTCGGCGGCTCATGCCGGGTATGGGGCAAGTGACGCGACCATCGCGGGTCTCGGCGCGGGAGAAATGCTCGTTAATCGCGGGTTGATCCAGCTTTTCACCCTGCGGGGCATGTACAAAGACGAACCATGGCGGCCGCCATCGAAGTAGTCGTCACGACGGCCATTGCCCTCTCTGAGAGGAAGGCCATGAAGAATATCGAGGATATCCCGCTCAGTGTCGAGGATCGGGACGCTATCGAGGAAGCTGCACGGCTTCTTCGCGAACGGTATCCGATAGACGAGGTCATTCTGTTCGGCTCGAAAGCTCGCGGCACGGATGATGAGGAATCCGATATCGATTTGCTTTTACTGACGTCGCGAAAGCTGTCTCGACAGGAAGAGGTCGGTATTATCGATATGTTGTACGAAGTTGAGATAAAGCGGTCGGTCATTTTCAATACGATGATTCTGTCATCCGAGGAATGGACAGAAGGTATCTACCAGGTCCTGCCGATTCAGAAGGAAATTGAAAAGGAAGGTGTACGGTTGTGACACCGAGCCAGGCGAGTGAGACGGCGGTCAAGTATTGGCTGCGAATGGCGGAGGAATCGCTGGCATCGGCGAAGTCCGAGCTGGATGCCGGGCGGCTGCATTTCACTGTGAACCGGGTGTACTATGCCTGTTTTTATTCAGCTAGTGCTGTTTTGTTGAATCGTGGACTCGAGTTCAAACGGCATTCAGGGGTGCGCGACGCACTCCACCAGCATTTAGTGAAAACTGGAGATCTCTCCGATGAGTGGGGTAAGTTCTACAGTCGGCTTTTTCAGAATCGTCAGGAGGGAGATTACCGGGAGTTGACACAATTCGATACCGAAGAAGTGGCTCATCTGGTAGAGCGCACGCAGAGTTTCCTCGAAAGAATGAAGGCGTTCGTTCCGAAGCGGCTGCAACCTGATTGAGAGAAGACTTCGATGCCCTGGTCCCAAATACGCGGTCAACAATTGATGAAAGAATGTCTCGCGCGGTTGATCCAAGCCGGGCGCATTGGAGGGACCTATCTCTTTTACGGGCCGCCTGGTTCGGAGCAGGAACCGATGGCGCTGGCGTTCGTTTCGGCAATTATGTGTGAAAAAGAGGACACCGACTTCTGTGGAACGTGCAGCGTTTGTAAGCGTATCGAGGCCCGTGTGTACCCGGACGTATTCATCCTTGAACCCGAAGGTGCGTTCTACAAAATCGACCAGCTGCGCACGATGCAATCCATCGCACTTTCGTCCCCCCATGAAGGCCGCTACAAAATATTCGTTCTCCGCCAGGCGGAACGGATGCGGCAGGAAGGGGCGAACAGTCTGCTCAAGATTCTGGAAGAGCCATACCCGCATGTGATTTTCGTTCTATTGACCGACAATATCAGCGCGATGCTGCCCACGGTGATTTCCCGTTGTCAACGAATTCGGCTGGCCCCATTATCGCCGGAAGAGGTTGCCGACGAGCTGTGTGAGACCGCGAATGTCGATCGAGAGATGGCTGCGACATTAGCGCGTGTATCGGGGGGGCGAATCGGGCAAGCACGGAACCTGCTCGAAGAGACCTGGCTGGAACGAAGGGACGAGATTCTAGATTTGTTGAAAGAACTGCGCACGGGCAGTCGCCTGGCCATCCCGCGTACGACGCAGGCGTGGGGACGAGATCGTGAAGCGGCAAAAGAACGGCTCTTGGCGTTGCTGAGTATTCTGCGGGATGCATTGATCTGTTCGTCGGCGGGCAATGGAGGACTTTTTCTGAACGTAGACCGAACCGACGCGATTCAGTCGCTGTGGAAGGATGTCGATCCGGACCGGATCATCCGCGCATTCGAAACGGCTGTTGACGGTCTTGATGGGATCGACCGGTACTTAAACGTCCAGAATGTCATGGAAGGGGTTCTGATGGCGTGTGCGGAGGAGTGAATGAAGGCGCGGGATGCGCGGCGAGCGCATGCCAACCGCAATCAACACAACTTCGTATGAATCCACGCCGCAAGTAAGTCGACTACCGGACCGAATTCCTGAGTACCGTTTACAATGAGATGGGCGTAGGCTTTCGCGGGTGCGATATAAAGCTCATGCCCCGGACGAACCGTGTCGAGATACTGGAATCGCACTGAATCTAACGTCCTCCCCCGCTCGCGCTGGTCACGATCAATCCGGCGTAATAGCCGCAGGTCATCCGGCGCATCCACAAACACACGCAAATCAAAACAATTCCTCAACTCGTCATCCGCAAAAAGCAAAATGCCTTCGACTAACACCACACGTGCCGGACCGACCGTCTCAGATCCCGTCCGCGTGTGAGTACGAAAATCGTAGACAGGCGCTTCTATCGAACATCCCTCTCTAAGTTGTGCGAGATGTTCAAGAAGCAGCGTTCGCTCATACGAATCGGGATGGTCGAAGTTGCGCCAGTCCCGCTCGGCTTTGGGGAGGTGGTCCAGATTGCGGTAATAGCGGTCCTGATGAATGAGCAACAAGTCCGGCGTACCGAGCCTTTGTTGCACGCGTTCAACCAGCGTGGTTTTGCCCGATCCGGTACCGCCGCAGACACCGATTATGGGGACGGGGTTTGGCTTTGTCATTGTCGAGACTCGGTTATTTCATTCAGGGCCACCCCCAAGCGGAGTTGGGGGTGGCACCCTTCTTAGACGCCGAAGAAGGGTCAGCTTGCCGGCTATCTTTAAAGCACTCGGGTTCTGTTCCCGTTTTTTCGTGTTTTCGTGACTCCCCTTTCGTGTCTTTGTGGTTCATTCGACAACAAGGCGAGTCAATTCAGCACCACCTCACGCACCCGGCAGCAACCGCAGAAATTCACGCATGAACGCCGGATGATCCGGCCAGGCGCGGCTGCTTACCAGATTCCCGTCCACCACCACCTCGCGGTCCTCGAATCGTCCGCCCGCGCGCTCGACATCGGGTTGCAAAGCGGGATACGCGGTCAATGTTCGCTCCCGTACCGCATCCAGTGCGATCAGGATCAACGCCGCATGACAGATCGCCGCAACCGGTTTCTGATTGTCCAGAAAGTGCCGAACGATGGTGTGCAGAGAATTGTCGTTCCGGATATACTCCGGTGCCCGGCCGCCGGGCAGGACAAGCCCGACATACTGCGAAGGATCCACCGCCGCAAAGGCGACATCGGCATTGACTCGATACCCGAGTTTCTCGGTGTACGTATCAAAGCCCGGCTCAAAATCGTGAACCACTGTTTGGATCGTCTTCTTCGACGGCGCAGCGATGTGGACGCTGTACCCCGCCTCCACAAGCCGTTGATAGGGATACATCACCTCAAGTCCTTCGACCGCATCGCCCGTTGGAATAAGAACCTTGTTCATCGTCTCCTCCTGCCTCTAATGTTCTGATCCTTCTGCCTCGAATGTTCTGACTCAGTCCTGGCGACCGTCATCGCGAGGAGCGGAGCGACGTGGCGATCTCGTGACTTATCGAGATTGCTTCGCTTCGCTCGCCATGACGATGCACGGTGCCATTCATCAGACAGTATGCTAATTACTCGCTCATCTCGAATGCGCGACTAATTCGTTTCACCATGTCCAGAGGATCGCCGACGAAAGTCCTTGCGCCGGAGATAACGTCCATAAATCCGATTTCATTCCTAAACCGAGGCACAATATGCAGATGCAAATGTTCGAGGCTGGCCCCTCCGAACGGCCCGAGATTGTACCCGATGTTGAATCCATGCGGATGGTAAAGCTCGTCGAGTACATTCATACAGCGCGACTGAAGCTCGTGGGAGCGCATCGCCTCCTGGTCGGTTAACTCTCGCGGGTCGCAGATGTGACGCAACGGAACGAGCATCAAATGCCCCGGATTGTAGGGATAGAGGTTGACGGTGATACAAAAAAGGTCGTCTCGGAAAACCTCCAGCTTCTCGACCGCTTCATCCCGTCGAATCACCGCACACAGAATACAATCCACCTTCGGACGGTTTCCCCTGACATAATCGATTTTGTTCGGAACGAACAAATGATCGCGCTTTACCATTTGGATCGCTTCTCCCTTCAAACCGGCTGGTCCCGGAGTCCAACTCCTGGACCAGCGGGAGTTCGCTCCTCCACCGGCAGCGATTTGCCGACTGTTCGATCTGGTTTGCATAGTCCTCTCTAAATAAACATGCCATACTGCCGTTTGTATGCCAACATGTCGAGGGATTCACTATGAGTATTCGATATTATGACCTTCAGCAAAAGAAAAGCGGCGACAAAATCGAGCTCCTTCTTCCTGGACTCGATCCCCGCTCGGAGCATGTCGTCGTGTTCTCACCCCATGATGACGATGGGATTTTAGGGGCCGGGTATCTGATTCACGCGCTGCAAGAGATTCATTGCCCGGTTACCGTCATGATTTTCTGCGACGGAAGAGCTGGATACAGCACCCCGGAAGAGGCCGCCACGATTGTTGAGCGGCGGCGGGCTGAGACGCTGGACGCGTATAGCGTTTTAGGACTGGAGCCGGAGCGGATCGTTCGTCTGGATCTACCGGATTTCAGCGCGATGCCACACCTCGGGTGGGTAATGCCATGGGGTGATGAAGGGACCCTGACGAAAGTCGTTGGAACGCTGAGAAAGCTCGGTGCGACACGGATCGTTATTCCAAACGGTTATCGCGAACATATCGATCACGAGGCAACCCATCGGTCGGGTGCGTATGACGGTCCGCAGGCGGGTGACAACATTCTCGCACAATACGGTACCCCAACGCGAATCCGCTCAACCCTGATTTACGCGGTCTGGGGCGATTTCTCTCCCGAGGACGCGATGCTCCATGGCAGGGATCTACAGATCCGTGCGAACCGGGCGGTTACTGTGGGAAACGCCGTCGAGGAAATCATCGCTGAAGGCATTCGCCGATTCGCGTCGCAAGAAAAGGTGATCGAGGGAATTATGAGTGCGAGACGCTCACGTCAGAATGGAGATCGCTGGATCGAGTTGTATCAGGATTTCGATCCCCGTCCCGCCCTGCCGATAGAGCCGTATTGGGGATGGATTGAACAGATCGAGACATAATCGTTCCGTGTGAGACGTGCAGAATCAATGTGGAAACGACAGAGTAAACGTTGTTCCTTTTCCAACTTCGCTTTTGAGTCATTTAGGCTATGGGCCGTGCCAAAGAGGTTTCCATTCTCATCCTCAAAGGGGAACCATAGGTCATGGAGTCTGTGCGCATCGGTGAAGGGAAACTCTCCCCTTCAGAGGTCGGACCGCCAATGCCGTTGCCTGCCTCGATCGCGGTGGCCCCTGTCCCGTGTGATCTGCTGGAACGTCAAGAACAGAACGAGGCCTAACGGAAGCCAAAGGGCCTTCGACAGGGCCGTCTCTTTTGTCGTAGGATTCACCTATTCTCCCCGCTCTCCCGACCCGTCTTCACTTCGTCCAGGAGGTTCTCCAACCGATCCAGCGGAGCGGCGATTCCGTCTATGGCGCCACGCAGCTCCGAGATTTCTCTGTTGAGGATCCGATTATCCAGCTGGACATCCTTTGTCTCGTCCAAATCCTGTGCGGTCTGTTGAAATTCGAATCCTCGAATGTTGTCTATCTGTTTCCCAACAACCTCGCAGGTTTGATTGATTTTGTTGAGAAGGTCGGTTCCGATATTGCCGGTGCGTACACTGCGTGCCGCTGTCCTCAGCGCCTGTCCCCATCTGAGGCAGAGATCCATCTGTGTTTGCATGAGGTTCAGCTGCTCGTGTAACAATCGGTCTCGGTTCTGTAACGCGTTTTGAATGTCGGCAGAGAGATCGTCGCTCGTGGATTTTTGTTGACCCGGCTGCGGCGTGCTGCTTGAAGGTGAGCGGGTGGCCTCTTTCTGTTCCGGGGATTCTTGCGCGGTTGCGGCCTGCTGACGCATCGCGTCTCGAAAGCCAAACAACGGATTGGTTCCCTTTTTCAATTCGATATTCGCCTCAATCTCCAGCAATTCCCTGCCGGAACGGATGGCGTTATTGGCGGATTGCGCCAGGTTGGATTTCAGGGCTTGTTTTTCGGTGTCTCCGATTCCGCCGAACTCAGCGACCAATCCTCCCAATCGTTCACAGTCTTCCAGCCGGTGTTGCATCTCCGCCACAATGCTGTTTTCGCCGCCTCGAATGGCCCGCTGGATCCGAGGCCGATCTTCTGTGAACTCTTCTTCCTGTTCTCTTTGCCGCTGTTCTTCTCGATATCGACTGACTACCTCCCGCTGTTTCTTGATACGTCGCGCCTGTTTCCTGCGAGGCAGGTAAACGCGTCTCCCAGCCAGCACATCACTGACCACCTCATCGGGAGACAGGCCCAGCTCCCTTGCCTTGCTTTCTCGAATGAGCTTGTCGAATTCGGAAA
This sequence comes from uncultured bacterium, assembly GCA_964612675.1. GTDB lineage: Bacteria > Hinthialibacterota > Hinthialibacteria > Hinthialibacterales > JAKPRU01 > CAZTDD01. The sequence goes on from CAZTDD010000006.1 coordinate 30,561, forward strand.
CCAGGTAGGCGATGTTCAGATTAGTGCCACTGAACCGAGAAGTCATTTGTCCCAATCCAGACATGCGATTCCAGCGGAGACTTTTCACGTATCGTATCTCCGAGGGAATCCTTGTATTCACACGATCCCATCCGGCCTACGTTACGATCGTTGTGTAGTCAGTCTCGAAGTTACTCTTTTGTATTTGCAGTCCTATTATCTTCTTTGGGCCGGTCTTTTGGACGTTTGATTCGTTCCCCCACCTTCAGGTATTTGTACCACATCAGGCTACCCAGGATTTCTTCGTTGTGTTCACTTGCTGCATTGGATATTTCTTCCTGGCTTTCTTGGGGCTCGTTGGGTGGTTTCTTGGGTTTCACCCATTTGGCGTCGTCGACACCATTTCCGTGAAAGCTGTTCCATCGAGCATCGCTTCTCGGACTATTTGTAAATAGGATCCCGGGTTGCGGCGGTTTGCAGAGAGCCCCGTTATAGGAAATCTTGTTTCGCCTAACGCTGAGAACGCCACCTTTGGCATGTACTCCCGGGCCGCCATTATCGATAATCTCACATTGTTTGACCGATCCCTCCGCATTTTCGGCGTAGACCCCCGGCTTGATCCTAGTTACGCCATTCCCTTGGATGAGGCACCTTGTTGCTTCAAACCTGGAGCTCTTTCCGACAACGGCAACGCCCGGACCTTCATTCCCTCCCACGACAGTTCGTTTGATGCCCGCCCTGGATCCGAGATTCACAAGCAGGCCAAAACCTGTAACGTTGGAACCCTGACCTTTGAAACCGCCGTTGTCTGTAATCGTACAATCGTCCAATTCGACATGAGAAAGGTGCGAGACGTACATCCCTCCCCTTCGGCAATTCTCGACCTTCGTGTTCTTGAATGTGACGGTGCCGCTGCCGTAAATGAAACAACCACTCCCTCGCGACCGCTGAATCGCACAGTCCTCAATCGTGACTTGTCTGGCGTGATCCACTTGGAGGCCTGCGATCTGCTCTGCGTTGGTTGATTTGCCTGCAAGTGCCAGCCCCTTGATCCGAACATTCTTCGCTTTCGTGATCCGAAGCGGGACACCGTTGTCCGGGACGATCCTTACCTCGGTATCCGGAAGGGTTTTGAGAGTAATGTCATCTCGGTCAACAACGACGTTTTCCTCGTAGTTACCCGGTTGGATTACGATCTCAACGCCGTCGGGAGCGCAGGCGATGGCTTCTCCAATTGATGTAACGTCACCAAGATCCTCGCGGGTAGCTACAGAAACCTCGTTGGCCGAAGAAGGTTGGTGCGTCTGGTCTTGCACGGAATGGGACACGGGGGGCGGGTGCCCCTCAGTGGAGACGGAATCGCCGCCCGTTTCGAGATGCGGCACTGTCCCCTGCGTTCCCGTTAGAGCCGTCTCTTGATAGGAACGAGGAATATTCGATCCGTGGTGAACACTTGTCGGTCCCTTGGGCGTGTTGAAGAGAACACCGCTTCGATGGGCGGAAGCGACGTCTGCGCCCCAGTCGATTTCATAAACCGGTTGCGGTTTCGGGATATTCTTAAAACTTCGAGGCCCGTGGGCGATGATCCTGTGTTTTGAGCGGCCGCCTAAACTGTCGAACACGGCCTGTGAAATGAATATCTGGTTTCGGTCGGCACTGTCCTGAAGGCGTTTGCCGAAATTCAGGACAGTACATTGCTTCAGATTGCCTTCGCTGTACATCACATGACCGCAATGAATGCCAACGCTGGCATCGACCACGATGGTGTTGTGGTCCTGTTTTCTCAATTCCCGATTGTTCTCTACAAGGGCAGAGAGAGCAGCGACAGCCGCACCGATACAGACGTGACTCTCGGCGAATCCGACCAAGATCTGATCTCCACCGCTCAAGTCCACAAATTCGGGGTTATGGGGGTAGATATTGGAGAGACATGTATTCCGAAACCGCTGGACGACCTTGTACGCTTCGAAATCCCCCCGGTCATAAAAGATCTTCGAGGAAGAACAAAGGTCCATGAACATAACAGTCAAGGTGGGGACAATCGCGCTGATCTTCTGCTCGATTTCTTCTTTTTGGCGCAGGAGAGCTTCCAATGCGTCATCGTGGCTATGATCGTCTTGTTTTCCGTGGCTGGTTGTGGGCGGATCGGGATCAACGGTCTCCGACGACCGGCTGGAAGGACTCTCTCCTGAATTTGCGGGAACAGAGGAAGTCTCTTTGGTGTGCGGCGGTTCTTCTCGCCCCCGAGCCTGCATCGTAGGCCCCCTGTATCAGGAAACGGCACACTATATACCTTCCTGGGGTTGAACAGACACAACTGACCCTTGTATCAGAGGCAATCTCACGTGTCAAGATCGTCAGCAGATGCGTTCGTTCCTCGGAGAAAGGGCAACAACGTTGCACGCGACTCGGGAGTAACTTTCAGTTCATGGACTTCCCCGTCTCGATAGATTCCCTCGACAATGGTTTGGAAAGCCGCGTGCAGTTTGAAATCAACATCCCAGTCTGCAGGCCACGCGGGAAATAGAAGGATGTGCTCACCATCTGCTTGCAGCAGCATGGTTTGGAGTGCGTTTACCAGGTTGGCGCCGTGATCCTGGTCCGGTATCCAGTCGAAATTCGGCCCCCAAAACGCCGGAAATCGGCTTCCGTCATGTTTATTCTTTGCACGATCGACGAGGTATTCCTGAGCAACCTTCGTCAAACCAAGATATGCCGCTTGTATTTCGTCCTGACGCCATCCCTTGTTGTCTTTCACGGTTCGCTGACGGAAGGTTCTTCGTCCGATATCGAGATCCGGCTTGTCGATTCCGTAAAGCCGAAACGGAAATACAGCATATAATTCAGGATTCTCGGAATTCCCCCTCCCACCGTAGACTTCTTCCGCGCCGAGAATAACTTCTCCCTTGTCCATTTCCTTCATCGGCAGCGGCAGCGTTTTCGCGAGCAGATCTTTCCAAAACGAGCGGCGATCCGGGCCGGTTTTCTCTTTTTCGATACTTAGTAATTCGGAGAGCACCCATTTCAGTCCGGCGATATCCGGTGTTGGATTCTTGGCATCCTGCAACGTTTCCAACGCTTGCGCGGGATACATGACCATCGTTCCATCCTCGCCGATTTTGTAATGCTTATCCCAAAATTCCAACAGTGACTCGCTCATCGGCAATAATAGTTTCTTAAGAAATCCGTTATTTTCCGTATATCGATAATAATCGATCATCATTGCCAAAAGTTCGAGCGAGGCGGTATATTCCCGCCGAATATAAGGATTGGTCAATTCACCAACAGGCAGGTCGTCGGGCCGTTCCCAGCCGTAATTCTCGTTATTGTACATCCCCCAAAAATACACAGTCTCACCAATAAACGCCCCGCTGTGGTTAAACCACACTTTCGTCCGATATTCCGCCAGCGGCGTCATATCTCGATACATTTCAAAAAGCGGCTGCATCAGGTCAAAATCTCCAGAGGCTAGCATCGGCCAATAGGTCAGCCGTGTGTTTTGCCACCAGTAAGGGCCGCCCCAACGTCGATAATCGGCGTCGAAACCTTCCCCGTCGACAGTAAAGATCGTTCCGTTGAACTTAATGGCGTGCCGCCCCCGCCCGGCACAAGCATTGATAAAACGCTGTAGAATATAACCGCGTGTGACTATCTCCGCATCCTCCGATCCAGAGACAAAAATCCAACTCCGATTCCAGAATTCATCCCACCACGCGCGATGCTCAACCAAATCGTCCTGTAGGTTTTTCGCGGAATATTGCGCAACATTCTCATCGAGTCGTTCCAACCATTGCTTGGCCGTGTCGGTTTGATCGCACAAAGGATAAATCGAAATTGTGTAGTTTCTTTGCGGTTGCGTTGACGATAACCGTTCAGGCGACTCGTTCTCGAGCCCGGTTCCCTCGATGCATCCGCCAAATGTGAGATTCATGAGCGGATCTTTCGAACGCTCGATGAAACCCTCCATTCCCTGATGTTTCAAGTTGTTTGTCCAAATCGAATGTTCATTCCGGTGATACCAAATAATGCGGTTCGTTTGATCTTCACAAACCGTATCGGGATAGACGTAAACCGGAAACGGCGCATTCTGCAGTCCGTACGCGCTGACGAGTTCCTGCCCTTCCAGTTGACGTTTTCTGTCGCGCCATACTTCTAATGTCGTGGTCAGTTCGAACGGGGAAGGACTTTCCGCTTCGACTCGAATGACAGGCCGGTTTGCGTCGACCCAAATTCGCAGCGAAACCCGTCGCTCGTTTCCCCCGGCCGAGATCGCGATCTCTCCTTCCCGCAATCGAAGAGTCTGCCGAAATGGTTTTTCTTCCGTGAATGGATTGGGCGACAAAGCCAAACGTACGCGTCCGAGTTTCAGCAAACGACCATTTTCACTCCACGAATCCGTCTTGCTGATATAGAAAAGTAAATCGCCGTTCGGTTCGCTCCACAGGTTGATACCGATATCGCCGTTTCCAAGGGGCATTGTCCCCGAGACGTCCTGGCTCGGTGTGTTCCAGACAACGTTGTATTTGTCGAGTTCGTCAAGTCCTTCGCATCTCGCAAGTCCGGGGGAAAAAACAAATAGGGTAGATAGAATAACAAAAGTACCGAGGATATGTCTCATAGTTCTTCGTCCTCTTCATCCGGCTGTTCCCGAATGACATCGTGGGTTTTGTCTAGAGTTTTGTGTTTCGTCTCTACATGTAGGTTGTGGTCTCTGAACTGAGATAGGCTATCTCTCCGTTCATAGCATGTCAATTAATTCGCTCAGCATAAACTGTCCGTCTGGAGCATTGTCGTCAAGAATGCAACACTATGCTTTATCTGAAGATACTCGTAGGATGCGAGAGTATTGCAGAGAATCTTCTTCTGAAGGATTGAGTAAATATGATGAGAAGTCGAACGTTTCTTCTTGTTTTTGTATTCCCGGTTGCGGCGCTGTATGCTGCAGAACCTCTGCTTTTCGATACCTCCGATCACGGCGAGCCCGGCGACAAAGCCCCACGAATCAAGGCCTGGAAAGAAATCACTCTCGCCCCTGAATACAGCGGGCAGTGGGTAGTGACCGGCGACGTGGACGGAGACGGGGAAGCCGATATTGTCAGCGCGCGGAATGTCGACGAAAACGACGTGCATTTCACCAGCGCTGCTGTCGCGCAACGTCTCGATGGCAGTGTGATCTGGCGCTGGGGCGATCCGACAATCGGTCGGAAAAAGCTCCATCACGATGTCGCCTGTCAGATTTATGACTGGAATGGTGACGGGAAAAACGAAGTGATTGTATTGACCGACGGGTTCCTTGTCGAACTGGATGGGAAAACAGGCAAAGAACGTAAGAGATTTCCGATCCCATCGCAGGCGTCCGACTGTCTTGTATTCGCAAATCTATCGGGCAAGGAACATGCAAGCGATGTTCTGGTCAAAACCCGTTACAGCCAAATCTGGGCGTACAACCAAGACGGCGAATTGCTGTGGACGGTGGAAAACCCGGGACAGGCGCGAACGGCACACCAACCCCGGCCAATGGATTTGGATCGTGACGGCAAAGACGAAATCTTCGCCGGATACGCCATGCTCAATTCGGACGGCAGCGTGCGCTGGCGATTCGAATCGCAGAAGATTGATGAGAACAGAGGCCATCTCGACTGCGTTCGTATCCTCCGGCGCGGCGAGACCCCGGAGGAATTTCGGCTCGCATTAACCTGCTGCGGAGCGAACGACGTCGCATTGATCGACGGAACCGGCAGGGTGATTTGGGAGAACACAGGACACCACTTTGAATCGATCAATATCGGAAAAGTATTTCCAAATGTTCCCGGCCCGCAAATCCTTGTCGACATCGACCATCGTCCGCGCGGCGAGAGTCCGATATGGGTACTCAGTGAGAAAGGCGATCTGCTGGGACAAATCATGGCCGATTATTGCCGACACCACATGCTTGTCGATTGGAACGGCGATGGGTATCAAGAAATTGTGATTGCGGATTCGCGGGGAGTCTTCGATCAAGAAGGAAAGCGCATCGCTACTTTGGAAATGGACGCCCCGGGCAAGATCCTGTTGGACGGCGACATGACCGGCGACGGTGTGCCGGACATTACGCTGACAACGATGGAGAAGGTGTACATTTTCAAAAACGAGAAGGGCACGAAGCCAAAGGAGCCGGTCTCATTGGGAAGTGGGGTCAACTTCACGCTGTATTGAGCTCACCGCAGTCCCAAATACGTAAGAAGCAGACCGCCGACGACCACCTCGAGCGCTGGATCTTCCGTCAGTGAAACGCGCAGGGTATCGCCGATCCCTTCACGCAGCAAAACGCCGATCCCAGCCCACGAGTTGATCACCGCCGCTCGGCCGAAACCCGCTTCGGTCACCCCGACGTGAAGCGGGTAGTCGCATTGAGAGGCAACAATTCGATAGGCGTCAATTGTCGTCTTCGCGGTATTGGCTTTGAGCGAGACCACAAGGTCTTGCACGCTTTCTTCTTCCAATATCTGCACGGACCGCATAGCGCTTTCGGCCAATGCCTGCGGCGAGTGCGGACCGTGTTTCTCCAGCAGATCTTTCTGTAGAGAGCCTGCGTTCACCCCAACACGAATCGGAACACCTCGGCGTTTCGACTCTTGAGCGATTTCGCGAACGAGCCCCGGATCGCCGATATTTCCCGGGTTGATCCGCAACTTGTGGCATCCCTTTTCGAGTGCCGCCAGAGCCCACTTCGCGTGAAAATGGATATCGGCCACAACCGGCAGCGGGGATGCCGAGACAATCTCGCCGAACGGCTCAATCGCGTCCCGGCTGGGAATCCCGACTCGGGTCAAGTCGCATCGAAACGGTTCCTGTTCTTTTGCGTGCCGCCATGCCTCGAGTTCACCAAGCACATGTTGTTCGCGCTCACCGAGATCTTCTACGTTGACTGAAACGGTACGCCCAATTTCATCCAGAACGGCATCCACGTCATCGGTCGGCTGCTTGACCATAGTTTGGACACTGATCTTTGCATCGCCACCGATGATGACATCTTGAACGGCCACAGGCCGCGACTCTCTTCGCTGCCGGAGGGGAATCTTCATGGCCGGAGTTCCTCGTCTCTCTGTTCCATCTTTTCCGCACGTTCAATCAACTGTTTCCACTCATCACGTTTTCCTAATGCGAGCATATACTTCGCTTTCCTTCGAATATAGAGGCTTTTCTTGGGGAACATTTCGTGGGCCCTTTCGTTCGCTTCCAACGCCTCCTTGGTGCGTCCTTCATCGAACAACGCCTCCGCAAGATCGCCGTGAAAGTACGCCTGGTAGGGATTGAGTTTGGTGGCTTTCCGCAGGAATTCGAGTCCTTCCTCCCTTGAGTCGGTTGAAGGAACCGTGCGTAACGCGCGTCCCAGATTGTTGGCGATTTCCGCGTCCCGGGGAGCCCACGCCATTGCCTGACGTAGATGTTTTACTCCCGGCTGTCCGACCGCAGCCTGGTCCAATCCCAGCTGTTGATGCTTCTCCGCCATATACGGGCACAAGACTACAAACCACCATAAACCGCTGCTCAAAACAACCACTGCGAGCTTGCCGATCGGCAAGAAAGCGGTCTTTTCCTTCTCGCGTGCGTATGGCGAGTCGCCAATCCCCTGAATGGCCACGAACAGAAGCAGGATCTCGGCGACTTCGTTGTGAAAATCGATGCAGGACAGAAGAATAAACGTGGCGAACGAACCCCATCCGACCACCGACCGCATGTCGGCGGGACGGCGCCACCACCGGAGCCCCACAATCGTTAACCAGAAATAGGCAAAAAGACCGAGAACTCCGCTCTCTACAGCCGCACCGAGATAAATGTTGTGTGGGTAAAGAGACTCCAACTCGCCGAGGCGAATGTACCGAGTCGCCAAATAGCGGAACGATTCCAAACCGGTTCCGTCCGGGAAATAATCGCCGATCAAACTGAGCGCCTGCCGGAAAAAATGAAGCCGTGCGAGGATTGTACTGGTCGTCGTCAAGCGTCCACCTAACAGCTGGCCGCCAAAAGCAACAAGAAGTAGAACGACAGCGAAGATCCCCACGGCCGTTCCCCACACCAAAATCTTGCGCAAGAAAGGACTCACACGACCGACCAGCCAGAACCCCAGAACAGCCGCTGAGAACAACAAAGCCAAGAGCCCGCTTCGGGAATAGGTTTGGTATATGCAAAAAACCTGAATCATTCCCCCAACCACAATCAGGACTCGTTGCCATTGGTCTCGACATACTTCCCATAACAACACTCCACACCACAGAACGAGGATCAGATATCCGGCCAGCTGATTGGGATTCCCGAATCGTCCCAGTGCGCGTCCCGCCTCCAATGTGCGGATCAGCTCGCGCTGCATGGTGGCGTCGTATGTGGGATTCCGGCGCAGCTGGCTCAGCAATTCTGTATATCCGGTGGATTGGAGCCAAAGCGCATGAATCGAAAGCAGCGTTCCTCCCCCGAAGACCGCCCACAGCAGGATCGATCGCCCTCGGTGTCCTTTTGCCACAAACGCCGCCACAACGTACATGAGTACACCGATCAGAAGACGTACCCATTTCTGCTGAGACTGGTACGGATAGGCCGAATGGAAAACATAAATAGTGGAGACAACGACAATCGCGATAAGCGGTAGAGCCAGGGGAAGGGAAGCGACTCGTCGAAAAGTCAAGTTCGATTCAAAACAGATCGCCAGGAAGAGAAGCAGAAGAACCGACCCGTAAAAGAAGCGCGTTCCGGGGTGGGCCATATAAGGGAAGAACCCCAAAACGGCGAGAGAGAACGCGAGAACAAAAGCTACATGGGGTCGGTCATGCATGTGATCCAGTTCTTGAAACGGCTCTGTCTTCGACGATGTTGTCATGAAGCGAATCGCCGATTCGGTCCGAGGTGACAAGGTCTATTCTTGACGGATCTCTTCCATCGCGTGTTCGGCATACGTCTTCAGTGGGTGGCCCTCGCTCTCGGCCCAGGACGTCAAGCGTTCAACTGCCTCCTGATCGCCATGGCGCGCCGCGAGGACGGTCATATTGAATCCGGTGATCAATTGAAGACGGGAGAGTTCGTCGGTCGCTTGCTGAAGCGTGACCTCCAGCTGTTTACGTTGCTTGTCCGCCACTTCGATTCTCCGGAGTAATTCTTCGGCATCATTGGCCACCTTCTCAACAGCCTCATTCTTCGAGGCGATATTCTCGCGAAGTGAGGAAATCTCCGCGGCGTTCTCCTCCGCCTGCTTCAGCAGTGCATCCAGTCGATCGCGCGCAGCGGCCAGAAATTCAGCATCCTGGACGCCCTGCTGCAGTGTCGATATCTCCGTGAGAGTCTGGAGAGAACTACCGCTGCCCAAGAAGATCAGAACAATACCCGCAAAGGCGCCTATACCACATAACGCCGCCGCTGCGACAGCATGGCCGCGCATGGCTCGAAGACCTACAAGACCTGCTACTACAAAAACAACGACCAGAATCACTCCAAGTGTCACCATTGCACACTGCGCCTCCTTTCGGGCATGGAAGAAACCTTCTCTGTGAATTGCATGGTACTATATACGTATCAGAGAGCATTATGGAGACGACAAGCATATGAAAAACACAATCCGCTTGGTAGCACAGTTTTTGATTTTGTCAGCGGCACTCCTCTACGTGGACTCGTCCTTCGCGGAAAAGAGCTATAATACAAAAGACCCTGCACAAAACGATTCGTCCGTCTTCTTTTTCGACAACTTTGAAGACGATGATTTTACAAATTGGGACGACGGCAGTTGGGAACATGCATCCCGGCTTCGGACAACCGCAAAGGAGGAGGAGGTATTCAAAGGAAAGCAGAGTGTCGAGATCATCGCACAGGTCGGCGAACAAACGGGCGGTAACTTGAAGAAATGGTTCATGCCGGGATACGACCGCGTCTATGCCCGTTGGTACTGCAAGTTTGCGGAAGATTTCGATCAAGGCAATCATATGCATTTCGTCCATCTCGTCGCAAATGAACGCGACAACAAATGGTCTGGATTCGGCAAAGCGGGAACACGTCCCGACGGTACCGACTTCTTCACCACCGGCCTCGAACCCTGGCGCAACTGGGGGCGGGCCGCCGCACCGGGCTATTGGAATTTCTATTCGTATTTCCCGGATATGAAGAAATCGCCGGACGGGCATTACTGGGGGAACAGCTTCGTTGGCGAAGAGAAAATGCAGATTCAACGTGGGCGCTGGTACTGTGTGGAAATGATGGTCAAAGCAAACACCCCCGGCAAGTCGGACGGTGAGCAGGCGTTTTGGATCGATGGAGAATTAGGAGGACATTTCAAAGACATTCGCTGGCGGGATACAGCGGACCTAAAAATCAACTGTTTCTGGCTTCTCTTATACGTACACGATTCCAAAAGGATCAACCGTGTCTGGTTCGACAACGTTGCGGTCGGTACACAGCCCATCGGCCCGATCAAGCCGGCGTCGAAGGTGGACAATTCGTCATCTTATAAATAGGCCTCTATCGTCCTCCGATAACCACATTGTCGACGAGCAGGTGCGGTCCGCCGGAGGAGACTCGAAGCGGAGACTGTCCGCCTTTTCCGCATCCCCCAAGTCCTGCGTGGAATTTCAAATCATTTCCCACAGCCCGGACGTTCTTGAGCGTTTCGAACACATTGCCGGTCAGAACAACGTCACGAAGCCGACGCCCGATCTTGCCTTTGTTGATTTCAAATGCCTCCATGCCGGTGAATGTGAACATCTCGCAGTTGGTCATCCCGGCCACTGCGTTCTTGACATAAACACCTTTGTCAATCCCGGCCAGCATCTCTTCGAAAGAGACTTCCCCTGCTTCGATGAACGTATTTGTCATTCGGACAATCGGCGGAAAGTGGTACGAGATCGCGCGCGCGTTTCCCGTCGGTTCTTCGCCCATCTTGACGGCGGTTTCACGAGAATGAAGCCGTCCCACCAGTTTGCCTTCACGAATCAAATAGTTCTTTTTTGTAGGAGTGCCTTCGTCGTCGAATGGATTGTACCCAGCGTGCGGATAGTCGCCCTGGTCGACAATATTCAGCTCCACCGGACCGAATCGGCGGCCCAGCTGCATCACATCGCGTAACCGCGGGTTCTCGTAGAGGAAATCTCCCTCGGAGAGGTGCCCGAACGCCTCATGGACGAAAATCCCAGTCAAGATCGGGTCCATGAGGACAGTCTCCGTCCCTCCTTTCACAGGATCCGCTCTCACCAGTTCAGCGGCGCATTTCGCTGCGTCTTCGGCGTCCTCTTCCCAACCGAGGACCTTTTCGAATCCACCGAGGTTCCCGTGCGAATGCCGATAAGTTTGTACGATATTGTCTGCCCGCGCGATCGCAGCGAGGCTCAACCCGCAGAAGACTTCTTCAAAGGACGTAAAGCTGCCTTCCGAGTTGGCAAAGAACTTTCGCTTCCAGCGATCTTCGTATCGGACATGCGTGGTCTGAATACCCGGTGCGTCGAGAATAATCCGATTGTATTTGGCGGCCGTATCGTGTTTTTCTTCTAAGGAAACTTCGCGAGGATCGCGTTCGGGAGAGGTCATCCGGATTTCTTCATATGGTTCCTGAACGGCTAGACGAGTCTCGTCTCGACCGACCTGGTGTGCCATGGAAACCGCGCGTTTGACCTTGCCCTGCAGATCGTCCAGATTATTGAACGACGCGAAACCCCAACCGCCTTTTACAGCCGCACGAACACAGCCCCCCAAGCTGGAGGACTCGCCGATGCGTTCCAGTTCTTTTCCCACGTAAACAACCGAAGTGGTAATCGATTCTTCCACTCGGACTTCGACATAATCCGCCCCACTCACCGAGACAGCGCGCCGCATCTCTTTTTCCATGGCTGTATCCTTTCGCGGAAGGTCTCATCGCCTCGAACAGCTCGATGATTCCCGGTCGCGTCCATACATTCTAGTTCAGTCTCGAATCATAGAATCACAACCGCCGCGACTTTCAAACAGACCTTACGCTTGCGGGAAGCCCCTCTGTTTGCTAGCCTGCGCGTGCTGGAAACGGCGCAAGACAGCGACTGGAACGAGCGCTGTCGCCAAGTCGGGGAGGGCGAGGCTCCCGCCGAGCCGCGAATATCGAAAAGAAAAAACTATAGGAAACAAGAATGATTGCGATTATCGATTACCGCGCCGGTAACCTGACCAGCGTCGAGCGTGCGGTCCATCATCTCGGCTATGATGGAAAGATTACAACAGATCCCAAAGAGATCGCCTCTGCCGACAAGGTGATTTTCCCGGGCGTCGGCGCGGCCGGTGCGGCAATGGAGAGCCTGCAGGATCTGGGGCTGGTTGAGGTAATTCGAGAGGATGTCTTCGGCGCGGGAAAGCCGATGCTGGCCATCTGTATCGGCATACAAATCATCTTCGAATATAGCGAAGAAGACGATTGCCGGTGCTTAGGACTTCTGGCCGGTTCGGTGCGTCGGTTCAAGGGGTCCGAGATTAAAGGAAAACTCAAGGTTCCGCAGATCGGTTGGAACCAGGTCTATCAGGTTCGGCAGCATCCGATTTTTGAGGGTGTGCCGGATGGGGCGGAATTCTACTTCGTCAATTCCTATCATCCTGTTCCCGACGATTCTTCCGATACGATTGGTGAGACGGAATACGGGTACCGTTTCACAAGCGCGGTCGCGCGCGACAATCTCATCGCCACGCAGTTCCACCTGGAAAAGAGCGGCCCGGTTGGACTCAAAATGCTGTCGAACTTTTTGAAGCAGTCTCATCAATGAGCCGATCTATTCACCTCCTTCCAATCGAAAACTTCTGTTGAATGGTCCTCAAGCGGGACGCGCCGATTCCGTCGATGGCTTCCACATCCTGCCAGGACCGAAAGCCGCCTCGCCGCGCGCGAGCAGTAAGAATGCGCTGCGCCAGGACCTCTCCAATTCCGTCAACCGCTTCTAGATCCGCCAACGTGGCACGATTCAGATCGGGCAAGCGATCGTTCTGCTGTACTCCCTGCGGACGTACGGGCGCCCGCACATTTCGTAAGGGTCCGGCCCGAACCGGCGCTTTCCCGCCTTCACGGATCAACGGCGATGATACCTGGGTTTTCTGCGCCGATTGCCCCGTCGGCCGGTCCGGCGAAACCAATGGGGCAAGTTCCGCCAAACGGACAAAAGCACGCAAGCGTTCGTAATCGCTTCGGGTGATCCCTGGAACCTCCATCAGTTCCCGCAGGTCGCTGAACAAACCGTACCGGTCACGAAACGATACAATATTCTCCGCTCGTTCTTTATCGATGCCGGGGATTGAAGTCAGTTCGTTGACTTGAGCGCGATTGATGTTGATCACCGACGTGATTGGGGGTAGCTCCGCGGGTGCAGCATTCTCCACCGTTGAATCTTGCCGAGATTCGACCAAAACCGGGTGAACCGAGCCGCTTCCGCCGACTCGGTCGCGGTAAGTGATTCCCGCCAGAATCAGAAAGACAAGCAAACAGGCCAGATAGAATTCGTTGCGTGTCATCACAACCCTCGATTGCCGCTTCTGTATCGTGCACAGTATGCTACCACAGAGCCATAAATGCAATCGCCTGAGAAGATCTCATCGGAGCGCTTATCGACATGGACCGGTCGGAAGTCCATATTCGAATTCCCGCAACCTCGGCCAATCTCGGTCCCGGTTTCGACGTCCTCGCGGTCGCATTGTCGCTGGACAGCATACTCAGTGTAAGAACGTCGGATGACTATGCGTACCGATTTCAGGGGGAGTGGGATGAGAAATGGAATGAAATCGCGGTCGGCATGGCACAAGCGTGCGCCGAAGTCTTCTATAAAACCACGGGTCTGGAAGAAGTGCCGGTGTCTATTTCGCTGGATAGCCGTGTACCTGTCGCTCGCGGTCTCGGGAGCAGCGCCATCATTTTTGTCGGGCTGCTGTGCGCCCTGAATGAGCTCCACAACCGTCCGCTCTGTGCGGAAGAACTGTTGACCCTGGCGGTTCGACTGGAAGGCAGCCCGGATAACGCCTCCGCCGCGATGCTGGGTGGATTTACCGTCTCCTCTATGATCGACGGCAAACTCCGGTACCTTCGGTTTCCGGTTTCGGAAAAGCTGCGATTCATCGGACTGGTGCCCACAGCGGAAGTGACCACCGATTCCGCCCGAGCGATTTTCCCGGAGACAATCCAGCGCTCCGAGGCGATTCTGAATGCGGCACGATCCGCGCTGATCGTCGCAGCCTTCGCGCGGCAAGACTATGAATCGCTCAAAGGCCTTTTCAGGGATGTCTTTCATCAGCCATACCGCGAGCGGCATTATCCTGAGCTTCGCAGTCTCTCCGCAGTGATTCATGCAGCGGAAGAAGCCGGGGCGCTCGGGGCGTATCTAAGCGGCTCGGGCTCGACCATCATGGCAGTGACACTCCAGAGTCCGGCCGACGTAGGTATAGCGATGAGAGAAACGTTCTGGCGGGGTAGCGAAGATCGGCGGCGGGATTCATGTAGGATCTACGATTTGAGCTGTAGTAATGAGGGAGCCAGTGTGCTAGCAACGGATCAAAGGTCGATTGACGATGCGGATATTCCTGTCAGCAGGTGAAGAATCGGGCGATCTCCACGGAGCGGCGGTCATACGTGAATTGCTGCGCCTCAGGCCCGATGCCGAGCTTGTCGGGCTCGGCGGACATCGCATGGAATCCGCCGGGATGAAGATCATTTACCCATTGCCCAATCTGGCCCTGATCGGGTTCATTGAGGTGGTAAAGCACCTCCCGGAAATTGCGCGTGTCCGACGATTGGTGCGCAGATCCTGGGAGAACGACCCGCCGGATCTGATTGTGTTCATCGATTTCCCTGGATTCCACCTTCGTCTGGCGGGACTGGCCGGATCGCTTGGGATCCCCGTGGTCTACTATATCGCCCCGCAGATGTGGGCGTGGGGACAGGAACGTGCCAGAGTCATTCGAGAACGGGTCGGGCGGTTGCTGACAATCCTCCCGTTTGAGGAGTCATTTTTTCGTCGGTACGACGTCGATTCTGTTTTTGTCGGCCATCCGCTAATGGATACGATGGCACACCTCGAACAAAAACCGTTCCGCGTCATTCCCTCCGAAAATGCGACTATTGGTTTACTGCCGGGCAGCCGGCGTGTCGAACTATCAAACATGCTTCCGGCAATGCTCGAAGCGGCGGAACGACTACATCGAAGGTATCCCGGAATCCATTTTGTTCTACCCCTGGCCGAGGCGTTGAATGAACGGGTTCTGAGCGATTTCTCGATTCCATCGTACGTGGAGATAGTACGCGATCCCAATTACGACCAACGTTTGCGGTTGGATCTTGCATGGACCTCGTCCGGAACGGCGACGGTGGAAAACGCCATTCTTGGGATACCGATGTTGATTCTTTATCGTACCGGCCGTTTGAACGCCATGATCGCAAGGCGGCTTGTTCGAATACCGTATATCGGTCTGGCGAACTTGATCGCGGGGTACGGGGTAATCCCGGAATTGATTCAGGAGCAGGTTTGTGCTCCCACTATCGAGAACTGGACACTCGACTTCATCGAGGACACGGAACGACAGCGTATCATGTACGAGGGATTGTGCCGAATTCGCGAGAAACTCGGGCCGCCGGGCGCGTCCCGCCGAGCCGCGGAAGAGATACTCTCTGTTGTTGAGGGAGGAAACAGGTTGTAAGTGGAGTTTCAGGAAAGTGCGTCGGGGTTCAGGACGGTGGATTGCGCATGAGAATCAGGAAATTCCATACCGCCGCACCGATCGCCGCCGCCACAAGAAGAATCGTTGCCCCCGTATGGGCTCCGCCGTCCGCGATCAATCCCAAAATCGATCCGAAGAAGATCGCCATCACCAGGCCGCCTTCAATCTTATCCTCAGTCCGAACGGCATGAAGCCCGGGAATTAGATAGGAGAGGATATTTCCCTCGTTCTGAGGTTCGACCTTCCGTTTCACCGTGCGGACAACCGGCATTTCCGGCAATGGTTTTTCCTCTTCTTTCGGGGGCGGCTCTTTCTCCTCGACAACCGGTTTCACATCTTCCTGGACAAAGTCGCTGGCATCGGCGATCACTTTCAAGACATTATCGATCTCCGTGAGCCGGACATTGATCCGTTCCCCGTGCCGTACGAAAACAGCCGTACCGACGTCCGCGCGAGCCCATTCCGGTTTGATATCCCGAACAACATCCTTCACAGAGAAATCCATGCTCTCCTGAGCCGCTTTGCGAATTACCGATACCCCCCGAGTGTTGGCCAGTTGATTCGACAACGCGGTCAGACCCGCTAACATGCGATGGGAAGACTCGTCGACCGAAAGGTGATGGACGGCTACAGCTTCCACGATCGGCGGTGAGAACCCTAACATCGACAAGAACAGGGAGCCGATATCAGCGTGGTCGCAGCCGAGCACTTCCCTCTCCGTAGCAACCAGCGATTTCTTGAGAAGCGATTGCCGTTTCAGAATCGCCCTGTAGGTTTTGGGCACGACAGTTCCTAATACATAAATACCAATATCGTGAAGCGAACTCGCTACAACCGCCTGAAACGGTCGAATACCTTTGACCTCGGTTTCTGTCGCGATCACGCGCGCAATCGCTCCCGCCATCGCACTGTGCCGTACATAATCTACGGGATCCAGCAGTTCGATTCGATTGAAGGGGGGCCGGTCGAACACATTGTACAGCCCGACTGTCATCGCGAGATCGAGCAATCGGGGGGTCGTCAACAGGCTGGCGGCGTGGCTGACTGATTTCACTTGGGTCGGTATCGGGATGTAGCGGCTGTTGATGACCTCAATCAGTCGCCGCGTCAGCTGCTCGTCCTTTTCGATGGTTTGACCGAGAGTGGACCACCGCACATTGTCTTCATTGACAATGTCTCCCAGTTCTTTCAATACCGGCAGGAACGTGGGGGGCTCCTCCGCCACAGCGTTCTTGATATCTTCATATGTTGCCAGCGTCGCTTCCAACGGCTCGATACTCATCACCGCGGTGAGCAGACCGGCGTTGTCGAATCGCTCGTCAAGCGATGTCGCCTCGGAAGACGTCGCTTCAGTAGGCGTAGACTCCTGATCGTCCACGTCGGGCTTCTCAATTTCGTACGATCGGGGATTATCCGGGGATGAAGCCATCGATACGCCTATGTACTCGTCTCTTGCTGTCGCATCGCCGCACGCTTAGCGGTTTTGCGAACACAAGTGTAGTATAAATCCGAAATCGTTGAATTCAAACACGTGGAGTGCCATGAACGCTCATCGCTCAGGTTTCATTTCGATACTCGGCCGGCCCAATGCCGGCAAGTCTACTCTATTGAACGCCCTTCTGGGGCAGAAACTGACGATTGTCACACCCCAGCCTCAAACCACGCGAAACCGTATCCTGGGAATATACGATACCGAAGAATATCAGATTGTGTTTCAGGATACACCGGGTCTTTTAGCTCCGCGAGACGCCATGCACAAATTCATGGTAGATGAGGTCCAGCGGGCTATCGAAAGTACAGATGTCGTTCTTTTGCTCATCGATGCGAAAAAAGGTATCGGCGGACGTGAGCGGCACCTGTGTGAGCTGCTCACAAAGCCCACTCTGGAACAGGATAATCCCGCTGTTTTTATCCTATTGAACAAGATGGACCTCATCCATCCATCGAAAGTGGAGGAGGTCCTCGCGCAGGTGGAGGCGAAACCGTTCCCGGAATCCGCCAAGGTAATCACACTATCGGCCCTCCATGGGACCGGGGTCAATGACGTTATGGACGCGGTGAAACAGTCGCTGCCTGAAGGCCCCAAGTATTACGATCCCGACATGCTTACCGACCGGACGGAACGGTTCCTGGTCGAGGAACTGATTCGTGAACAGGCGTTTCTCCACGTTCGCGAGGAAATCCCTCACGCAGTGGCCGTTCATGTTGAACGAATGGACGACGCGCCGGAGCGGGAGAAAGTGTTTATCGAGGCGAATGTTATCGTTGAGCGGGACTCACAGCGATTCATCCTTATCGGCAAGGGAGGATCGATGATTAAGAGCATCGGCCAGAAAGCGCGCAAAGAAATTGAAGAACTCCTCGGCCGGCCTGTCTTTCTCTCGCTGCACGTGAAGGTGATCAAGAAATGGCGTAAAGCGGAAGGTGCGTTGCGCGAACTGGGATACCACCGTCGGTAAAAAGACTTACTGAAGCGAGCTGGGTACCGGTTTGGGAGGCAGATACTCCTTCACAATAAGGTGTTCTCCATCGCGGAAGATGTGACGACGCTCAATCGCTTGATACCCTCGCTCCTTTGGAATCAGAAGGATCCTGGCGCGACCGGAACGGATGTTCTCCATGACCAGCGGGGTCTCTCCGATGCGGAGCCCCCGCAGATACACCTCCGCTTGTACTGGTTCGGACTGAAATGCCGCCCGCGCGTACCCTCGGCCGACGAGAAGATCGGAATTGTCGAGAATGATCGGCACGCTGATCAATAGGTGGGCGGCAATCATCAACGACAAATAAAGCCGCCCGCGTCTCCACAACAACAGAACACCGTATCCCACAAGTAGATTCAATGGGATCGATGTAGAGGCATACAGGTCCCAGTCCCTCTGTCGCAGCTGCGGATAGAACAGGATCTCCCATATCAATGCCGATATCGCAAATATCCCAAGGAAAAACAGCCAGCCATTTCGCCGCCACCGTCGGCCTGCGACAAACAACATGAGGAGCCCAACCGGGATGGCAAACGGCGACAGAAGCCATTGAAACAGGCTTTTGTCGTAGAGATGATCCCACGACCAGAATGTGTAAAGATAGGTTCCGTGATCGTAGGGTTCACCGGACGGCGCGATATGATGCAGCAAGGGTTCGGCATAAAAACCAAAAGCCGTTCGAATGGAGAAATAGACCAGCCACGGGCACAACACCAGAAGCCATCGATTCATTCCTTCCCGCCACTCCCGAATCCATCGCGGGGCGACTCCCCACACATACCACAGAAGCACACAAACAATCAGGAAAACCGCATAGGGAACTTTGTAGCGATGAAACGACGCGGCACAAACAAAAACCGCGAAGCACAAACATGCATGAACGAAGGAACGCGCTCGATTCTCCGAATCGACCGTTTCTCGAAAATATTCCAGCGCCAAAATAGCGGGAAAGTAGAACACCCCGCTCCCGTGAAAGGCCGCCGAAAACATCAATACCGTGCTCGGCCAGAAACTCGACACACGGTCGGCGAGACGGTAAGAAGCGACAAGCGCGAAAACCATTACTAACGCACACGTCCAGGCATAAAACTCGATATGCCCGCAAAACACCTGCAGAATCATCGATGAGGAGCAAAACGCCCCGTACAGAAACCGGTCGATATTCTCCGAGAAGATCCTGCGAACAAGCAGAACAGTCGCCCAAAAATAGACGATGCCTGCCGCACAGGAGGAAAGAGCAACAATATCCTCGACCCACCAGTTCGTCACCGGACGCAGAGTTTGAAAAAGGAATCGGTAGGTCAACAGAGAAAGCGGACAACGCGACAAGGTAATGGCAAACGGGCTTTTGCCGATTGTCACCTTACAGCAAAACTCGCCGTCCCCGTTCCAAAGATTCCACGAGCGCAGAAACCAAAGGAGTTCGAAAACAAACAGCGAGACAAGGATAACCAGAATCGCTGGGAATATTTTTTTGCGAAAGAAGTTCTTCATTCGAACATCAGTTTCCTCCCCCGAGAACGGGGGAGGTTAGGAGGGGGTTGAACACCTGCCCTCAACCATCCCGTTTCGCCCTACACCTCCCACGGCACCGTTTTGAGAACACGCTTCTTCTCCTCCAATCGGAAAATGCGCCGGGCGTTCCCACACATGATCGGCTCGATCAGTTGCTCCGCCCGCCTGGTGTCGAGCCACCCCTCGTCTACCAATTCGCCAAGCGTCCGTGTCAGACCCCGCCGGGCGATGGCGGCATGACCGACAACAGGCTCGACCGGAATGTAATCTCCGCCGAACGTCAGAATCTTATTGGCGGGCGCGGTCACGAGGTACGATTTGAGAAAATCCACACTCGCCACCGGGCTGATGATCCATGCCCAACACATGTCGATATGCGCGTTCGGATAGTGTTTCGCAACGCTGATCAGCTCTTCATAGTACGGATAACAGATATGCATAAAAACAAACATCGTTTCGGGCGCGGTACGACAGAGATCGGTTGCGGAACCCGGATTGTGAATCAATCGGTTCAACGGCATGTAGCCGTGTCCCGCGTAATACCCGGTGTGCAGTTTGACCGGCAGGTCGTATTCCGTTGCCTTCCGGGCCGCATACCAGAACAGGTGGTCTTCGAGGCGCTTTCGTTCCTCGTTCGAGAGAGAATCCCCGCTCAATCGCTTTTTGAAGATCGGTGCGGCCTGTCCCGCGGGAACATCTTCGTAGTTGATATCTCGGCCATACGCCGCCTGTGACTTCACCGCCACCGCATACTTGCCGTATTTCTCAAACCACCAGTCGATAACACGATGCCAGTCGGACAGGTCTTTTACATCGATCCCAGTCGGCTTTCCAAACGTGTCAAAATCGGGACCGATATGCATCCCGACGATACTGATGTCCTGCATCAGCAGCTCGGGTTGTGCGGTTTCCATAAATGGTCCCGAGAGACAATTCACCTGGCAGGATTCGATGTTCGCCACGTCGCACAGGACGGTTTTGTAGAATCCGGGCTCGATCAGTGCCTCATACTGTTTTTGAATCCGAGGAACCGTTTCCGCCGAGAGCTCGTTCACATCATAGAGACTCCGCATGGCGATTTCGACCGCCTGCCCGTATCCGGTATTTCTAACTGCAGGCCAGTACGGTTCGAGAATCTTCCATTTGGCGATCGGGTCGACTTTCGACGATTTGAATCGCCCCATCTCGTCATCGGTCATCCCCGCGGATCGGAGATCCGAATCGATGTAATGGCTCAAGATGAATGACCAATCATCGCTCTGGAGCCTTCGATGCTTTCCCTCTACACGGCCCTTCTCTTCAATGAGGTGTTCGTGCGTATCGATAAACGGCGTTTCCGCAACGGTCTGTCCGATGTCGGACCATGCATTGGCCCCACTTTCCGATTCCGCGGAGACTCCGCGAGTTCCCAGCATCGCGGCCGCTCCGAGAGCCCCCGCACCTTTTATGGTCGCGCGCCGTGAAAAGCGCTGCTGATCCTTTTCCATGGTCATTCCTCCAGGAGACGATCTATGGTAGCCGACGAAGAGAGCGATCCTCGCGCCTCTGCATCCCGAGTGCCCTTCCGATAATAACCAATTCGTCCCCGCTGTGGCAGTGGCAGGGGAAAATCGCTGCGGGAACGACCATCCTTCTGGACGAATGCGATTTCTTCGGGCACCATGGTGCCGCTATGAAAATGCCAAAGCTGTTTTCCTTCATTGTCTTGCTGCTCTTCTGCATCATCCGAGAAACTCCGACAGCGGATGACCTCTGCGCTTCGCCTTGGCCGCCGCCGAAGCACAATAGAGAATGCTATATCATCGCCCATCGAGGCGTTCACACCGCCGCGCCGGAGAATACCATCCCCGCCTTTGAAAAGGCGATGGAACTCGGTCTCGACTATATCGAAGTCGACGTCCGCACATCGAAAGACGGACGCCTGTTCATACTGCATAACGACACAGTCGACGCCAGAACCAACGGCAGCGGCACCGCCCGAGAGCTTCTCTGGAAAGATCTGCGGGATTTGGATGCCGGTTCTTGGTTTGCACCGAAATTTGCAGGCACTCGATTGCCCACGTTTGAAGAGGTGTTACAGCTGACAAAAGGACGAATCGGTCTATACCTGGACCTCAAAGATGCCGATACAGAGAAAGTGGTTTCCTTCCTTCGCAAGTACGGAATGATAAAAGACGTTGTGGTGTATGCCGATGAAGATCAGCTTCTTGACTTTGTCCGTCTGCAACCGAATATCAAAATCATGCCCGATCCCGGAACGCCGGAGCGAACGGGCGAAATCCTCGATCGATTTCAGCCGAGGGTCGTCGCCTATACCTGGAACGGGATTACAAAGGAATGTGTCGAAAAGTGCCACGCGGCTGGGGCGAAGGTGTTCCTCGATGTGCTTGGAGAGGGTGACAACAGAGACGGAATGAACCGGGTTCTGGACTGGGGCACGGACGGCCTGCAGACCGACCGGCCGGAGCTGCTCATCGAGGTCTTGGCCGAGCGAAAGAAGAAAAAACGCCGGTCGGAGATCCAAAAGGAATAGAAAAACTTGAAACCGGTCCTTTTCGTTCTATTATCAGAGGCAAAGATGTGTAGTGCGTCGGGTGGGGTAGCGATGAGATTACCCCCTGGAAGAACAGATCAACTTCCGAGGAGTGTAACCCACCACAAAGACATACGGGAGAAATTAGGCAATTGAACACAAACCACGACACAAACGGACGCGCCGGTGAGCGCATGGTGCTGCTTTATCTGAAAGCGCTGATCTGGTCGGTATTTGTCGCCTACGGCGAGAAAACGATCAATTCCATCGCGCAGTGCCTGGATTCGGGCAATGTCAGCGGGGATGATCCAGAACTGGGGGCAACGCATCTTGGTGACGGGCTTCGCTTCCTCGTCCGCCATCTACCGACTCCGGATGACCGGAAGACGCTCGCGGAGGCCCTTCAGAATGTGAAAAACTCACACCCGTCGGTCGTCTACCGCAATATGGTCATCGAGGTCGGGCATTATGTAATGGCGCGTGAAAACATTCCGGATGTCCCCATCGATAGATATGGCGTGATCTATCGGGTTGAAGAAAATCAGGTCAGTGTTTTGTTCCGATTGCCCGATGGGCAGCTTGTGGATCGTACGATCCATCCGTCGCAGATCACGCCGCTCTATACTCTCACGGTTGGGGAAGATTAGTCTCTCGCCGCCGATCATCTGAATCAGCAATGAACAAAATTGTCTGCATTTGGTTCTTATCCGCTCTCTTGTTCACTTCAAACACTTACGGGACGGCGCAGCCCGATTTCCAAACCTGTCTGGATGAATGCCTGGTTCTGGGGTTTCAGAACGCTCTGGACGATTATGCCGCAAAATTGGAGGGAGCCGGGGCGGTTATGGCCGTGCATATACCCGGCCAGGGTTTTTGGATCGATGCCGCCGGGAATGCCGACAAAGGCCAAAAGATCCGCGACGAGAATCGGAACGTCGTTCAGGTCGGTACCGTACCTATGCAGACCGACGATCGCTTTCTTACCTGCAGTATTTCGAAGATGTTTGTGGCCGTGTGTATCCTGCGTCTCGCCGAAGAGGGGAAGATCGCCCTCGGCGATCGTCTCAGCAAATGGCTCCCCAATATCGAATTGAAGTACGCCGACCGAATGACGGTTCGACAACTCCTCAACCATACAAGCGGTATTCCCTGTTATGTCCGCTCGGACCCAATGCTGTTCTGGACGTCCTATTTGCCCGATCCTTCTCAAAGGCTCGCGCCGGAGACTCTCGTTTCAAGAATGGTGGAAAGAGAATTCCAATTCGAACCGGCGAAAAAAGACGAGTGGTACTACTCGAATACGAATTACGTTCTGCTGGCCATGATTGTTGAGGCAGCCTCCGGGTCGCCCCTCGAAAAGGAGATGCACCGCCTGATCTTCGATCCGCTGGAACTCACCGAAACGTATTGCGGTGGTCGCGAGACGATTTCGGGCGGCAGAGTGTCCGAGTATTACATGAATTCTAAATTCTACGACTGGAATCTCACGTGGTTTCTCGGACCGGGAAATATCGTATCGACAACGAAAGATCTCGCTGTTTTTGCGAACGCTCTTTTCTCGGGCCGATTATTGTCACAGGATTCGTTGAGAAAAATGCTCGAATCCGTCCCTGCGAATGGGTTTGACTATTTCGATTTGTATGGATTGGGCCTGATGGTTTTTAACGATACGTTCCCCGGGTCCCGCGAGCTCTACGGCGAATTGGTCGGCCACACGGGGAGTAATCCGGGCGTAAACACAGTTCTGATCCACGGGGTGAAGAACGGCGTCACGATTGTCGCCCTATCGAACAATGACAAGGATGCCGATGCAGGAAAGGTTTTTCCTCCGGTCATCGAGGCGCTTCGATTGATTGAGACTTACGGATATGCCGATACGGGGGTCGATTGGTGGAGGTACTGATTCGGTTTTATTGGGAGGGCGAGTCTCCCGACGAGCCGAAAACAATGACAATCGGCTCAGCGGGAGCTTCGCCCTGTTTTAATGCTGCTGTACTGGGAGGCGATTGACAGTTCCCCCAGTTCAGATTGTGACCATGGTGCCTCACCGGTCTCCGCGACCGCCGCCTCGGCGTCCTCCGCCGCCACCCCTGTCGGGTCGGCCGCCACCACGGCCTCGATCGCCGCCCCGGTCCGGTCGTCCACCGCCACGGCCTCGGTCGCCACCGCGGCCACCATCCCGGTTATCCCGGCGTGGAGGACGAGAAGAACGCTGGGTCGGAGCGTCTGGATTCTCTGCGAGTCTCTTGCTCAGGTTGATTCGGCCAAGGTCGTCGATCTCGATGACTTTCACCAACACCTCGTCGCCTTCCTGGACCGCATCGCTGACTGATTCGACCCGTCCCTGCTCCAGTTCGGAAATATGAACCAGACCTTCCTGTCCGGGCAGAATCTCGACAAAAGCGCCGAAGTTCATCAAACGGGTGACTTTTCCTTTGTAGACTTTCCCGACCTCGACCTCCTCGGTCAGCTGCTCGACCCATTCGCGAGCCTTGCGGCCAACGTCTTCATCGGTAGAACAGATCACGACTCTACCGTCGTCATCGATATCGATCTTGGCGCCGGTATCGGCAACGATCTGGCGAATCATCTTGCCGCCCGGTCCGATGACGTCGCGAATTCGGTCGATAGGAATCGTGATAACCTGGATCCGCGGAGCATAGGGGGAGAGGTCGCTTCGCGGTTCTCCGATCGCTTCGTTCATGCGGTCGAGGATAAACAGACGGCCTTGCCGTGCTTGTGCGAGTGCCCGAGCCATCACCTCGCGGCTCAGGCCCTCGACCTTCAGATCCATCTGAAACGCCGTGATTCCGTCCGCCGTCCCGGCAACTTTGAAATCCATATCCCCAAGGTGATCTTCTACACCGAGAATGTCGGACAATATGGCAATATCGTCGTTCTCTTTGATGAGTCCCATGGCGATACCGGCCACCTGCTTCCGTAAAGGTACACCGGCATCCATCAAAGCAAGCGACCCTCCGCACACAGTCGCCATGGAGGATGAACCGTTCGACTCCAAGACTGTCGAGACAACCCGCAGGGTATACGGGAATTCCTCGTGCTCAGGCAACAGACCCTCGATGGCTCGTTCCGCTAACGCTCCATGTCCGATCTCGCGGCGACCCGGTCCGCGCATAGGCCGGACCTCGCCGACGCAAAACGGTGGAAAACTATAGTGAAGCATGAATTTCTTGTAGTACTCTTCCAGAAGCCCATCGATCTTCTGCTCATCGGAAATCGTGCCCAAGGTGGCGTTCACCAACGCCTGCGTCTGTCCTCGTGTAAAAAGAGCGGACCCGTGTGTCCGTGGAATCAAACCGACGGAGATCGAAATCGGCCGGATTTCGTCTGTGCTACGGCCGTCGGACCGAAGATTCTGCTCCAGGATCGTTCGACGCAACTCTCGTTTTTCGATATTCTCGAAGGTTTCTTTGATCTCCGCCGTCAGTTGTTTTACCTCTTTCCCGGAGGCATAGACGGCAACTTGTTCAATCGCCTCGCGTGAGGTGATCTGCTCTGGAAGAGAAGCGGTGAACTCACGCTCTTTTTCTTCCACGATCTTTTCCACGGCTTCGTCACGCAGCGCATCAAGCGCTTCTTGACGTGCGTGTTTATCGCGGATGGTATTCGCCTCAGAAAATCGGTCGCCGACCAGCTGCCATACTTTCGCTTCCAACTCGTCGAGAGACGGTGTTGCTTCAAAATCCACCTTCGGCTTGCCGGCGATCTGGCGAAGTTCTTCGATGGCGTCCAGAATCGGCGACATGTGGTTAAGAGCGAGATCGAACGCAGCCAGCAGGGTCTCTTCCGACTCCTCTTTGGCGCCGCCCTCAACCATCATGATCGCATTGCGCTTCCCGGCAATGGTCAGATTGACCGTGGAGAGTTCCGTCTGTTCCACCGTTGGATTGACGACGAGTTCTCCATCCACTTTCGCTATACGAATGGCGGACACCGGTCCATTGAACGGGATCTCGGAGATCTCCACCGCCGCAAATGAACCAATCATTGCCAGAATGTCCGGGTCATTCTCGTTGTCGAAGGACAAAACGTTGCAGAGAACTTGTACTTCGTTGTTAAACCCTTCCGGGAAAAGCGGCCGCATCGGTCGATCGATGCACCGGGACGTAAGGGTTTCTTTGTCCGCGGGGCGGCCTTCACGCTTGAAAAAACCACCCGGAAACTTTCCCGCCGCGTGGCGGAATTCTCGGTAATCGACGGTCAGGGGGAAGAAATTGATTCCTTCCCGGGGCGCGGCCATCGTCGCCGTCGCCAACACCATACTGTCGCCGTATCGTACAACTACCGAACCACCGGCCTGATTGGCCATTCGTCCGGTTTCGAGAGTAAGTGTTCGTCCCGCTATCTCGCGGGATACAGTTTGTATAGCCATGAAAATTCTCCTCTTAAGAGTTAACTAATGGAAATGGTTTTGCACACGCGCAGGCAAAAAGACATACGACCGGGACTGGAGAACAAACCCGTCTTTTCCGGCAGAGCTACCCACTCGGATTGGACCGGCGTTCCCGCCTGGTATGAGTATCTTATTGTTCGGCGCATTGGTGCCTGGTACCGGCAGAGCGAAGAGTCGGGGGGAAGGGGAGAATTAACGAATAGCAGGAGGCCTGAACTTTCTCGACTGCACCCTGACTAGGACGACCAAGCTCCTGGTACGGAGCTTCGACCTCCTAATCGGGGTGCTTGAAAAAATCCTACAGCGTAGCCTTCCTGACGCACTCGTTTTATTCTCCGGAGCCGATTCCCTTACCGTCGTAGACCCAACCGGCTGATGATTGAGCGATACCGCTCCACTTCATGTTTCTTCAAATAATCCAGCAGCTTCCGCCGCTGATTCACCATCATCAACAGTCCACGTCGAGAGTGGTGATCCTTCTTGTGCGTCTTGAAATGCTCCGTCAAGTTTGAGATTCTCTCGGATAAGATAGCGATCTGAACCTCGGGCGAACCGGTATCGCTATCGTGTATCTTGTAGTCTGTGATGAGCTCGTTCTTTCGTTCGACTGTAATGGACAATGTATCACCTCCAATACGGTTCCTAATCTCAGATCGCACCGGAATTACGTTACCACGCAATGGTCCTCCGCGGGAGGCCCGTCGCATCTTCAGGCGAAAACTTTAATCGGTTTCACCGCTCGCATATTGCCGCCCATCCCCGTAATTTGGTCGGATGGCAGCAGCGCTTCCCCTACTCCCAAGAGTTGTCCCTGGCGATCGACAACACGCAGCAGATCGCCGTTTCCAAACGGCGCGGTTTGACGTACGACCGCAATCCCCAAAAGGGGTCGACCCGCCTGGAGGCTCTGTGTGCCCTCCGTGCCAACCACGACGGAAGGCATTGTCGAGAGCGACTCGTTGACCGATGCCAAACTCGCCCGGACGTCTTCGGGACCTTTCATACCTTCCAATTCCACAGCATCCTCGATGCTGAAAGCTCCACAACGAGTCCGGATAAGGTCGGACATGACACCGCCCGGTCCCAAAGCCTGACCGAGGTCATGACACAATGTGCGGACATACGTGCCCTTCGAACACACCACACGAAACATGATGTGCGGAAGGGAGATATCCTCGATTTCTATATCATGGATCGTGATTTTACACGGTTCACGCTTCACTTCGACTCCCTTACGGGCCAGTTCATACAGTCGCTTGCCGCGGTGATGTTTCGCTGAGACCATCGGCGGCGTCTGGAGTTGGGGACCGACAAAACGCTGAAAGGTCTCCCGGATGGTCGACTCCTCGATATCGCCGACTTCACGCTCTTCGACCACTTCCCCGGTCACATCCTGGGTAGTCGTGATAATCCCCAGCTGAAGTTGCACACGGTATTCTTTGTCCTGAGCCACCAGAAACTCCTGGACACGGGTGGCGTGCCCCAAACACAGCGGCAATACGCCGGTCGCCATCGGATCCAGGGTCCCCGTATGCCCGACCTTGCGGATCCCGGCGATTCGGCGCACAGCATCCACAACGTCGTGCGAAGTCATGTTCGGGGGCTTATCGACGTTTAAGACCCCGTTCAATCCTCTATTCTTCTCCGTCCTCTGACGGTTCTGTTTGGTCGCCGAGATCGACATGTTTCAAAATCTCCAGAATTCGATTCGCCCGGTCATAGGAATCGTCCAGCACAAAATTCAGCTCAGGGGTATACTTCAAACGAATTCGTTCTCCCAGTAGACGGCGCACATGGCCGGCCCCTTTGCTGAGCGCTTCCTCTGCTTCCTCCCGATCTTCCGGTTCGCCGAGACACGCGACGTAAACACGCGCGTGTTGAAGATCCTTGCTGGTGCGTACTTCGGTGATCGACACTCCGGCCAACCGGGGATCCTGCATTTCCTGCAGAAGGATCTGGCCGATCTCCTGCTTCAATAGCTCATTTACCTGAAACATCCTTCGCGAGGAGGATTTCATTGGTTCGTCCCTCAATAGTATTAGAAGAGTTCAGTGTGGAACTCCAGGACTTCCACATCGGGGCAGTTATCGACCACCCGAAATATCCGCTGAAGGGTCTCTTCCACGCGATATTGTTGTCCTGCCACAACAGAGAACGCTAAGTCCGCCCTTTGCCATGTATCCAGGCCATCCGTCTCCGCGAGCGAGACGTTGAACTTGCTGCGGATCCGATCTTTTAATCCACGCAAAACGTGGCGTTTCGCCTTCAGACTATCCGCCGACGGAATGCGGACAGCGATTTCCAACAGCCCCAGATAGGTCATGAGAGATCACGGCAAAAACCGAATTGGAAGCTAATACCGACACGTTACAGGGACGGAGCGACTTCTTCCAACTCATAGCATTCCACAACGTCGCCGACACGAATGTCATTGAATCGTTCCACCCCGATACCGCATTCCATCCCTTGCCCCACTTCCCGAACATCTTCTTTGAAACGCCGCAACGAAGCCAGTCGGCCTTCGTGGACCACAACGGAATCGCGCAGAATCCGAATATGCGCGTTCCGAGCCAGATGGCCGTCTCGCACATACGATCCCGCGATCGAGAAGCCCTTGCTTGTCCGGAACACTTCCCGAACCTCGCAGCGTCCGAGCACATTCTCTTCGAAGTCCTTGTCGAGCAACCCGGCCATGGCATCCCGAATCGATGAGATGGCATCGTAGATCACTCGGTAGGTGCGAATCTGAACGTTTTCCTGACGGGCTAATTCCTCCGCACGAGGCGTCGGGCGGATATTGAATCCAATCACCAATGCATTCGAGGCGGATGCCAGCATAACGTCGGACTCGCTGATGGCTCCGGCTCCGCTGTGAATGATATTCAGCTTGACTTTTGCGCTTTCGATATTCTCGAGATTGCTGCACACCGCTTCGACTGAGCCCTGAACATCGGCTTTCACGACCAGGTTCAATTCCTTGATCTCTCCCTGTTCGATCTGCGCGTGCAGATCCTCGAGGGTCACCCGGCGTGTACGGCGCAGTTCCCGCTCTCGCTGGATCTGCTGTAGCCGTGAGCTGATTTGCTTGGCCTGCGAGTCCTCGGGAACCACTACAAACGGGTCCCCCGAATCGGGGACATCATTGAGACCGAGAATCTCCACCGGCACGGAAGGACCGGCTTCTTCAATCGGTTCTCCTCGATCGCTATGCATCGCCCGGATTCGACCGTTGTACACACCGGTAATGCAGGCATCGCCGAGTCGAAGAGTGCCTTGCTGTACAAGAAGCGTCGTAACCACTCCGCGTCCTTGCTCGACCTTTGCTTCGAGGACCGCTCCGCGAGCACGTGCATCGGGATTGGCCTTCAATTCCAGCACCTCCGCCTGGAGCAGAATATGCTCTAACAGGTCGTCGATCCCCTGCCGTTTAAGGGCGGAACATTGGACATACATCGTTTCCCCGCTCCACTCTTCCGGCACCAAGCCCTGGTCGGCCAGCTGCTGTTTCACTCGGTCCGGATTCGCACTGGCCAGATCGATCTTGTTGACGGCCACAATAATCGGTACACCCGCCGCCTTCGCGTGGTGAATCGCCTCAATTGTCTGCGGCATCACACCGTCGTCGGCTGCGACAACAAGAATCACGATGTCTGTCACCATCGCTCCACGAGCGCGCATCGAGGTGAACGCTTCGTGACCGGGAGTATCGACAAATACGATTTCGCCGCCCGGCGTGCGCACATGATAGGCGCCAATATGCTGGGTAATTCCACCGGCTTCCCCGGAAACAACATCCGAGCTCCGGATCGCATCCAATAATTTCGTCTTGCCGTGGTCGACATGCCCCATCACCGTGACTACCGGCGGACGTAGTTTAAGATCGCCTTCCGCGACTTCTTTCTCTTCTTCCAGATGACCGAACAGCTCCGCATCGAATAAATCGGTCTGTTCGACATTGAACCCATACTCGTCCGCAATAATCTGGATTGTGTCGGGGTCGAGACGTTGATTGACGGTCGCCATTACGCCCATCTGGACGAGTTTGCCGATGAGTTCCGCAGGCGGGATATTGAGACCGCTGGCGATATCGGCCACCGTTGTGGCTTCGTGAATTTTCAATGTAGTCATCGCCTGTTCTTGACGTTGTCGTTCTTCGGCAAGCTGGGCTTCCTGTCGCTCGCGCTTCGAGCGTTTCCAGGCTTTCTTGGTCTTGCCCTTCGGTGCGCCGCGACCGCGTCGAGGTTCGACGACCTTGGCCACTTGCTCTTCGACCATCGGCCGTTTCTTCTTCAGTTTCAGCTTCTGAATCTCTTTGCGGATCGCGTCGTCGGTCTTCCAACGACCCTGTTCCTTCTCTTTCTCTTTCGGTCGTTCCCGTTCTTTACGAGCAATCTCTTCCGGCACCCCAAGAATGACCTCTTCTTGAGGTCGGCTCGGTTCTTTCGGCCGTTTCGGCTCTTTCGCAACGGGCTGTTCAGCGACTTCCTGCACAGGTTCCTCGGCAGCAGGCTTTTCCTCCGCCGGCTTCTCCTCGACGGCCTCAGCCTTGGCTTCCGCCGGTTCGAGAGTCTCCGGTTCGGGTGTGAATTCTTCTGGCTTCTGTTCCGCGACGGGAACACCTTCTCTTTCGGGAGCCGGCGGTGCGGAGGGAACGAGCGTCTCCGCTTCTTCCCTCTTCTCCTCGGGAATCTCTTTGGGTTCCTCTTTCGTCGCTATCTCTTCTTCTTTCTTCTCCGGCTTTGGCTGGGGTTTCCATCCCCGAGGACGTTTCAGTCGTTTAAAACGACTCGACTTGGGTTTCTCTTCTTCGACCGTCCCATCCTTTCGACCGAAGTGGACAAGAATCTTGTCTCTCGTCTCCTCGTCGACGCTGGAGCTATGGCTCTTACCTGAGATCCCGATGGACGCGAGATAGTCGATGACCTCTCGGTTAGACAAGTTATTCTCGCGCGCAATTTGATTAATTCGCATGCTGTTTATGAACCTCCGTCAGGATCGCACACTAGCAGAGCCGCGGGTATCTTGTTCGCATAGTAATCTACGAGTCCTCAGGATACCCGGCTCCTCGATTCGTCTGTCCTTTTGCCTCGCCGTTTTCCTCCAATCTCGCTTCGAGGAGCTATGCTGTTCCTGTCGCCTCGGTTTGGGCGACTCGCTCGGGTTCGGCTGTCTCGCTTTCGGATTCGATAGCCTCGGTGGACTCTTCCTCTGCTTCCGGCTCAGTCTCCGCGTCGGACTCTGCCTCGCGTTCGTCCATTTCTTCTATGTTGTCTTCTATAGCTGTCTCATCGACCGCCTCCGCAAGAGGCTCCATTTCCGGTTCTTCTCCGGGTTCCTCACTGCTTTCCGAAGGCGTTTCGTCGCTCTCTTGATCCTCTTGCTTTGACGAAGCCAGAAAACGCTCCGCCTCGCTAAAAATCTGCTCGGCTTTCTCGGAACTGATTCCGTCGAGCTCTTCAAGCCCCGGAATGCCGGCTTCCACGATATCGCTGGCAGAGATCAGGCCCCGTGTCATCAACACTTCCGCTTCGGATTCCTCAACCGAAGGGAGCATCAGAAGCTCTTTCTGCGCTTGTTCCTCTCGTTCCGCCAATTGAGATTGTGACAAAATGTCGATCTCGACTCCCGTGAGACGGGATGCCAGCATGGCGTTCAGTCCGCCTTTCCCGATCGCAAGCGATAGTTCATCGTCTTTCACCATCAGCAGCGCACGTTTCCCGTCTTCGCTCAGTTCGACACTCTCGATTTCGGCCGGCTTCAACGAATTGGCCACAAAACGACGCTTGTCGTCACTGTACTCGACAATATCGATCCGCTCACCGCGCAGCTCCTGAACCACCATCTGCACACGGGACCCCTTCATACCGACGCACGCCCCAACCGGGTCAACATTGCTGTCTGAAGACAACACAGCGATCTTGCTGCGACGACCCGGCTCGCGGGCAATTTTTCGAATCGAGACAATTCCATCGCGCATTTCGGCAACTTCCTGCTCAAACAGCCGAACCACCAGATCCGGGTCTCGTCGGGTCAGAATCACCAGTGCGTCTTTGGGAACCTGGTCTCTCTCCCGGCGACCGGTGGGCGGAGGAATGGGAACTCCGTCTTTCGTCTGTTTGCGCACATCGCGGACTTCGGCCACGAGAGCCTTGATACGCTCGCCATAACGAAACCGCTCTCCGAAGGCCATGTTGCATCGAAGCAGACAGGCTTCCGCACCGCCCAACTCCACGACAACATTCCCTTTCTCGTGCCGTTGAACTGTTCCAGTCACGAGATCGCCGACGCGGTTCTTGTATTTTTCGTAGACCACCTCACGCTCGGCCTCGCGGATCCGCTGGGTAATCACTTGCTTTGCGCTTTGAGCGGCGATTCGACCGAAATCGGGTGGCGTGACGTCAACTGTCAGCTCTTCGCCCACCTCAATGTCCGGGATCTCCTCACGAACCTCACTAATAGCCAGCTCCGTATTCGGGTCCTCGACCTCCTCAACGACTTCCTTCGATGCATAGACCCGAAACTCCCCTGTTTCTCGGTCAATCTCGGCCTCGACAACATTGATCTCCGGATCCAACATCTTTTTACTGGCGGTGATTAACGCTGATTCCAGCGCATCGTAGAGCGACTCCAGAGAGATGTTCTTCTCCAGACTGATCCGCTCAAGGATATTCACAACCTCTTTGGTGCTCATTCTGCCAATCTCCTGGCAATTGAATTCCTACCGGCACGAAGCCCGCAGACTAGGTACTCCGGCTGGCGAAGCATTCTATCCGCCGGAAATGCGCCGGGGATGTCGGCATATACAGCTCCCCTCTGGAGGCCGGTACAGAAACCGCCCAGCTGGTGCTGTGGTCTCACTGTACAGAGGGCACGACAATGAAGACGGGCGGTTCACCAGCCGACACCGACAAGGAAAAAGGCGGGGCTTTGCCCCACCTTTGTCACAAACTATAACATTCTGTCCCGCAAAATACAACCCCCTGCCTGTAAATTTATTTCACCACACACCATTTGGAGTTCTGTCGTGAAAGATTGTACTCTCTGAAGGCTCCAGCAAAAACCGTCCAGGGCACCTCCGTGCCGACGTCCGAACACGCTAATTCTCCCTCTTGCACCACGCACGTATCGATTCTAGAACACGAACCGCTTTCTCTTTGTTGGACATAAATGGTGCACGAGAGATTTCGAGCTGAATCCAGGGCAATTCCTGTGCATGATGGTGGATAATGTAGCCGCCTCTAAACGGATGATTGATCGATACAGGCCGATCAAAGGCTTCTTCAAAGCATCCCGCCAATGAAGTAAGCCATTCCTCGGGACAGGTATTCTCTCCGTTGCTCAAACAGATCGCCGGGCGTTCCGCGTCCGGATCGGGACCGATGGGCGGCCCTTTCGCAGCCATGGTGTGACAATCAATGCCCACCTGTACCGACTTCGAATGCCGCGAGAGCAACGTATGATAGGGACAGTAGTACTCTTCCAATAGTTTCCTGATCACGATCTCCGGCGGGAATTCCCTGTAGACGGGCACATTCCAGCAGGTATGCGTTTTCACAACCCCGTCCGGACCCCGGTCGTCCTCCGCCCGGTTCATATCGACAATTGCCCGTGCCACATCGGTGGTAACCAGCACATTCACGGAATCTCTGAGCGATGTGTAGATCTCCCACGCTCCCTCGTCGCCATCGGCTGCAATTTGCTCCGGAGTCAAAACGCAGTACGGTCCCGCGGCGTGGGGTATTCGCCATCCGCCGTGAGAACTGGATATCAACACCGGAAGCTTCATTCTTCGGGGCCTCCCGCCGAGCCATCGCGCCGCAGATCCGCCACGCCGATGAACTTGCTTTTGTCGCGCATAACCAACTGCACACAGCCCATGTAAAACGAGAACGGATCGCGAATCCTCAACCGAAAACCCCGGTTGATAAGCGCTCTCGGGATATCGCTTCGCATTCGTGACGCTTCCAGGTGAACCGTGCCGCGCAACGAGCAGTAAAGCCTCGGAGCGGCGACGGCATCCATGGGGGATTGGTTATCGAGCCGCAGAAGTACTTGCATAATTGCCGGAGCGATTCGCTGACTGCCGGGCGAACCGAGAGCCAGGTACGGTTTTCGACCCCGGAACACGATTGTCGGTGCGACGCTGGCCCAGGGAACCGCGTTCGGTCGCATGTAATATGGATGAGCGATATCGGTGTATTCAAACGCACTCATATAATTGTTATAGAGAAAACCCAGTTCCGGACTCGCGGCACAAGATCCAAACACCCGTTCAATGGACTGGGTAAGAGCAACCACGTTGCCTTCGCGGTCCATTACAGTCAGATGGGTGGTCTCGCCATGCGTTCGGACGCGTTCCCGGATCTGACGGGCGACCAGCTGCCCGTACTCCAAACTGACCATCCGCTTGCGCTCAACCTGCGGATAGAAATTCGGGTCAAACGGCCGGTCCCGCCGGTCCAAAAACGCGCGGCGAATCACTTCCGCAAGCAAAACCGCTCCTCGTGGAGTATCTGGATCCCGTTGCTTGGCGGGGAAGTAACTCAAGATATTCATCATTTCACAAAGCGTCCGGCCCGCACCCGGCGGTGGAAAGGTCAGAAGCCGATTTCCTTCGAATCGAAAACTGACCGGTCGCCGCTCGATAGGCCACGGGATCCAAGCCAAATCGTCGCGATGCATGTAGCCGTCATGCCCTGACATATCTTTGCAGATCGCTTCCGCAATCTCCCCCGTATAGAAATCCTCGATTCCGTGTTCACCGATTCTCCTAAGCGTTTCCGCCAAAACCGGCTGTTTGAAAACCGCTCCAATCGGATACGGCCGTTCTCCACCCTGAAGGAAAAACGAAGCCGCCGAGCCGGATTTAAATCGGTCCAGGTGTCGTCTGGCGAGTCTGTGCTGAAGTTCACTGATGGGGTACCCCTGGTGAGCAAGGTGAACCGCCGGTTCGAGAAGGCGTTCCAAAGGAAGGGTGCCGTACGTTCGCCGAACGTATTCGAGAACAGCCGGCGTACTTGGCACGGTTGTGGCCCGATGGCCTGTCATCCGTTCTTCTTCGGTTACCTGGCCGGGCGGTACACGGTTTGGGGCGCGTGATGAACCATCCAGTGCGAACGTGCGGTTTGTTTCGGCAAGGTAAACAAGCATCATTGTCTGCCCGCCGATTCCCGAAGCCTGCGGCTCGCAAACCCCGAGCGCAAACGCAGCCGCCACGGCGGCATCGATCGCGTTCCCGCCTTCT
The DNA here is from genome assembly GCA_964612675.1 of uncultured bacterium. Classification (GTDB taxonomy): domain Bacteria; phylum Hinthialibacterota; class Hinthialibacteria; order Hinthialibacterales; family JAKPRU01; genus CAZTDD01. The sequence continues at coordinate 66,398 of CAZTDD010000006.1, forward strand.
TCCAGAATCTGAACGCCGGCCTCTGTGGCCGAATAATGCGCCGTTGAGATCATTCCCTTGCGGGAAACGGCAAGACGCTGGGGAAAAAACGGTTCAGCCGCCTCTGCCCCCACGGCGAGTTTCTCCGGATTCTCTGGGTCTATCACATGATTACTCCTGCTCCGCAAGGTATTGGCTCAGTATCAGCGTCCGCTGAAGCAGACTGATCCGTGTGATCGATTCCTTTGGCGTGTACAGATCTCTGGCCACCGGTCCCACACCGCACACAACCGGCACCGAGGCCGGAACAAAGCCGGCCACGGAAGGAATCGCCGAAGATTGCTGAACAAAGGGAACTTCGAGCTGCTCGGCGATTTGGCTCAACTGCCTGGCCAGGCGCATCCCCACCCGGCGCCGGGGCATTGGCGGACGGTCGGAGACAAGGTCGAGTTTCCAGGTAAATTCATTGCCGGTCAGAAGTCCCCGCATCCGAGTCTCCGCTTCGTCCGCACTCTTCGTCTTGTCGTAAGTCATGAGGATGTTGGCATGGACGCGGTGCGGCAGCAACATCGGAAACGCGTGCGTGTGAACCTCCACCGCTGCGATGGAGAGTTTGTCCTCGCTCGAACTCAGCTCGGCAAACTCGGTCAATTTCCTGCTGGCCCAGCGAAACGGTCCCGGTTTCCGCACTGTCTTATCGACACGCCGAAATCCGCCTTCCACCACGAAACGGTACATACGCTGGCCACGGCGTTTGGTCACAATACAGTCTTGCAGAATCGTCGGACGCAGCACAAAAACCCGCCCCGCCTTCTCCGCAGCGTCCCGGATGTACTTCTCGCTGTAGCGACAGTCCTTGCCTTCGTCTGCGTACACGAGCACACCGAGTTTCCTCTTCGTCATTAGTTTCGCACTGTGCAAAGACCTCAAGACAAACTCGATCATCGCCAACGGAGCGCGAGACATGGCGACTCCTTCCCCCTCGATCCACTCCGGTTCCCGGCGGAACGGCTGATGCGGAACTTCGCCCGCGATGGGGACATCGAGATGCGCGATCAGCAGGGTCCCGTCCGCGAAACCCGCTTTGCTCTGCCACGTCCACACCGTCGGCGCATCTGTTAATGCCGTGACCGGCGAAAGACCGGTGTCTTTACATGTTTCCCCAAAAATCTCCGCAGCATTTCGAACACCCACGGGGTCGCCGGTGCGGCTGTTGACTCGTACCCAGCGTCGTACCCGATCTTCAAGACGATCGCGCCGCTGAGTCAGATACGAGAAAACGGCCTTGTCCGGCGTTCGCCGACCTCGTCCCAATGCCGGCGGAGTCGGTGTACCGAAATACCGGGCGCTCGCAACCTCGACCAGCCGGTTGATCAAAGCGGCAAAATCCAATCCGGCGTAGTCGGCGCCAATAAGATAAGAACCGTGCTCACCAAGGCTGGGCAGGCTGTTGATTTCGAGTATGTACAGATTCCCTTGCATATCCAGGCGCATATCGACCCGGGAACTATCCAGGCATCCGAGCGCTCTGAAGGCGCGGCGGGCGATGTCTTGTGCCCGTTGAGCGAGTTCTTCGCCAATCGGCGCCGGACATTGGAATGAAATCTGTCGGCCCGATCTGCCCTTCTTGTCGTCCAACGTATAAATCTTCGGGCCTTCTCCCTCAAACACAATCTCGACCGGAGCAAATGCCTCCGGCGGATAATTTCCAATTAGCCCTACGTTGATTTCCCGTCCCTCTATAAACCGTTCGACCAGTACGGGTTGCTCGAATTCCTTGAAGATGACATTCGCCGCCTCACGAAGTTCGTCTTCGTTTTGTACCACCTTCAAGCCGAACGAAACCGACTCGTTTTTGGGTTTCACAATGAGCGGGTACTCGAGATCCGGGGATTCGTAACCGGGTTCATCCAAAACCGCAAAATCCGGGGTGGGCAGCCCATGCTGCTTGAAAACTATCTTGGCCACGACCTTGTCCAGTGCCAACGAATGAGCCAGCGGCCCCGACCCGACGTACGGAATCCCGACCATCTCCAGGATAGAAGGAACATGTGTATATCGTGCCTGCCCTTGGACACCGTAGGACAGGTTGAACACCATGCCCGGCCGTTCACCCTTCACAACCTGCGGCATATAGTCCTCGAGGTGGGCAATCAGGTCTTTATCTCCTTCAAAAGTCTTAACCTGATGTCCCCCCTTCTTGAGGCCATTTACGATGCGATTGATGGCCGCGAGACCGTATTTCTCTCTATTGGGCAAACCGAACAAGTTAATTACCCGCTTACTGACTCGGTTGTAAACAACAGCGATCTTCATGAAAACTCCTTACTGTATTCGATCCACTTGCTGGAGGTGTGATTTGAGGCAGGAAATGGTTTCTTCTCCAGATTCGCTCAGGTCGAAGGAATTTTACCATATCCCGGGTACTTCACGAGTACGGTACCCAGAGAATCGAAAAAGATCTTCTGCCGGATTCCCGAGTGGGTATGAAAAGAAAGGCGTACTACCCCCACGGTCCGGCTTACTGAAAGCGCCGTATGCGGTATACTGCCGCACTATGAACGATGGATTTTCGCCCCATATTCAAGAGTATCTTCACCAGCGCAAGAAATTGGTGGACGAGTGGCTCCTTTCCTTTGTTCCGGCAGCGGAAGGACCGTCCGCAAAACTGTTCGAGGCGATGCGGTACACGCTGTCCGCGGGTGGCAAACGGGCACGGCCGATCACCGTTCTTGCGGGTGCGGATTTCGTACTGGGACTGGAGCCGGAAGAGATCTTACGGGGAGAGTGGGCCGGGAACCGCGATCCCCAATTGGCGGACGCACTCCTCCGCGGCGCGTGCGCCATGGAGATGATTCATACCTATTCGCTGATCCACGACGATCTGCCATGTATGGACGACGACGATCTTCGACGCGGACGGCCGACCTGTCACAAAGTCTACGGCGAGGCCATCGCTCTGTTGGCCGGTGACGCGCTCCAGTCACAAGCGTTCTCCGTCCTCGCCGGAATCGACAACCCACTGAAAGAACGAGCTTTAGAGGCCACATTGGAGCTCGCGAACCGGTGCGGGACCCTTGGGATGGTCGCCGGGCAGGCCGTCGATTTGCTTTCCGAGGGAACAGAGGGTACTGAAGAACAACTCGTCTTTATCCACCGCCATAAAACGGCGGCCTTGTTCAGGGCCTCGTTGGTCATCGGTGGGCTCCTCGCCCGGGGCTCCGAGCAAGACCTGGATGTCCTGCGAACCGTTGGTGAGAGTGTCGGTTTGATCTTCCAAGTCGTGGATGATATTTTGGACGTAGAAGGAACCACCGAAGAACTCGGCAAATCCACCGGAAGAGACGCGGAACTTGGCAAACTCACATACCCGGGTATTCTAGGGATGAAAGAGGCACGGAACCGGGTCTCGACATTGTTGGTGGAAACGCATAAGGTTCTGAGTCCCTGCGGTCCGCGAGCTACGCCTCTTCTCTCGCTGGCCAACCTGATTGCCCATCGTCGAAATTAGGGCTGTTTCGAGGTCTACAAAAATGTCTTCCTTTTCGTTGATAAACACGGATGAGGATTCTTCCGATTCTCTCGTGGCCGCAGAAGAACTGCTTTCAATGGTCAACTCCCCGCAGGATTTGAAGGCAGTTCCGGTCGAGCAGCTCCCGCTCCTGGCCACTGCGATCCGGGAGTTCCTGATCGACTCCGTTTCTCAAACCGGCGGCCATCTGGCTCCGAACCTGGGCGTGGTCGAATTAACTGTCGCGTTACATCGGGTTTTCGAGAGCCCGAGAGACAAGTTTGTTTGGGATGTCGGCGCACAGGCGTATCCGCACAAACTCCTCACCGGCCGAAGAGACCGATTCCATACACTTCGTCAGCACGGTGGGTTGAGCGGCTTCCCCCGCCGCTCGGAAAGTCCCCACGACCACTTCGGCACCGGCCATTCTTCCACCTCGATCTCGGTGGCACTTGGCATGGCTCTGGCCCGAGATCTGGCGGAAGACGACTACCATGTGACTGCGGTAATCGGCGACGGCGGCATGACCGGCGGCGTCGCACTCGAAGGCTTAAATCACGCCGGAGAAGTGGGAACCGATCTCCTCGTCGTACTGAACGACAACGCAATGGCTATTTCGCCGAACATCGGCGGTTGGTCCCGATATCTGAACCGGATCATCACCGGCCAGCCTTACAACCGGCTCAGTGAAGAACTCGAACGATTGTTGCTGAGGATTCCCAATATCGGCGACTGGGTCAAAAAAGGGACGGTCAAGATCCGGGAGCTATGCAAAGGCCTCATCGTTCCCGGGCTCCTCTTCGAGGAACTGGGGTTCCGGTATTTCGGCCCGATCAACGGACATAATCTGAATGAGCTTCTCGATACTTTTGAGAATGTCAAACAACTCAAAGGACCGCTGCTGGTTCATGTTTTGACGGAAAAAGGGCATGGATACGAACCGGCGGAGAGCGACCCCACCACGTATCACGGGCTCTCGGCGTTCGACAGATCGACCGGCAGAATCGCCAAAACCTCGAAAAGACAGCCGTATACCTCGATCTTTGGCGAAGTAGTCTGCGAGATGGCGAAACAAGATTCGCGAGTGACGGCGATTACCGCTGCCATGGCCCCCGGTACGGAACTCACGAGCTTTGCGGAACAGTATCCGAAACGGTTCTTCGATGTCGCCATCGCGGAACAACACGCTGTCGATCTGGCTGCCGGACTGGCGGCTCGAGGCAAACGCCCCGTTGTAGCGATCTATTCGACATTTCTCCAAAGAGCGTTCGATCAGGTCTATCACGATGTATGTATCGAGAACCTGCCGGTCTTATTCGCTTTGGATCGGGCGGGAGTGATCGGCGCGGATGGCGCCACGCATCAGGGACTATACGATCTCGCCTATTTGCGCTGTTTACCGAACATGGTCATCTGCGCTCCGTCGGACGAGCGGGAGTTATCCCGGATGCTCTGGACCGGCCTGCAGCACGACGGTCCGTTTGCTGTCAGGTATCCGCGGGAAACGGGACCCGGGGTGGCGTGGAATCTCCAGGAACAAGCGATCGAGATCGGGAAAGCGAATGTCGTCCGGGAAGGCCATCGTGTCGCGATTCTTGCACTCGGACCGATGCTCAAAAGAGCCGTCGCAGCGGCGGATATCCTGATACCCGAGGGATTAGAACCGACAATCATTGACATGCGCTTCGCAAAACCCATCGATTCCGACCTCTTGAGATCGCTGGCGCAAACGCATACCCATTTCGTCACCTGTGAAGATCACGTACTCCACGGCGGGTTCGGGAGCGCGGTTTGTGAGACGCTACAGGATCAGGCCATTTACGGTACACCTGTCCTGCGTCTCGGATTACCCGACAAAGTGATCGAACACGGAACCCGGGATGAGATCTTCCGCGATTATCGCCTGGCGCCCGATCAGATCGCATCGCGAATTGAGGAATTCATCCATACAGCGAGTTTTGCCCTTTGATTCTTCCACGAGTTTTAATAACGCCGGGAGTTGTTCTGTTCTGCACTCTCATGTCCGCCGGAATTCAAGCGGACGAATCCACCAGTGTTGCCGGTTCAAACAAAGACAAACCGGAAATCGCGCCTCTGGTCATCGAAAACTGGCTCAAAGGTGCAGGCCACACGAACAATGTCGCGGCACAAAGAATCGACGAAGAACCGGACGCCGACCTGTATCGTTCGTTGAGCGGTGATGACATCGAGAGTGCGAGTACCACCGAAACACTACTCTTTTCTGAAGACGTCGCGAAAATACTCTTTCGTCGTTCCGTACGGTCCTTGTGCGATGGCGCAATCCGCCACTTTCGAACGGTGATTGAATCAAAAGGGCTTATTTGTGCGGTTTTCGACGAGGTACGCTGTGTTTCCGGGGGGAGATATCTGTCAGGCCCGGTTTGGCACATCGAAGCGGAGACACACCCGGTCACCGATACTTCCGGCATTCTGATGATCAAGGGCAGGTCACAGATGGGGCTTGCGCCGATCGGCCCAAAAGAGTCGACCCGTTTGGAGCTTGTCGACGGTCCCGATGCGCCGCCGAAGGATGCAAAGGCCCATGCGTTTCTTTTAGATGTATTCGACCTGGCCAAGGATGATTCGGTGAACTTCGGTTCCGTGTTTTTTCCGATCAGAAAACAATTTCCGGAGGCCCGCCCCCTGGTTCCCGAAACCGGTGGAATAGGGATGGCTTACCTGGAAGGCTATTCCGTACGCGTGGTCGCTTCCGGGCAGACCGGGACAGTGTCCGAGTATGGTCCGGTCAGAACGGACGCGAGTTGTTTCTTCGCGGGAGATCGTGGAACAACGATGTATATTCATTTTGTCGGCGCGACTACAGTTAGCGCTTTTGCAAGGACTGTCGTTCGCGAAGTCCGGTTGGACGGCAAAGTCTTGGATCGGGAGGCGTGGCGATTCGTGAAGGGCCGCGTCATTCTGGAATGGCCCACTCCCCACACGGGCGTTATCGCCATCGTGACCAGCCGCACGCTTCTGCCGAAAGATGAGTAACCTCCCACCCCTGTGAAATCCACCTTATTTTCGGCTTCTCCGACCGCATGTATTCCGTAGACTACACATGATTCTGCAAACCGCGTTAAACTGGAACAGAGAAAATGGAGACCAGAGTCATGCCTAGTGTTCGTGTAGACCCAAGACATCAGATAACTATTCCAGAGAACATCCGAGCCGCTATCGGCCTCAGAGCCGGCGATGTTCTCGAAGTCTCAGTCGACCACGGTAAGGTCATCCTCGCCCCAAAACGCGGGGCGAAACGATCTCCGCGTCCAGATCTCTCGCCGGACGAGAAACGTGCATTGACCCGAGCGGAAAAGAAGATGAGATTCATCATCGAGGATTTGCTCAACTCAAAAGGGTTGACACCAAAAGAGACCGCGGCAGCGGTTAAGGCAGGAGTCATCCCGAAAAACGAAGCCTACTCATGGACGGAGCAGTGCCAAAAGGATCTACGCGCCTCAGTGCAGGATTATCGCGAAGGACGCGTCAGTCCTGCGTTTGACGACCCGAACGAAGCGATTGCCTACCTCCAGGGCAAAGCAAGCAAAACAGCATGAGGATTCGTTTCACGAAACGTTACATGACGTTATTAAAAAAGCTGCCTCCGAGAATCGCGTCTATCGCAAACAAGAAGATTCACCTTCTGCTCACGAATCCGCAACATCCCTCGCTCCGTTTACATAAACTGCGCGGTTATCCGAATTGGTGGGAAATCAGCGTGACAATGAAGTACCGGATCCTCTTTCAGATCGAAAATGATGAATACGTGCTGCACAGGATTGGTCCTCACGACATCCTGGAGAACTTATGAGGTCCTCGTCACGTCTTCTTGCGGCCCTGTTTGGCAGGCTTCTTTTTTCGGTTCTTCGCCGCCGTGTCCCGTAGTCTCTCCACTTTCGCCATGGGTTGGTTCTTTGAGGACGGGGTCCCGGTTTGTTCCATCTCAACGATCTTATCGCGAAACACGGCCGCTTTCTCGAATTCCAGGTTTTTGGCCGCTTCGACCATCCGCCGCTTCAGCTCACCGATCGCTTCTTTCTTGGTCTTTCCTTGAATGTCGATCTCGTCGCCGATCTTGTACAACAGTTCCGCGCTTTCCCGTTTCTTAGCGGAGCGCGCTTCCAGCATCGAGCGAACCTGTTTCTGGATTGTCTGAGGTACGATGCCGTGTGCCTCGTTGAATTCCAATTGGAGATTCCGGCGCCGATTCATCTCCGCAATCGCACGCTCCATTGAATTGGTAGGCGAGTCGGCGTACATAATCACTTCCCCGGCCACATTCCTCGCCGCCCGGCCGCACGTTTGGATCAACGAGCGTTCGTCCCGCAAAAATCCCTCCTTATCCGCGTCCAGAATCGCAACGAGCGACACCTCCGGCAGGTCGAGTCCTTCGCGGAGAAGGTTCACCCCGACAACCACCTCGAACTCTCCGGAACGCAGCCCCTCCAGGATCTCGGCCCGCTCAAGAGTGTCGATCTGGAAGTGCAGGTAGCGCACCTTGATGCCGAGTTCGGTGAGGTAGTCGGCCAGATCTTCGGCCATCCGCTTGGTGAGCGTCGTCACCAGCGTTCGCTCGCTTCGCTCGATCCGTTCGCGAATACGGGCGATCAAATCGTCCACCTGACCGCTCGCTGGGCGCACTGTGACCTTCGGGTCGACAAGACCGGTGGGACGAATGATCTGCTCGACGACACGGCTGCTGGCTTGGACTTCCAGGTCGGCGGGGGTCGCGGAGACGAAAATGCCCTGGTGAATCGAACTCCAGAATTCGTCAAATGATAAAGGACGGTTATCCAGGGCGGACGGCAGACGGAATCCATGTTCGACCAGAGTGTTCTTCCTGCTTCGGTCGCCTCCCCACATACCGCGAATCTGGGGAAGCATGATATGCGACTCATCGACAAAAAGCAGATAATCGTCAGGAAAGTAATCGATCAACGTGTGGGGCGGCTCGCCGGGAGCCCGTCCATCGAGATGACGTGAGTAGTTCTCGATTCCGTGACACATCCCCATTTCCTGGAGACACTCCAGGTCGTAAAGCGTCCGCTGCTCGAGACGCTGTGCCTCAAGGAGCCTGTTCTCCTTGTTCAGGAATTCGAGCCGCTCCCGCAACTCTTCACGGATCGTTCCAATCGCTCGTTCCAGCCGGTCGGGCGCGGTCACATAATGGCGGGCCGGATAAATCGTCACTCGTTTATGTTCCCCGACCACCTCGCCGGTCACCGGATTGATGTCGAGAATGCGATCCACTTCGTCGCCCCAAAACTCCACGCGGTAAGGCTGTTCGCCGTATCCCGGGAAGATCTCCACCACATCGCCGCGCACACGGAACGTCCCTCGGTGAAAATCCATGTCGTTGCGATTGTACTGAAGATCGACAAGCTTCCGTAGCATCTTCTGACGGGGCGTTACCTGGCCTACAAATATCGGAAGTACCATCTCCTGATAGTCTTCCGGCGATCCCAGGCCGTAGATACAGGAAACCGATGCGACGATGATGGTGTCGCGCCGTTCCATCAGGTTTGTTGTCGCTTCCAGTCGGAGACGCTCGATTTCATCGTTGATTGTTACTTCTTTCTCGATATACGTGTCGGAGCGCGGGATATAGGCCTCTGGTTGGTAGAAGTCGTAATACGAGACGAAGTACCCGACGGCGTTCTCGGGGAAGTACTCTCGGAACTCGCTGTACAGCTGGGCCGCCAGAACCTTGTTGTGTGAGATCACCAGGGTGGGCCTGTTGACCTGGGCGATCGCATTGGCCATGGTGAAGGTCTTGCCGCTGCCGGTCACGCCGACCAGTGTCTGGAACTTCTCACAGTTCTCCAGTCCATCGACGAGCTCCCCGATAGCCTTAGGTTGATCGCCCATCGGCTCGTAGGTCGAGACCAACTTGAACGGCCGGTCTTGATAGGTCGGACTCTCGCGGCGCTCCGCGCTTTCCGTCATAGACACGATTGTGTTACGTCGTAGAACCATGGTTGTATTTCCCGATAGCCCGGTAGTGCGCGGGATCGAATCTCAATCCCTCCTAACCTCCCCCGATCTTCGGGGGAGGCAAAAGAAAGAAGCTAAATCATACCCAATCTGGGTTCGTTTTCAGTTATCTCCCCCAACCCTGATGCCGTCGCAAAAAGTCAGGCGGAGTTCTTCCCCCTCTCCCTCTGGGAGAGGGAACTTCCGATGCCAACTTCCGACTTTTTGCGACGGCGTCAAGCCTGCGGGAGATACAGAGGGGGTTGAATGCTTCCCTTGTTCCACCCCGCTGACTTTTTGCCGCTTCTTCAACACCTAGACAGTCTACCAACAAACCCCCGCTGAGCATCCCGCACCCAGCGCGTCTTTCCTACCCTGCCAGCTCCGCCTTCGGTATGCTCGGATTTGATTCGTTACCCGACGAGGTCCGACTGAATGCGCTACGAATGGTTTGTCGCGAAACGATATCTGAAACCCGAGGGACGGGTCACTTTCATCTTTATTATTGCCCTTCTCTCGATGGCGGGTGTAGCGCTGGGGGTCGCGGCCTTGATCGTGGTTTTGTCCGTAATGAACGGATTCGGCACGGATCTGCGCTCAAAAATCCTTGGGGGCGTGTCCCATATCATCTGTGCGACCTACGCCGACACGTCTTTGCCCGACGATCCCAACCTGTCAAACGTTTTCACGCAGGATCCAAATGTGATTGCGGCGGCTCCTCTGATCGACAACATGGGGCTCGCACAGGCCGAGGATGCCGGAGAACCGTATCCCGTCGCGGTGCGGGGAATCGCCCCGGCTTGGGAAAATGCGGTCACAGACTTGGACTCCAAGATCATCGCGGGAAACATGGACCGGCTCCGACGGGAAAACAAAAGTCCGCCCAAAGAGCAGGGCGGGATGATACCCATCATCCAGGCCGAGGAGTCCGAACCACCCGGGATTCTGATCGGTCGGGAACTCGCTCGATATTTCTTCGGGATCTACATACCGAACCGCGCCTCCGAGAGAGAAGAAGCGGAGGCGCTGCGGACCGCACTCGGACGCACGATCACTATTACAGCCATTCCTCAATCGGTGGACAGTCCGGAAGGGGGGCGCCCACATCACCGTACCTTTGAAATCGTCGGAGTTTTTGCCACCGGTCACTACGAATTCGATCTCAGTTGGACGTACATCTCCCTGCGTGACGCTCAGTATCTCTATCAGATGCCCGGGCGGGTTGATGCCGTCACGATGCGGCTGAAGGACCATTCGGAACAGGCAACCTGGGACACCGCCCATCGCCTTCGCACGTTGATCGATGAGTACAACGTGGGGCGTCCTCAGGACGAGCAGATCCTCGGACTCCCGAGAACATGGATGGATGTAAATCGAACGTTCTTCGAGGCGCTCATGATCGAGAAGACGGTCATGGCCTACATCCTTCGCATCATCATCCTCGTCGCTACGTTCAACATCCTCACCACGCTGTTCATGGTCGGCATGGTGAAGACGAGAGACATCGGCCTGCTCCGAGCCGTCGGGGCCACAAAAGCGGGCATCTTAAGAATTTTCATGTCCCTCGGGTGTCTGATCGGAGGCATCGGCGTTGGATCGGGGCTGGTGGTCGGGCTGATTCTATGTCAGCTGATCAAAGTTCTGCGGATCAGTCTGCCTGGTGATGGACAAATCTACTATTTGCAGTATTTGCCTGTGTTGGTTGAATGGGGCGATATTCTCGGAGTTGTGCTCTATACATTTGTTGTCAGTCTTCTCGCGAGCCTTTTCCCCGCATACTGGGCGGCTCGTCAACAGCCGGTCGATTCGCTCCGGTATTCGTGATGCAATGGGCAGACAGCAGAGGGGATGACATGTCACTCCGACAGAGAACCTCGTATATCGACCGCAGCGGATACGCCGATCCCAGCCGGCTAATCCCTTCTCCCGCCGGGAGACGGGTAGGATGAGGCGAAAAGGTGAACGACGATACACCGATACTTGAAGCGCGCGCGCTTTGTAAATCGTACAAAAGCGGCGAGATTCTCTTGGAAGTACTCAAGAATCTCGATCTTTCGGTCGCGATGGGGGAGTTTGTGTCGATTGTGGGCGCTTCGGGAAGCGGGAAAAGCACACTGCTCCACATGCTTGGTGCGCTGGATTTGCCGACCGCCGGAGAGGTGTATATCCAAGGCGTGAATCCCGCGAAGATTAGCTCGGGCTCGGTGGATTCGTTGCGCAATCGAATCCTGGGATTTGTTTTCCAGTTCCACTACCTGCTTCCCGAGTTCTCGGCTCTTGAGAACGTTTATTTGCCGGGACTGATGGCGGGCCGGCCTCAGGGCGAACTCCGCAATCGAGGGATGATGCTTCTCGAACAGGTCGGCATTCCCGCGCGGGCTCATCACCAACCCGGCCAGTTGTCGGGAGGCGAGCAGCAAAGAGTGGCCGTGGCGCGAGCGCTCATTAACCAGCCCGCGATACTCCTGATGGACGAGCCCACGGGGAACCTGGACGCCCATCGGAGTGAAGAACTCATCCATCTCGTCGATTCCATTCGAAAAGAAAACCCGCTGACTGTGGTAATGGTGACACACAACACCGCTTTAGCGGTTCAATCCGACCGGGTTCTCGACTTGAGCGAGGGACGACTGATTCCGTATGCAACTCCAGTGGAGTGAACGCCCAATGCTATAAACATTGTAGGCGCCCGGGACCTGCGGTACACTAGGGCTCGCTTTTGGGGTTACTTTCGAGAAAATGACAAAGTGAGTCGGTTAATGAAAGTGTATATAGACGGACAACTGTTCGACGAACAGGACGCCAAAATATCGGTTTTCGATCATGGGCTTCTGTACGGAGATGGGATCTTCGAAGGGATCCGTATATACGGAGGTCGCCTGTTTCGTCCCCATCTGCACATGGCGCGACTCGAACGGGGAGCGAACAGTATCCAACTGCATCTTCCTCATTCAAGAGAGGAAATGATTGACATCATCTGCAGAGTCGCCTGCGAAAACGGGTTTACGGACAGCGACGGCTATGTGCGCGTTGTGGTAACGCGGGGTCACGGGGATCTTGGGCTCGATCCACGCGCCTGCCCAAAGCCGACCCTCATTGTCATCGTAGGAACGATCCGGTTGTACCCGCAGGAGGACTATGAGAACGGCCTGGCCTTGATGACGACGGGGATTCGTCGGAATCCTCCGGATTCCTGTCCGCCTCAAATCAAGTCGCTGAATTACCTGAACAACATCCTTGCGAAACTGGAGGCGAATCGATACGGTGCGAAAGAGGCGATCTTCCTGAATCACCAAGGACATATCGCGGAAGCGACCGCAGATAACATTTTCATCGTCCAAAACGAGCAGGTTCTCACGCCGCCGGTGCGCGCCGGTGCGTTACCCGGCATTACACGGCAGTCCGTGCTGGAGCTCGCTGCCGACCTGGAGATTCCTGCTGAAGAACGTAATATGATATTGGTAGATATTTATGGAGCGGATGAGTGTTTTTTGACCGGGACCGCGGCGAAAATCGTTCCGGTCACCCGGGTTGACGGACGGTTGATCGGGTCGGGCAAAGCTGGACCGATCACCCGCAGTCTTATGTCTGCTTTCAGCAAGCTGACCGAAGAAGACGGTATCCTGGTGTCCGAACGGGTCGCGGCCGCAACACCCGCTGAGTAAGATTGGACGGCCGCTATGCTGTGTGAGATTTGCAAAAAGAATCAGGCGAAAATCCATGTCACGCAGATCAAAGATAATAAAAAGATCTCGGTTCATCTGTGTCAGGAATGCGCCCATGAGAAAGGGGTCGCGGGACCGGCGATCAATACCCACTTCTCGGTGGCGGATCTGTTGTCGGGGCTCCTGAAAGGAGGAGAGGATCAACCGACCGCTCCGGATCTGCAAAAGACCTGTTTGCAGTGCGGACTCAGTTACAACTCTTTCAAGGAGAGCGGCCGTTTTGGATGCAGCAACTGCTATGAGACCTTTCGGGACGATTTGGAGCCGCTTCTTCAAAAAATCCAGAAGAATACTCATCACACGGGGAAAGCACCGAGACGCTGCGACGGCAACGTTGTCGTTGAACGCAATATTGCCGACCTGCGACACCGCCTGCAGGAAGCGGTAAGCGAAGAGAATTTCGAGGAGGCCGCCCGGCTTCGCGATCGAATCCGAGAACTGGAAGAAGAAGATTCGTGATCGTGCATCCATTCATCCGATCCCGGAGCGCCGGTGAGGACGGATAATTTCGGACAAGACTGCGTAGTGTGTCTGCGTCTCCTTAAGGACTATCGAAAATGGAAACGGAAATCCCTGGATATCTGCTTGGCTCGTGCGGCTGGCTATCGAGTCAGGGTCAACATGAGGATCTGGTTGTGTCCAGTCGTGTCCGGCTTGCCCGAAATATAGAAGGCATGCCATTCTCGCACTGGGCGAGCTCCTCGGATTTGAAACGCATCTCGGAAACCTGTCTGCTGGCGATCCAGGATTGCCCATCGGTGGCGGGAGCGATTCTCCTCGGAGTTGAACACCTCGGGTCGCTGGATCGGAAGTATCTGGCCGAACGGAACCTGATCAGCCGCGAACTCGCAGAGAGCGGCATGGAGCGATTCGTCGGTGTCGATCGAGGCGAGTTTTCCAGCATCATGATCAACGAGGAGGACCACCTCAGGCTCCAGGTTGTTATGTCCGGGTTGAATCTCCGGGAATCCTGGAAACGAGTGAACCTGCTGGATGACGAAGTCGAAGAACGCATCCAATACGCCTTCTCGCCCGACTACGGATATCTGACCGCCTGTCCTACCAACCTGGGGACAGGTATCCGGTGTTCCGTGATGGTCCATCTGCCGGGATTGGTTATCTCGCAACGAATCAAGAAGGTCCTGTCCGCCGTCACCCAAATCGGCTTGACGGTGCGCGGACTCGCGGGAGAAGGCAGCGAGATCGCTGGGAATCTATTTCAGATCTCCAATCAGTGGACCCTAGGGACTTCCGAAGAAGAGACCATCGAAAAGCTCGAACGTATCCTTGAACAAATCGTTGAAAACGAAAGAAAAACCCAACAGGAACTGTGGTCGGAGAATCGAATAGCATTGGAAGACAGAGTTTGCCGCGCGTACGGGACTCTGCGGTACGCCCGTGTTGTCAATTCCAAAGAGGCGTTGGAGTTGCTGTCCCATCTCCGGTTGGGTCTCGATTTGGGCCTGATCCGCGGGATCCCTTACTCCGCCATTAACGACGTGATTATCCAATGCCGTCCCGCTCACCTTCAAAAAAGAGCGGGCCAGACCCTGTCGGCAGCTGACCGCGACAACGTTCGCGGCGAATACCTTCGCGATTGGATCCATCGGTACGGTCAAGAAATCGACAGACCGTAAAGGAAACAGTCGCGGTCACAGCGGACCGACACACGGAAAGTGACAAGATCATGATGTTTGACCGATTAACAGAACGTGCGCGTCTCGTTATGAAAAAAGCCAAGGAGGAAGCGGCAGCCATCGGAAGTCACCATGCCGCCACCGAGCATATTCTGCTCGGCCTGATCTCCGAAGGCGAAGGCGTGGCGGCAACCGCCATGCGAAACATGGGATTGAATCTCGAAGCCCTGCGGTCCGAGATTCTCAAACGAATTCCTCGGGAAAGTTCCGGTTCGCAAGACAGCACCATCCCATTGTCGCCTAGCGGCAAGCGAGCCATCGAGTTCGCCTACCAGGAGGCACAGGCCTTTGGTGTGAACTTCATCGGAACGGAACATCTCCTGCTCGGCGTGATCCGAGAAAACGAAGGTCTCGCCGCACGCATCCTGGCGGAACACAATGTGGACCTGATCAAGGCACGCAGCGAGATCCTGCGACTGATGGGTGGAACGCCCCAGGAGGCCGTTACTGCCGGAAAGGCCAAGAGCAAAACGCCTGCGCTCGATGCGTTCGGTACGGACTTGACCGAATTGGCCCGGCTCGGGAAGTTGGACCCGGTCATCGGAAGACAGGATGAAATCGAGAGGGTCATTCAGATTCTGTGTCGTCGTACGAAGAACAATCCCGTCCTCATCGGAGAGGCCGGCGTCGGCAAAACAGCCATTGCCGAAGGGCTCGCGCAACAGATCGAGAACCGGACCGTCCCCGACCTGCTGCTCGGTAAACGGTTGATTACACTCGACCTCGGCGGTCTCGTGGCTGGAACCAAATACCGAGGACAGTTTGAAGAACGACTCAAGGCGGTTCTCGAAGAAATCCGTCGATCCAGCAACATTATTCTGTTCGTCGACGAACTCCACACCCTGGTCGGTGCGGGCGCGGCGGAAGGATCGATGGATGCATCCAATATGCTCAAACCGGCACTTGCGCGCGGTGAGCTCCAGTGCATCGGGGCCACTACCCTGGATGAATACCGGAAGCACATCGAGAAGGACAAAGCCCTTGAACGCAGGTTCCAGACCGTGATGGTGGAACCGCCGACCGTGTCACAGACCATCAAGATTCTTGAGGGACTACGCGACAAGTATGAAGCCCATCATCGTGTCAAAATTACTGACAGTGCCCTTCAATCGGCTTCCGAACTCTCGGATCGCTATGTCACAGACCGGTATTTGCCGGACAAGGCCATCGATTTGATTGACGAAGCGGGATCGCGCGCTCGGCTCCAGGCCACGACCCGGCCACGCGAGCTCCGCGAGATCGATGAAGAAATCGCCCGCGTCGTAAAGGAAATCGAAGCCGCAACCGTCGCGGAAGAATTTGAGAAATGCCTCGAATTGAAACGCAAACGGGAAGAATTGCGGGAAAAAGAGGCTCAAATCACGCGCGACTGGGAGTCTTCCCGGAACAAAGCGGGAGTAGCCAAAGTCGATGAACCCGAGATCGCCTACATCGTCTCGAAATGGACCGGCATTCCCATGGTGCGGATCGAAGAAGCCGAATCCGAGCGGCTGCTTCGCATGGAAGATGAGTTGAAGGTGAAGGTCGTAGCGCAGGAAGAAGCGATACGCACTGTCGCAACCGCAATCCGACGTTCACGGGCGGGTTTATCCAACCAACGACGGCCCATCGGATCGTTCCTGTTCCTGGGCCCCACGGGGACGGGCAAAACCCACATGGCCAAAATCCTCGCCGAGTTCCTGTTCGGCAGTCAGGACGCCTTGATCACGGTAGACATGTCGGAATACATGGAGAAATTCGCAGCATCTCGTCTTGTGGGCGCACCTCCAGGCTATATCGGACACGACGAAGGCGGGCAGTTGACCGAGAAAGTCCGACGGAAACCGTACTCGGTTATTTGTTTGGATGAGATCGAAAAGGCGCATCCGGATGTATACAATATGTTGCTTCAAGTATTCGAGGAGGGGAGACTAACAGATTCGACCGGTTATAAAGTAGACTTTCGGCATTCACTATTGATCATGACCTCGAACATCGGGTCCCATGAGATCATCAATAAGGCCTCGCTAGGCTTCAGTTCTGAGGATGAACAAGTATCTTACGACTCGATGAAAGGGAAAGTGATGTCTGAGTTGAAGAAAACGTTCCGGCCTGAGTTCCTCAACCGTGTGGATGAGGTAGTCGTGTTCCACGATCTGAAACGGGTACACATTTCCGACATTCTGGCGATTGAGATGCAAGACGTGCAGGACCGTTTGAACGCCTTCAACGTTCATCTACGATTGACCGACGAAGCCAAAGAATACTTGATCGACAAAGGTTACGACCCTGCATACGGAGCGCGTCCCCTGAAGAGAAAGATTCAGAAACTTCTGGAGGATCCTCTGGCCGAAGAATTATTAAGGGGTCGTTTGCGGGGTGGTGGAGAGATCGTCGCCGAGATGGGCGAAACCGGTCTCACCTTCCGCGAAGCTTCGGTTGAGGAGGTGCCAGCCTGAACAGACAGTCCCGTTGGGTCGTTCTCACCTTCGTTCTTCTCACGCTGACTACCCCGGGTTTTGCCGAGACGATTGTCGAAGTCGTCGTCGAAGGCACCGTTCACGTCGATCCGGCGGAAATCGCGGAGGCCATCCGGGTAGAAGCGGGAGAAGATTATCGTGCCGGTCTGCGAGCCCTGCTCCGCGATGATATCCGCCGAATTATGGCGACGGGTAAAATCGTGGATGCGAATGTCGAAAGGGAGCCTGTACCGGGTGGCGTGCGTCTTATCTATCATGTCTGGGAAAAACCAATCCTTGTCGGGTTACGTTTCGAGGGCAATGATGAAATAGGCGACAAAAGGCTCCGTGAAGAACTCGACTGGGATAAGAAATCGAGGGTCTTCGTCGACGAAGAGTTGATCGACTCTTATCGACAGAAGTTGTTTGCCTTATATGAAGACCGTTCTTTCCCCCGGACGACGATCACAGCCGAACAGGAACCGCAGGCCACCCCCTTCGAGAGCGTCATCGTGTTCCAGATCAAGGAGGGCAGACAGTTGCCGCTTCGTCGCCTCGATATTGTTGGCAATAGCGAGTATTCCGACCGGGAAATCCGAAAGCGGATGAAGACGAAGAAATCATGGTGGTTCTTCAAGAGAGATTATGTAGAAGCTACCATGAAACAGGATCTGGAGATCATCCGCGACATGTATCTCGATCGCGGCTATCTCGACGTCGAGGTCACCCAGGAGGGACCATACGAAGAGGGCAAAGGCCTGGGTGTGACGGTCAATATCGCCGAAGGCCCACGGTACAGCGTCGGAGAAATCGCTGTTGAAGGCAACGAGATTTTTACCGACCAGGAAATCCTGAACGATTTTCAGTTGACGGAAGGCGATTTCTACTCGGAGGGTACCACCCAGAAGAGTTTGCTGGACATTTTAAACATGTACCGGGCACAAGGCAATTACTTCACGCGTGTCCGAAAAAACCTCGACCCGCAGAAAGAAGAGGGATACGTCACCGACGTCGATATCATCATCCGCGAGGCCGAGAGGCTGAGACTCGGAACAATCGAGGTTCAAGGCGTCACGCGGATGGAGGGCACAGGTGAGTTGATCATCTTGGAAGATGACGAGTTTGTCACAAAAGACTATGTCATCAAGAGAGAAATCAAACTTGATTCGGGGGATGTCCTGGATTGGAGCAAGATTCTCGAAGCCGACCGGCGGCTTGTCAACCTCAATTTCTTTGAGAGCAGACCGTATCCTCGCCCGGGGCTGTTGAATCTGGATCCAGGATTCTCCGAACCGTTCCCTCGGGCCGACGATCCGACAATCGCCGATCTGTTGTTGCAGCTCGAAGAGGTTCGAACGGGACTGATCACGTTCGGCGGCAGTTATAATACGACATTCGGGCCGGGGGCCTTCATCGAATACAGCAAACGCAATCTGTTCGGCCGAGGACAGGAAATCCGCACGTTGTTGGAGTTCGGCGGATTGCGAAACCGATTCAGCGTGCAGTTCCTGGAGCCGTATCTGCTAGGTAGTGAGTATTCTCTCGATACGGAAGCGTACTATTACGACATCGACTCATACGGCGGACGCGAGTTCACCGAGGAGCGCTACGGACTCCAAACGACACTATCGCACCCTCTTTGGGAGCATAGCCGCTACTTCATTGGAACGAGGGCTGAAGAAGCCGATATCGAGATTTTCGATGAAGAGCGTACGGACGTGGTATCGGCACCGGAGATCTACGATTCGGGCAAAAACACCACCACGAGTCTCACATTCGGTCTATCGCGGGATACCCGGGATTTCCGGGCCAATCCCACCAGCGGCACCTTCTCACGTGCGAGTCTCGAAGTGGCGGGCTTGGCCGACAACGAGTTTGCCAAGCTGATCGCCGAAACGAATTGGTATCGTTCGCTGACCGAAAAACTCGTTCTGGCCCTCTCCGGAGAAACCCGCCTGGCGGAACCGTTCGGCGGCGATGACTATCTTCCTTTGCAGGAGCGGTTCTGGATCGGTGGCGCGAATACGGTTCGAGGATTCGAGAACGGTACGTTGAGTACACGGGATACCGTGACGCGCCGGTATTTCTACCCGACATTGGGCCTTGTTGAACGATCCCGCGAGGTGTGGCTCGGAAGTGAAGCAGCATTGATCGGGAAAGCGGAACTCCGATATCCGTTCTTCGAAATGCTCCAGGGCGTCGCATTCATCGACACCGGAGCGGGCTATTCGGAAATCGGGGATATCGACCCGAGCGAGCTGCGCTTCAGTACCGGACTTGGAGTACGGGTGAATCTGCCGATCGGGGCAATGATCCGACTCGACTTCGCCGTACCGATCAAATCGGAGGACCAGGACGAAGAAGAAAACTTCCACTTCAGTTTCGGTCAGTCGTTCTAATTCTTCGCGATGCTCCGGTCACCGGAGATCCGATGCAAATTGTGGGAAAATCATTCTTGGAGGTAGAAAATGAAACACACATGGAGCTGGTTAGCGATTCTTATAGCCGGGATGTTGATCGGTCAAGCGGATTTCTCTCCTGATGTGGAGGCTCAGTCCACGGGACCGAGGCTGGCCTACATCGAGATCGACCGTGTTCTCGCAGAAGCCTCTGTTTTCAAATCCAAAAGGGATGAACTCCGGGAGGCCCACAACGAGGCACAGGATCAACTCGACGCGATGATGGAGAATCTCCGCGCTCAGAGACAGGATCTGGAAGACAAAAAAGACCTGATGAAAGACTCTGAGTACTACAAACAGCGAACGGAACTCGAGAAGAAACTCGTGGAGCTCCGGGCCCTCAAACAAGAAAAGGAGATGAAACTCTCGAATCTTGCGCGAGAGACCCTCGGCCCGCTCGGCGACAAACTCGAAGAGGCTGTCGAAAATGTGGCCAAGGAAGACGGGATTGGCTTTGTGTTCAAAGAAAAGAACCTGGCCTACGCGGCGGCCCAATTCGATATCACCCAGAAAGTCATCGACCGACTCAACCAGGGGCTCTAATGCGTTCACTATCTCTACGAGAACTCGGCGAACTTGTCGGTGCCGAAGTGGTCGGTGACGGGGAGGTAAAGATACAAGGCATTGCCGGAATCGGGGAAGCGGGCCAGGGCGACGTGACCTTCGTGGCCAACCCCAAGTATGTCCATCACATCAGCGGGTGTGGCGCTTCGGCGATCATCGTCGGTCGCGATCTCTCCACAGACTTCCGGCCGCTCCTCGTGGCGGACGATCCCTATCTCGCGTTCACGCACGCTCTCCGGATCTTACGAGGAGAAGAAAAACCGCATCAATCGAGCGGGATTCATGAGCACGCCATCGTGGCTCCGACCGCCCGGATCGGAACAGACGTGACAATCATGGCGAATGCCATTATCGAGGACGACACAGAGATAGGAGACAGGTGCGTAATTTACTCCGGCGTGTCCATCGACAAGGGTACCTCCATCGGCTGCAATGGAACCATCTATCCAAATGTTTCAATCTGCGCCGGGTGTCGCATCGGAGACAACGTCATCATTCACGGGGGAACCCGCCTGGCCGCCGGCGGACCCGGAAGCAAGCATGGCGGCACAATCATTATTGAGAATGATGTGGAACTCGGTGCGAACACAACCATTTCAGCCGGCGGACGCCGCGATACAGTGATCGGACGCGGCACAAAAGTGGACAACCTCGTGGGGATTCGCGGCGGTGCACAACTCGGCGAAAACTGCATCGTTGTGGCTCAAGTAACGATCGGAGAAAACGTGGATATCGAGGAACGCGTCACGCTGGCCGGTCAGGTCGTGATTTGTCCGGAAATTCGTATCGGTGCGCGTGCGATGGTTGGAGCAAAAAGCTATGTCGAACAGGATCTTCCCGGTGGCACGGCCTATTCGGGAGCGCCCGCTCAGCCGCATATGCAGGAACGGCGTATCCATGCCGGCTTACGACGCATACCTGAACTTCGGCAACGAATCGAACGATTGGAGCAACAGGCAAAGGCACCGCACGATAGCGAATCGCGAGCCCCAGACCGGCGGTGCCGGTAATTTGAAAAAGAAAACGCGGTCCCCGTTGCCGTCATCGCGAGCCCCGGGCCGGCGGTGCCGGTGATTTGAAAAAGAAAACGCGGTCCCCGTTGCCGTCATGGCGAGCGAAGCGTGGCCATCTCGTTTTGTCCGATTCAACGGCGAGATTCCCACGTCGCTTCGCTCCTCGGAATGACGGGTCCGGTCGCGTGTTCATGAGAGAGGAACACTCAGCAGTGAATAAATCCGTCGATTTACAGCAGACCGTCGCGGGGAAAGCCTCCCTGCAGGGTATCGGTTTGCATACAGGAGAAGAAACCACCATCACCGTCGGACCAAGGGATCCCGACGAGGGTATCGTCTTCGTGCGAAAAGATCTGCCTGGAGAACCCGAGATCAAAGTCTGTGCGGAAAATGCTTCTATTGAAGATTGTCTGTATTTGACCGCGCTGGGAACCGGGGAACAACAGATCTTCACGGTGGAGCATGTGCTGGCAGCGTGCGTCGGTCTCGGGATTGACAACCTGACCATCGAACTGAATTCGAAAGAACCCCCGATCATCGACGGCAGCGCCCTCCCCTTCGTCGAGATAATACGAGAAGCGGGTATTGTGACCCAGGATCGGCCGCGCCGGTATATCGAAATCGATAAACCGATCTGGTTGTTCGAAAACGGTCTCGAGTTGGCGGTGATCCCCTCTCATCGCCTGGAAGTCACATATAAGATCGATTACGACCATCCCGCCGTGGGAATTCGATCCGCGTCCTTTTTGATTACCGACGAGATTTTCCATAAGAAAATCGCTCCGGCACGAACATTCACCTTTTTGAAAGACGTGCAGGCACTCCGGGATGAAGGGAAGATCAAGGGGGGAAGTTTGGATTGCGCCGTTGTCATCGGTGAAGACTCGTTCCTGAATGAGAACCTCCGGTTCAACGATGAGATCGTTCGACACAAAATCCTGGACGTTCTCGGTGATCTGGCGCTTCTGGGAAGGCGACTGAAAGGACACGTCATTGCGGTTCGGTCCGGACACGCCTTCAATGTGCGGTTCGTCCGAAAAGTCCTCGATACGATTAATCATCGGGAAGAAAAGCAATGTGTACAATTGAATCCGCCTTTGGATATCAATGAAATCCGCAAAATCCTGCCGCATCGGTACCCGTTCCTTCTTGTAGACCGAATCACGGAAATCGATTACGACAACCGACGGGTTGTCGGCATCAAGAATATCACAGCGAACGAGCCGTTCTTTCAAGGCCATTTCCCCGACCGCCCCATTATGCCCGGGGTTCTGATTATCGAGGCCATGGCCCAGGTAGGCGGTGCGCTTCTGCTGTCATTCGAACAGAATCGTGGAAAATACGTCTATTTGACCGCTATTCTGGATGCAAAGATCCGGCGGCCGGTCGTTCCAGGCGATCAGCTGGTGATGGAAACACAAATCATGAAGATCAAGGGACGCACCGGGCGAGTGGAAAGTCGCGCCACAGTGAACGGAGAGCGAACGGCGGAAGCCACGCTCCTCTTCACCATGGTGGATGAGTTTTGAGGAGTCCGCCAAAAGGTGTGGCAGGAGACTGAGAATCTATTGAAAAGGAAAACATGTCAAATACAATGACCATTGCAAGCACGGCGATCATTCACCCACGTGCACAAATAGGAGACGATGTCCAAATCGGACCCTACAGCGTCGTCGGTGAACACGTACGGATCGGCCGTGGTACCGAAATCGGCGCTCATGTGATTCTCGATGGATGGACGACCATCGGCGAATATTGCCGGATCTTTACCGGTGCCGTTGTGGGTAGTGAACCCCAGGATCTCAAGTTCAAGGGCGACGAATCATTTGTACGGATCGGCGACCATACCACGATTCGTGAATACTGTACGGTAAACCGGGGAACGCTTACCGGCGAAGAAACCCGTGTGGGACAGCGGTGCCTCCTCATGGCGTACAGCCATGTCGCTCACAATTGTATCCTGGAAGACAGTGTCATTATGGCGAGTTTCTCGGCCTTGGCCGGCCATATTCGGATCGAATCGAATGCGATCATCGGAGGTCTTGTTGCCGTTCATCAGTTCTGTCAAGTCGGCCGATACGCTATCGTCGGCGGGGCTTCCGCTGTGCGTCAGGATGTCCTGCCCTACACGCGCGCTGCCGGAAATCCTTGCCGTCCCTACGGGATCAACACGGTGGGCCTGAAACGACACGGGTTCTCGGATGACCGGGTACGCAATCTGAAACGAATCTACAGAAGAATCTTTCGATCCAAGCTGACCGAAGTCCAAGCTCTGGAACAACTCGAAAAGGATCTGTCCGATGACGAGGATGTTCGACGTATCAGCGAGTTCGTACGACGATCGGAACGGGGGATTTGCCGATGAATAGCCGACAGCCTAATCGGTGTCTATTTCTACTGGGAATGATTGGAGCAGTCGCCGCGTGCGGAGCGGTGAGTGCCGAACCTGTCATAATCGATCTCAAAGGAGAACGAGCGGACGGGATGATCTACTTTGAACATGAAAGGTTGTACGGCGGAATATCTCTGGCCGCCGGCGATCTGGACGGAAACGGTGTCGACGAAATCATTGTCGGAGCCCCTCTTACGGAGGGGGAACGCGGCCGCATCCATATCTTTTTCAACCTCTCTCTCGACCAGGCTCCCGTTATCTGGGATCTCGCGGGGCTGCCCGCCGATGTACAAGTCGCTACCATAATCGGCGACGACAGAAGCGACTGGTTCGGATACAGCGTGGCAGTCGGTGACTATAACGGCGACGGACGAGACGATTTGGCGGTGGGAGCGCCCAATGCTTCGAGTCATCCTTTCAATAGCCGTCGTCTCGCAGGGATCGCTTATGTTTTTCTCGCGGGGCAAGCAGCCCTGACTCCCGGTGTCCATGACGCCGGAGACGCCTGGATCGCCCTCCACGGTGCGGGAGAGAACGACGGTGTTGGAACAGAACTGGCCTTCGGCGATTTGAGCGGCGACGGGATCGACGATTTGGTGGCCGCCGCCCGGTTCGGGAATAAAAAGAAGACGCGAAAGTACCTCGACCGGGTGTATGTCTCCTACGGCGCTCCCGATCATCCCGCCGGAGCCGTGGTCGACTTCGAGGACTACTCGGATCTGTTTCTCCACAACGTACACAGCCGCCAGTATGCTTCCATCAACAGCAACTCGCTGGCCGTTCGTGACGTGATCGGCGATGGGATTCCGGATCTGATCGTTGGTTGTCAGTATTCCTATAACCAGCGCGGGTGGGTTTATGTCCTTCGCGGAGCCCCGCGGCCGCCAGGAACCTCGATCGACCTCGGCAGAGAGGCCGATATCGCCATCCAGGACGACCGCAAAGTGGATTATTTGGGTGCGGCGGTATCCGCAGGAGACGTTGACGGAGACGGAGACACCGATCTCATTCTCGGGGCACCCTCAGGTCTCTCGTCTCAGCGCGGCAAAGTTGTTCTGTTGCTGGCAGACGGAAAACCGGATCCCTTACAACCGACAACCATTCGACTTGGAGCCGATCGGATACCCTTTTTCGATCTTCATATCCTTCACGGTTTCAACAAGTACGAGCGCCTCGGGCGTGGCCTCGTAGTTGGAGACTGGAACAACGATGGAATCGACGATATCGCCGTTGGTGCGGTCAGGGGCCGCGACGCCAAGGCCGACAATGCTCGCGGGCGGCTCTATATGGTCCCTGGACAAGCTGCCTGGCCCGAAGGAACCGTGCGAATCGATGAAGTCCCAAACCTGGTTACCTTCATCGGCGAATCGAAAAGAGATGAATTTGGGATGGCGCTGGCCGTCGCCCAATTGGGAACAGGACCTTGTATCATGGCTTCCGCGTGGAAGGGCGACGGTCCCAAGGAACAACGCGGGAACGGCGGTGAGGTATTTCTGTTTTCCCAATGGCTTTCGGCGCTTAGTCCGACGGGACTTCGTGCCCATGTCGACCGCGAGCCCGGTGCGAAAGACCTCTATTTCCTATCGAGACGATGGATGACACCAGCCGATCCCTCAGACCACAGACTCCATGGACACGACGTGCGGCCGATCGGCCCTGAGGATTTGAGGGAATTTCATCGCCAAAAGCGGTGGCACGCTGCCCCTCGATAGATTTTTGCGTCGAGACCATGGCGATCCGTTTTTCGAGTGAAGTGGCATGTCGGAATCCCAAGATCCGCAATCGGATAATCACTTTCGCGCGCTCTTTCGCTATATCCTTCCGCATAAATACCGACTCCTCTTGGGCTTCATCGCGATCCTCTGTGGTAATTGGCTTGCGGTAAAAATCCCCGGCATGGTGCGCCGGGCAATCGATGACCTTGAACCGATTGTCGGCAATCCGGAGGCGCTGGAGAAAACTCCGCCGGTCATCATGGAAGCGATTTGGGGTATTCTCCTGTTTGCAATGGGGTCCGCTATCGGGCTCTTCTTTTCGAGATACTGCATTATCACGGCGTCCCGCCTCGCCGAGCGCCGATTGCGCATGGATCTCTATGACCACCTGCAGAAACTCTCTCGCCGTTTCTATCATTCGATGCCCACCGGCGATCTTCTGACGCGGGGAGGCAGCGATGTCGAACAGGTTCGGTTGCTGTTGGGCCCCGGAATCATGTATCCGACACAGTGTATTGTTCTCGCCAGTCTCGCCATCGGCCACATGCTTCACCGTAACTGGCTGCTGACGGTGATTGTGCTTGCGCCGGTTGTCGGCCTCTCGATTTGGGTGAATGTATACACCCGTCGTCTCCACCAGCTCTGGTCTGTGGCCCAGAAGATCTACGCGCAACTCTCGGCCCATGTTCAAGAAAACCTGTCGGGAATCCGCGTAGTGAAAGCCTATTGCCAGGAAATCCCAGAGACCGAACGCTTCAAAGGAATCAACCAACGCTACCTGCAGCAGAACCTGGCCATGATCCGGATACGCGGAAAACTGTGGCCGTTTATGCGGTATATCGGTGGCCTCGGGTTTGCATTGATCCTTTGTGTCGGCGGTTGGATGGTCGCCAAAGAGAAAATGACGCTCGGCTCGTTGGCAGCATTCATTCAGTATTTCACGATGCTTTTCTGGCCAATCATCGGATTCGGCTGGGTATTGAATGTGATTCACAGGGGCACCGCGTCGTGGGCACGGCTAAGAGAGATCTTTGCGGTCGAACCGGAGATTGTACCGGAGAAGGGAACAGAACCGATCGGCGACCTGCGCGGAAACATCGAAATCAGCGATTTAACATTTCGCTACGATGAGCAAACGCCGCCCGTGTTGGAGAACATTTCACTCGACATCCCTGCTGGATCCACGGTCGCTGTCGTCGGCCCAACCGGGGTCGGCAAGTCCACCCTGGTTCATTTGTTGCTGCGATTGTATCCCGTGCCGAGGGGAACAATCCTGATCGACGGAGAAGACATTAACGATATTCCCATCAACCAGCTGCGCGGAAATATCGCGTTTATATCGCAGGAGGTGTTCTTATTCTCGGATCGATTGAGTGAGAACATTTTGTTCGGCGAGAGACACGAAGATGAGGAGATCAAGGAGCGGATGCGGGAAGCGGCGCGAAAAGCGGGGCTGGCATCGGATGTCGAACAATTTCCAAATGGATACGAGACGTTGCTGGGCGAACGGGGTCTCACGTTATCGGGTGGACAGCGTCAGCGAACGGGTATCGCGCGGGCGCTTGTGTTGGACCGGCCGATATTGATTTTGGACGATTGTTTGTCGAGTGTGGATGCGGAGACCGAGGAGTATATTCTGCGGAGTGTCGACGAGGATGTTCAGCGTCGTACGACAATTCTGATTTCCCACCGAATTTCGACCGTCCGTAATGCCGATCATATCGTTGTTCTCTCCGACGGGAAAATCATCGAACAAGGCCGCCACGAGGAGCTGCTTACCCTCGACGGCCTCTACGCCCAAATGTTCCGCCGCCAGCAGCTGGAAGAGAGTTTGGGAATTCGGCGGTAGTTACAGATCGCACGGCTCTTCTTCTCAAAACAGCTCCCAATCCTCAACCCAAGTACTTGAGTCAAAGATCACCGCTGTCATCAGCGGTTCGCTCACTTTGCCCTCCGCGTATAGAGCGTAGAAAACAAGCGCGTGATCGCCGGTTTGCGCAAATGAATCGGTGGGAATAATCCCCGACCAGCGCCAGGTTTCTTCATCGTGCGTCAAATCAATCTCCGGGAATGACGCTAATGCTGCGCCAGGTCCGGCCAACGCACCGCGTCGGCCGATATACTCCCGCTCTGCGAATAAACCATCGTTCTTCGTTGTCTGCCCGTCGCCGTCATCATCCAGGAGCGGCTCGGCTTGGGCCGGGCATTCTGCGCGGCAGGACGTCATTTGACGGAAACGGTAGTATGACATATTATCATACCCGGAGGTCAACAATGGCACGATCGAAAGTAGCCGTTTCCCTCGAAGAGGACACTCTGCGTCGCCTGGACGAACTCGTCCGACGCGCTGTGTTCCCCAACCGAAGCCGCGCGATCCAAAGCGCCGTGCAGGAGAAACTGGAACGTATCGAGCGCAGTAGGCTTGCGCGTGAGTGTGCGAAGCTCGACCCCGCATCCGAAAAGGCCTTGGCGGAAGAGGGGATCTCAGAGGATTTTGCCCAATGGCCCGACTACTGAGAGGCGATATCCGTTGGGCGGATCTCAACCCTGTGCGCGGACACGAGCAGGCCGGACTCCGTCCCGTTCTCATCGTGAGTCACGATATCTTCAATGAGCGCTCCGGAACCGTTATCGCGATGGCGTTGACAAGCCAACCGCCTCCCGCGGGCTTTCCTCTGACGTTCGAACTGAAGACGCGACGACTTCCAAAACGCTCTTGGGTGAAGATCAGCCAAATTCGAACTCTCTCCGTCGAACGCATCGGCAAGAGCCTGGGCCGAGCGACCCCGGAGGAGCTTGCGCAAATCGTTGACGGACTGAACGAAATCGTCGGCGAATAAATGCCGACGCATGACCGTGCTTTCACCGGCGAACCTCAAAACAGCTCCCAATCCTTAACCCGAGTACTTGAGTCAAAGATCACCGTCGTCGTCAGCGGTTCGCTCAGTCTGCCGTCCGCGTAAAGTGCGTAGAACACAAGCGCGTGATCGCCGCTTTGCGCAAATGAATCGGCGGGAATAGTCCCTGTCCAGCGCCAGGTTTCTTCATCGCGCGCTAAATCAATCTCCGGGAATGACGCTAACGCTGCGCCACTTTCCGAGTGTGGAACAACCGTCACGAATACACGCTCGGGAAGCGCTGCCTCCAGAACATCGACCCATACACTAATATCCCCGGAAGCCGGCTCCTCAAATTCCGGTACCGCAAGCAGCGTCGGCAACGACGCCGCTCCCGGCCCCGCCAACGCGCCACGACGGCCGATATACCAGTCATCGGCCACTAAACCGTCGTCTTTTGTGGTTTGGCCATCCCCGTCATCATCCAACAACGGCTCGGGCTGCCCCATCCGATCCACCAGCGAAATGTACGCACCGTCAAACGACGTCCAAATATCTTTCCCCTGATACGCATTCCCCAGAAAATATTTGCTAAAGGACATCTGTGAAAGGCCCTGAACAAAAAGTCCCTTTGCCTGATGCGTTGTTCCCGCAATAACAACACGTCTTTCAGAAAATCCTCCCGAATTCGCCTCGATAAACCTCCCCGCATACGGCGCGTCCACCACCAAAATGATTTCCAGTAATGGATATTGGCTTTGTGTGCGGTTCAATGATGAGATTAAATCAACGGCGGAAATCCTTGCATTCTCGTCGAGAATAAATCCACCCTCTTGTGAACAATCGCCGACCAGATAAATAAACAATCGCAACCTCTTGTCACTTGATTCTGGAACGGATAGGGCTGCGAGCGCATTCTGAAACTCATCTGAATTTGTTGGAACATCCCGACCGAGAATTCGGATATCGTCGTTTTTGTAACCCCGCTTCTGACACACATCCAACGCGTACGAAACCATTTCCCGCGCAAACTCGCGGACCTGTCCACCACCCGCCACAAGCAGCGCGCGAATCGTCAAAACTTCTTCGGGATTCGGGTTTTCACTAACGCGAAACCGCGTAATCTTCGGACGTGACAAACGCTCATACGGAAAGCGTGCCGTATAGCTGACAATATACACACCTTCTTCCGCCAGGTCCTTCAGTTTTCCGGTCCATGTTTTCCCGCTTCGGTTCAAGTTGATTCGTTTGAACGTTCGATCCGACGCTACCGCTTTGCCTGCATGAATCTCCGGCGCGGGCGGGCGAATCACCGCCCAGACCTCCAATGGATCCGAACCGGAAACAACTGTCGTATTAAGATCAATCGATGAGCCGGGTTGAATCGTCAAGAATTCATCGTCCGACGGATAGATATCCGCGAATGCTGGAAATTCTCCGCTCCCCTGTCCTGCATACGCCCAACTGCGGCCGAACCGATCCCGCCCCATCGCAAATCCATCGGCGTCATTGAATACCCCATCTCCATTGTCGTCCATCTGCGGCCGTTGACCGCTCGGGCTGAATTCACGGAAAAAACCGTCCGCGGCTTTGACCGCCTCCTCCATCGTCGCCCCCATATACGCCGCACCCCAAAAAATGTAACTAAACGATGTCAATTCGGGCGGTGGCATCATCACCGCTTCTCGATCGGCGCTCGTACTGGAGATGACAAGACGCTTCTCGCCTTCCGGCGGCGTGCAGTTCTCCACAAATTTCCCGGAATAACAGGAATCCACGACGAGGGTGACATCAATGTTTGTGTCGTCGGTCGTCAGCGTATCCAACCATGAATCCAACTCCGTTGTAGAAATCGTTTGTCTTGGATTAAGGCCAAAATACAGGTCGGTGATTTCTGACCAATCCTGCATTAAATACGCATGGTCGATCATATAAATCAAAACCCGTCTGCCGGGAGAAATTAAATCGCTTTTCGCCCACTCGATGGATTTACGCAAGGTTTTCTTATTCGCGGGGCCGTAAATATCGTTGATGCCGTCGCCGTCAACATCTTGCTCCTCATCAAACGCCGACAGCCACCGAATATCGTCTTTCTCGTATCCCCGGGCAAGGCAGATCGAATACGCATAGGCCGCAAGCGCTTTCGTCTGTTCGGCCAGCGCATTGCCCGGATAGTCGCCCCCGCCGGCAACGATCAGGACACGAGGGGCGTCGATTTCCCACGACCGCGCTGTGCCGTAGCTGTTCCCTATCAATATCGAACGGCCATCCGGCGAAAACGCCAGGGAAGAGACACCAAAGGTCTGCTCCGCAGACTCCCGAAGTTCCAAACCCGTCTGGGTGTCCCATAAGTTCAACTTCAGCGTCTGATCATAACTCGTCGTCAACACCTGCGTCCCGTCCGGCGAAAACGCCACCGGCGCATCGAGATATGTATCTATGCCGAAGGTACGGTTGATCTCGCCACTCTCCAGATCCCATAATATCAGTTCACCCTGATTATCGGTCGCGCCCTGGTAGGTCCCCGCGAGTATGTGACGTCCGTCAGGAGAAAACACAGCTGAAGAAACTGCACCGGCATTTCCCGTAAGCGTTTGTATCTCGTCTCCTGTGGCCGCATTCCAGACCTTGATCTCGCCGTATGAGTTATACATACCAAGACCGCTGTATTCAATAAAACTGCTGCCGGTGACTATCCTTGTACCCTCCGGTGAAAAAGCCACGGATGTAAGAGAATAGGCATGTCCCGCAAAAGTTTGGATTGTCCGCCCTGTCTCCACGTCCCACAGTCGAGCCGTCTTGTCCTTACTGCCCGTGAGAACCCACTCGCCGTCCGGCGAAAATGCAATCGACGAAATAGAATCAACGTGGCCGGAGAACGTGCAAATCACCTCAGTTGTTGTCACATCCCACAGCCTGGCCGTTTGATCCCAACTCCCCGTCACGATGTAATTTTCATTCGGCGAAAACGCGACAGAAGAAACCATGTCCGTATGTCCTGCAAATCTCCGAATCTCATGCCCCATTTCCGCATCCCATAGTCTGGCGGTTTTATCAGCATACCCCATTAAAACCTTTGTTCCGTCCGGCGAAATCGCAGCGGAGTATACGCTATCTGTATGTCCTCCGTACTCGCGCATCTGGTCTCCTGTCCTTGCATTCCACAGTCTCGCTGTCTGATCCTCACCGCCTGTCAGCACCGTCGTCCCATCCGGAGAAAATGTGACGGATAGTACGGGATCTTTATGTCCTCGGAGTGTGTCAGTCACTTTTCCCGTCTCCACATCCCACAACAAGGAGATACCGACAAC
Organism: uncultured bacterium; assembly: GCA_964612675.1. Taxonomy (GTDB): domain Bacteria; phylum Hinthialibacterota; class Hinthialibacteria; order Hinthialibacterales; family JAKPRU01; genus CAZTDD01. The sequence continues at coordinate 98,033 of CAZTDD010000006.1, forward strand.
ATCCTGAGTCGATGTATCGTAAGAAGAGCCTCCGGCAACTATCTTCGACCCATCCGGTGAGAATGCAATTGATGATACCAAAGAGAAATAGTCGGGAGTGACGAATGTGCGAATCTCCTCACCCGTATTGGCATCCCACAAATGTCCATCCAAACACCACGTCAACACCTGCGTACCATCCGGCGAGAACGCTACTCCCTCGACGTCGAAGGTAAGCCCGAGAAAGGTATGCCCGACAAAGGTCCGTACTTCCTGTCCTGTGGAGGCATCCCACAACTTCGCCGCATCCGCACTCCCCGTCAACACCTGCGTTCCGTCCGGTGAAAACGACACGGAACGCACAGGAGACGTATGCCCCGCAAACTCCCGAAGCTCGGCACCACTCTGTACGTCCCATAACTTCGCCGTCTTATCCCTACTCCCCGTCAACACCTGCGTCCCGTCCGGCGAAAAGGCCACAGCCAAAAAGAAATCGTCATGATTTGGAAAAACGCGGATCTGGCGGCCGGTGTTCAGATCCCACAGTCTCGCCGTCCCATCATAGCTGCCGGTCAATAGTAGGCTTCCGTTCGGAGAAACGGCAATCGAAGGGATCAAATCGGAGTGTCCGAAGAATCTCCGAATAGGCGTGCCGACGTCCACGTCCCAGAGAACCGCCGGCGGTACCCCACCGGTGACAAAATGTCTCCCGTTGGGACGATACGCAACACACTTGAGCATTCCCTCCCCATACACCTGGAGTGGAATATCCGGCTGACCCACTACGCCAACAGGCACGGTCAGCAGCATTCCGGTCAACAGTAGTATTGAATACCAACGTAAACGAAGTCGATCGAAGTCAACGCTACTCATCATGAAGGCACTCCTTTGTGTTCATGTGGTCAACGGTGCCGGTCAGTGATGTGATGTCCGCTACATACCGGGATATGCCTGTGAGAGAAGCGCAGACGAATGGCAATCCCGGCTGCAGCGAGTTGAAGAGATTATCGAGTTCAAGCAATAGGTTTGTCAACAAGATTCTTGAGAACCTCGGCACCGTTCTTTTCCGGGTAGTGGATGAGTATCTTGCCAATTCCACCGTGCGCCGCTCGAAAAGAACCGTATGTCGTCTGACTCCCCGCCTCCCCACCACGGTAAAGAAAGTGTAAGATGGGCGGACTTGCGGTAGACTGGTTCTGAAACGTTGGAGTGTCCCCGAACCATGAGCGGCATTTCTATTGCCATAATGGGACTGGTATGCATCGCGGCGGTCGTTGCACTAATAGTCGTCGCCTGGAAATTCCGTCCCTCAGGCACGGCTACAGGCTACTCGACCGGCGGATACAACAAAAAGAAAGAAGAGAAACCCAAAACAAGAGACGGCCCGGGAGTCGACGAGGAACAGGAAATCAAAGATCTCTTCAAGAGGCTCCGGGAATACGCCGACTTTCTGTTCAACTTCAACCCCGGAGATACCGTCGAAGTTCAAGCCGTCCCCCCTGAAGAGATCTGCTTCAAGTGCAACGTCTCCGGTGACAAATCCCCCCCGTTGGCCGGACTCCGCGAGGAAGAACCCGGAACCATTACCATCTACGTACAAAAAGGGTTACCCCAAGACCTCTGCTATGCGGCTATGGCAAAAGAGTACGCTCACGCCTGGCAGGAGATCGAAGGGTTCGGCGGCATCGACATCGAAAAGAAGGAAGGGTTTGCGGAATGGGTGTCGTTCAAGCTGACAGAACTGGCGGGATTTGACGCCGAAACCGTGTTCCGAGATTTCTCGGGCGATATCGAGACATCGGGCCGTAAGAAATTTCAGGTTCTTGAAGACCAATTCGGGGTGGAAGGTGCGGTGAAAGCAGGGAAAAGCAAAGGAAGGAACCTCAAGGTGCTTCGGTCACCGGAGGAACAACGCGAGCAGGAACGAGAAGAAGAACCCGACCAGGAACCTGAGGAACCGACGAGGCAAGAGGAGTAACCAGTCTCGTAATCCGTACCTCCCCAGGAGAGCCTTTCACAACAACCACAAAAACACCGCAGCGATAAACGCAAGCATCACCAACGAATACACAATGACCCGTTTCCATAGGGTCCGTCTTTTGTATGGTCGTTGCTTGAGATCTTCCAGCGTTTGGACTGCAGCCGCGAGGTGACCGGCTGTTTCGCGCCAGTCGGTTGGTTGCGACGGATCCTCACGGCCCATCGTTCGCGAGAAGATGTAGGGTTCAACAGGCTGACGCCGGGTCGAAGAGGCAAGCAGAGTGTTCCGGGGTTTCATACGATCAAATTCCTTTCCGATTGTCTGCCACCCTTCCTTCCCGGTACCAACTCAGAGAATCCGCCATTGTAGAGAAAAAACTCACGGCTGTTTGCGCTTGTCCGCCAGAACGATGTCCGCGGCACCTATCCCCGGATCGCGTCACCTTTGTTTCTAGCGCCATCCGGCACCATGCAGGGAGCCCCGATCATGGCTGGCCATCGTTGCCGACGGAGTCTCAAATCACAAGTTCATTCCGCCGATTCTCAATCCTACAAAGTCGTAAATCGCAGACAGTTACATTCGTTTAGCGCATGCGCCTGTTGTATCGGAGCAATCCATGTACCAAGTCGTGAATAAGTACAGTTGTACCGTTTAAAAGGTTGGATAGAGGCGGAGGCCGGAATGAACGTAAAGAAACGTAGTCCGTTCAATAGGTTACGGGACAAATATATGTGCAATCCTAATGGATAAAAAGAGAAATGTTCACGTAATTGTGTGAACAATATCGTTCACATAAACACATTCCAACGAACAGAAATATGCTCTGCACAGCAGCTATGGGCGGTACGAGTAGATGAAAGATGTTGTATCGAGTCGAAGGTTTTTGGAGTTGAACTCCAAGACGGCTGGATTTCGCGAAGGGGCAGTTGAAGCCGGCCGCGCGGCGGTGGATTATCAGGGGCCACCGCCGCGCGGGTCTCACCCTCCTTCGACTCGCGCATGGCTAGCCTTTGCCAATCATCGTTTCTCACCCTTTTCTTGCTTCATCCACACGACAAAGCATTCTTCATGGACTCACCATCTCCCCGCTTCGGCAAGTGGGGTAGAAAAAATCCCGAGGTCCTGCTGAATCGACACCCTCATCAAGCCTGGTTTCGGCAAAAGCATTCATGTTTGCTCACCCTCCCCGCGTTGTCGTTCCTGCTCGTGTTCACTTAACTAAAATGATTAGATAACAGACTGTTACGAAACATTCAATAGGCTGGACAGTCGGCTGTCCCAGCCCCGAGATACTCGTTTGGCTCGACACAAGAGGCAATCAATTCAGCAAGATTATCCTTGTCTTTCAACCACAGATGCTTTGCATAAACGTGTTCGCCCTTTCCCACAATCACCGTCGGAACCGCGAAGATTTTGAATCGCTCGACAAGAGACTTCCCGTCCTCGATCATACAGACAGCCGTTTCCACGTCCCGCCCGGATGACCATACGGATTCATGAAACTCGGTTGTGAATTCCTGCCAATCTTCCCTATCCCAACTATGAAAGAGAATGACGTAGGATTTAGTGGCAGATTCAAAGAATTCGGACGCGTTTGCGTCGATGAGTAGCTCGTTAAGAAGTTCAATTTGCATGCTCAGCATTTTCCTCCCCCTTCGGCGTCTTATTTCGTGGTCTTGGACAGTCCGCACCGCACTGAGAAAAACATACGATGGTGACTCGTTAGCAAAGAACCATCAGAACGGTGAATATTGAATGCAAACAAGATACCAAGAACACTGGTACATCGAAATCTGTTCAGGAGAGGAAAGGAAGTCACGATGTGAGTCTCGTTGGCAGAAGTCACGGTCAAAACTGTTTACAAATCGTGGGAAAATCATGCATAGACGAGACTTACAACAACCCGGACGTTCACCTTACCGCATCGACATGAACGTTTACGTTCAGCCTACAGACCAGAATGAACAGTTCTTGGCCAGTGTAAACTGGGTCCGGACAGTCAGCGTTGGCCCAGGAGTTGAACACATAGACCAGCAGCCAGCGTCATTCTTCGGGAGGAGACAAGTCGAACTCTTTGATACGTTTCCACAGCGTCGTTCGGCTGATTCCGAGTTTTCTTGCGGCGCGAGCACGGTTCCATCCCACGGATTCCAGCGTGTCCTCAAGGGTGTCTTTGTCGACCGATGGGGCTTGCGAACCGCCGGATTGCGAGTCGGCACGGGAGGTGCCTTCCTTCTCTCGGGGCCTCGGTGTGTCTTCGCGCTTCCTGAAAACCTCGGGAGGTAGGCTTTCCGCACGAATAAACCCGTCACTGCTCAGGACGACCGCGTGTTCGATCGCGTTTTCCAGCTGCCGGACATTGCCCGGCCAGCCACAGGAAAGAAGGACTTCCATGGCCTCGGGTGCGATCCCCTTCACGACTCGGCCAAGCCGTGCCTGTGAACGTCGCAGAAAGTGCTGCACCAGGAGGGTGATATCTTCTTTTCGTTCCACAAGCGGTGGGAGATGGATTGTCACCACGTTCAGGCGATAAAAAAGGTCTTCGCGGAAGGTCCCGGCCGCAACGAGCTGCGACAGATCGCGGTTGGTCGCTGCGACAATTCGGACATCGACTTTGATGGTCTGCGTCGAGCCCACACGTTCGAATTCCCGCTCTTGCAAGACCCGGAGGAGTCGCTGCTGGAGGCCCGGCGACATATCGCCGACTTCGTCCAGGAAAATCGTCCCGCCGTTTGCCTCTTCGAAACGGCCCCGTTTGTCGCGTGTGGCTCCCGTGAACGCGCCCCGTGTATGGCCAAACAGCTCGCTTTCGAGAAGTGTCTCCGGCAGAGCGGCGCAGTTGACTTTGACAAGCGGTCCGTCGCGAACGGACCCATGATGGTGAAGCGCCTCCGCAATCAGCTCCTTGCCGGTTCCGCTGGCACCCTGGATCAGCACAGTCAGGTCGGTATCCGCCACGTTTCGGACCATCTCGAAGACTTTCTCCATGGCGGGGCTTTTCCCGATAATGTTCTCGAAAGAAAACCGTTGAGAAACTTCGAGTTCCAGGTCGCGAAGCCTGCTTACGTCCCGGATGACCACCAACGCTCCCTCTTCCGTGTCGCCGGTGATCGGCGTGACGCTCAAAATGTAACTCAAAGCACGTCCGGCTCGCTCACAGGAAACTTGAACACCTCGAACCAGCTCCCCCCTGGTGAGCGACTGCTGAATTACCTCCGCCACCGCTTCCCGATCCGGACCGCAGAGTTCGTGTAAGGGTGTACCGACGGCGTTCTCCCGTGACGTGTTGAAGATCGATGTGGCGGCCTCGTTGAGTCCGGAGACAACCCCGTTGCGGTCCACTGTGACAATCCCGTCCTGGACGGTGTTGCGGAGCTGCTCTTCCAGCATCGCCTTCTCTTCTTCCGTACGCTGGCGTTCCGTGATATCGAGTCCGACGAAAACCGCTTCTTTGCCTTCGTTGTATTTCTGAGCGACGATCAGGAAATGGTGCTCTTTTCCGCCGATCATCGCCTTGGTCATGCGGTTCGCTTTCTGCGCTGAATCCTCGAAGAATTCTTTTACAAACCCCATGAACTCGGGGTCGCTGCCTTTGAATCCGACCGGTTGACCTTCCACCTCACTCGGCGACATCCCCAGAATCTGGCTCAGATATTCGTTGATGCCGCGGTATCGCAGGTCCGCTCCAATCCACGAAACACAGCCCGGAATCGTATCCAGGACTGCGCGCAGCTGATCCCTCGTTCCTTGCAAGGTCTCTTCAACGGCCTTTCGTTCGGCAATCTCTCGTCGCAGCGAGCGGTTTGAATTGGCCAGATCTTCGGCTTGTTCCTCGAGTATCGCAAGCAGTTCCTTTGACCGGCGCTGGCGAAGCAAGGCGAAAACAAGAAGAACCACGATCAGCAGGAATGCGGACACCCCCGCGACAAGAATGAGGATGATGTTCTCATGGTATGACGGCAGGATGCTGGAGTAATCTGTATCCGCCCCGTCAGTCTGTGTGTGCAGCGAATCTGGGCGGTTCACGTCGGGGGAGAATCCACCAAGTTCGGCTGAAAACGTCGGAAAACCGTGACTGAGATCGCCACCGAACACCTGACCTGTCGCGAAACAGAATAGGCTCAACAGAAAGAGGCAACGTGTCGCTCGAAGAAGAAGAGGGCTGGCGGTGTAGCGACTGTGCATCGGTTTGTCCCGGCGACACCTGTGAACAGGGGATTTCGATCCTGCCAACGTGAATCCGACACAGAGTCTCAGTCGGGCTGAAAACCCAGAGTCCGCATTCTCTCCCCGTAAGCAGCAAATAAGTAAGGACTTGTAGTCGTTGACTCACATCCAGGCAGGAGTAGACGGTCCAAGGATAGTTCTCCTTGCCCCACTCGTCCATGGTGATTCTAGCATATGGTCGGAGCGGGTGCCAACAAATGGGGAAGATTGGTACGAAAAGTTACAACCCCCACCGCTTTATCGTGCATCGCGCCGGCCTGTCCTCAGAACCGCCGCCAGGGGACGGCGGTGGGTGTGGGTTCGGCGCTGAGGACGGCGTGGCGTTGGGAAGATCCACCTCACTCCTGCACGAGTCGCCGGCGGAATAACGTGCTCCGGATACAAATTGCGCGTGGTTCCCGCATCTTCTATAGGTACAGTACAACCAAGGGAATGAAGGTGTCAATTACTTTCTTGCAGTCCGTCCATGCCCGCGCTTCGAGGGGTTTTGCGATGTTGTGAGTTTTGGTGTTGAATGAGGGAAAGACCGAGTGAGAAACGGTATTTGGTTTGAGCCTCTCGCTTCTGGCATGGCACCCGTGTTCAATCGAACCAACCCAAAGCGGAGTTGGAAAGCCAGCAGCGGTCCCTGCCGTTGGTGGCACACGGTGGATTTGATTCTCTTGACAATGTTCACATATTTGTGTACCTGATTCATATGAAGAGGATCTATTTCTATCGCACCGCGTCAGGGAAGTGTCCGGTGAGAGAACATCTGGATAGCCTGACAGAAACTCAGGCGATGAAGGTGGCCTGGGTATTGAAATTGATTCGAGAACTTGACCGGGTTCCTTCCAAGTATTTTAAGAAACTCGGCAATACAAAGGACATTTGGGAAATAAGAGTCGACATAGGGAAAGATACGTTTCGTCTTCTGGGGTTTCATCATGGAAATGAGCTGATCATCCTGACAAACTCATTTCAAAAGAAAAGCGCCAAAACTCCGTTAACGGAGATCAGATTGGCGGAGCAACGGAAAAAAGAATATCTCCGGAGGAGAGCAACCAATGGATGATTTGGATAAGTATATTGAAACAAGAAAAGAGCGAAGCCCCGGTTTTGAAAAGACTTTTGAAAAGGGATACGAACAATTTAAGATTGGTGTCCTTCTCCGGCAAGCGCGTATCGAAGCGGGGCTAACCCAGGAAGACGTTGCGGCCATGCTGAATACCCAGAAGTCGGCAATTTCTCGAATCGAAAATCATGCTGAAGATATCCGTCTCTCAACATTGGTCAATTACGCGAATGCTGTTGGCAAAACCCTCCATCTTAGAGTCGCGTGAACTCCGCACCAGGTCCAGGAGTTGGACTCCTGGACCAAGCGGGAAAGTCATTCGGCCTCTTCAATCTTTGAGAGATATTTCAGCGGCTCCTTGTAAACCGCATCCTTGCAGCCGGAGCAGCAGAGCCTAACTAGTTCCTGTTGCGGAAAAGAAGAGGGGGGTATTCGTGAAATAGAAAGCCTGTT
>CAZTDD010000007.1:0-104052 GCA_964612675.1 uncultured bacterium
GGCTGAGTGATCTGCGAGTCGGGAAGCCGCACTTCCTGGAAGTTAGGCGACGAGGCGATGTTCGGCCGGCGGTCCGTCTGGAGGGCTTGATTCCATCAAACGAGGATCTCACGATCACGCTAAGTCAATCTCGTTAGCTTCTTCTCATGCTGGTTCGCACCGTCTCTCGAAATGGGAGAATCTCCGCTTCTACGCCATGACTCGAAGAATACTTCACATAAACGACTTCTTCTTTCCGTTTGTCTCCGGACCTTCGAATCGCATCTTAAACATCGCTCAGCAGACTTTTTCTCCTCGAAACCACTTGGCAATCACGTTCGACAGGAACAAACATCTTACCGCAGTTGACACGTTTGAAGGAATCGCTATTCGCCGCTTTCATGGTTTCTCCGACGACGTTCTGCACCGTTTCATACATCTCGGTCCCCAGAGCAGTCCAGATCTTCGCGACTTCGTTGCGTACGTACGGAGCTGTGGACCGACTTGTCTCACACAATATTTTCTAGGAGCGCTCCCACCAGACCTCCAGTATATTTTGCCAGAATCACGTGTAGTCTACATGCCGGTCGTATTCTCAGAACGAAAAATCGATCCGTTGCTTATCCGCTCTTCACGGATCAAAGTGGCACTCTTTGGTGACTCTTGCCTTCAAAACTGTCGCAACAGTGGTCTCAACGACAGCCAAATCATTATTCTTGAAAGACCCATCAATACAGATGCTTTTCGTGTCGACAACACGTCAAGAGACCCATTTCGCCTATTATATGTTGGTAGGATCCACCCATGGAAGCAACTAGCTGATCTGCTATTTACGATGTCTTCGCTATTTCGCGATCATACCATGCTTCACTGGCACATTGTCGGCGATCTGAACCCGTATTTCCGCACGGAGACTACTCGCCGTGAAATTGAGAAGATTACGGATCTCGCGCGGTCTATGGGACTCGACAATCGCATCGTATTCCGTGGCAAATTGGCGGGAAAAGATCTCGTGCGAGAATACTCGGAAGCCTCCATACATTTATTGCCCTCCAAAAGCGAAATGCGGAGCACTGTCACGCAAGAAGCTCTGACAATGGGTCTTCACTGCATCAATCTAAATAGACAGCCTCATGACTGGCCCGAATTCCGACCCGATGGTGAACGACTCATTCATTACGTTGACAATCTCGAGGATTTTGCGCCCACGATTCGCAACATTTTAGAATCCCGAAAACAGCCCGACCATCGGGAGTGGATTGAGCAGAACTGGTCTTGGCACCGTTGGCGCTCGGAATACGAAAGACTCTTGACAGAATGGTAGAGTACACCTTCGTCTACGCAGCGTTAACAAATCTCTTAAATACTCTCCTCCCCAAGACTCTTCCATGCTCAAGTCGTCCATTACGGAGCCATCACGGGACAATTACGTCAAATATGTTCCGCCGCCGGATGAGGTACGAGTACAACCGTCCGGCGAAGCTGACCCTGAATACGCGCTTTTTGATAATTTTCCTGGAATTTTTCACAACCCAGAACAAGAGGCGGGAACAGAAACAGCAAAGACACCCGACCTGCTGCTGAAAGAACTTCATGCGGATTCTCGGAACGTTACCCACAGAATCCATGCAACTGCCGATACCTATCGAAAACGAATATCCATGTCTCAATCGCGGATGCTTGAGATACAAAAACAACTCGCAAAAATCGACGCCTACCTCTCCAACATCAGCCACTGGGCGCCCGGCTACAACTCCGGCGTCGACGGCATCCGTAACTCGCTCCTATCCACAAAATCCCATTTGGAACTGAACCGCATAAGAGGTGTACAAGGTCTTTTTCGTGGAAACGGTTATCAGTCTGCTCTATCGCTTTCACAGTGCTCCGTTCATAATGAAACCTGAGAAACGAACATCCATCATGAATTCAACTCGACATGGTTTCATTGTATTGACCTTGTGCCTGCTACTCGCCAACAACGTGTTCGGCGTTGTTTATCACGTGGCCCCTGATAGTCGCCTTACCCTGGACCAAGCAATCGATTCCGCCGCCCCAGGAGATATCATCTACATGCGCGGCGGCACATATATACTTGACCATTCCATAACCATCGCCAAGGCGGGCACAGAGGATAATCCCATCTCTCTCTTTGCCGAGCCCGGCGAGACGCCCATCCTCGACTTCAGTAACAACCCCCGCCACGCCAACCGGCCCCAACCCCGCGATGACGACTCGATAGCCGCAACCGGCGACGCGGTCGGTCTGCTTGTCACCGGCGACTGGTGGCACGTGAAGGGGCTGACCATTTACAACGCAGCCTATTATGGCGTGCGGGTGTACGGTTCGAACAACGTTTTCGAACAGCTGGCGCAAACAAAATGCAACGCAGCCGGGCTGGAGATCACAGGCAAAGACGATTGGTCTCCCAGCAACAATTTGGTACTCAACTGCGATGATGTCGGCTATTCTATCGTTATTGCCTCATCGATCGCTACATTTGCGACCAGTGATATTTCGCCCACACGTGGGCTTTGTTGAAATTGAGCGCCTGTTCGAACTGGTTCTTAGCCTCGTCTCCCTTCCCCTGGATCAACAAGCCCAGTCCGAGAAGGAAATGGGCGTCCGCGCGCTGACTCTGCCGTGTTTTCTGTTCGCCGAATTTCGCGAAGAAGTCGATACCTTCACCGGCCCTGAGAAGCCGGGTGGCCTGCGCCACCAGATCCTCGCCGATCTCTTTCGCCAGTTCTTCATTTCCTATCGCCCGCGCAGCCAGGGCCTGATAGTAGCGGGACAGGTCACGGTTTCCTTCGTTCCTGGATTCGAGAACCTGTTCAAAGAGCGGCTCGGCCTTCTCTCGATCTCCGAGCGCCAGAGTGGCCAACGCCTTCAAGTACTGGACCTGTGCCACTCTTCGCTCATTCCGTGAGGATTCTTGTGAGAGGTTTTCCGGATAGGTCGCGGCGGCCTTGAAATCACGTCCAGCTAACTCCAATCGCCCGTCTTTCAGATGGCGCAGTCCACGTAGCACGTAAGCGTCCACATACGCGTTCCCCAGTTCTCTGCCTCCGCCTTCACTGATAAAGAAACGGTTATCGGTCAGGAGATCGATGGCCTCGTCATAGCTACCATTGACGACAAGAAGATGGATCTTTCTGATCAGCAAATCCTTACGCTTGGTTACAATCGAGGGCCGGCTTTGCAGCATCGCCAACCGCCGAGCCGGGTCCGTATTCGCATTCTCATACAAGTCATCCAGTTCCAGATAAAACCGGGGATCGTCGGGATCATTCTGTATCGCCTTTTCATAGCTCGCGATAGCGGCATCTACATCCCCGTTGTGACGGTTGTACCCCCACCCCAAGTTGCGATGGACAACCGCCAACGACGGCTCGAGGTCGCGGGCCTTTTCCCAGAATTTCATGGCCTTGTCGGGCTGACGGTCATAATAATAATTCCCGAGATAATACGCCGCCCGCGCATCGTTTGGTTGGACCTGTAATGCTGAATTAAGGACTTTGACGGTCTCCCGCCGAAATGGAAAACAGCCCTGATGTGGTTTTGATTTAGCAGATTCGAACGAGATTTTTGCCTGGTCTTTATTTCCTATTTGTTCGTGAAGAGCCCCTAGATAATACTCAATCAAGGGGTAGGGATTTCCGCGAATTTGTTCAAGTACGTCGATTGCCTCGTGTGTCATGCCGTAATCCATGTAGTCGGTCGCCAATTCCAAATAGGATTGCACGTGTTCTCGCATTCTCGTTTTCTGCAGGGCCAGGGATTGGGCTGATTCTTTTTGTTTACCGGCCAGTTTTCTGGAGAGGGCAAGTTCATGGAGCGCATGGAAGTCGAGCGGATCGTTGCGGAGTGTCTCCTGAGAAATCGATTCAGCCTGTGCGTATTCTTCCAGGTGACGCAGGATAGCCGCTTTGAGATTTCCGGCCCGATTGTCCCGTGTATTTGTCGCCAGCGATTCGTCGATATGATCCAACGCTGTTTGGAATTCTCCTTTTCTACAGGACAGGGCGGCAAGTTGAAAATAGGCGGAGGAACGAAAGGCATAATCCCAGGTTGCCTTATAGAAAACATCATAAGCCTCATCCCATCGCTCCTGAGCCTTGAGCGTCAGGCCCAGATGATAGAGCGACTCTGTATCAATGGGTCTTGTATAGTCCGTGGTCATGCGCGCGACGGCGCGGCGCAGGTGTTCTTCGGCTTTCTGATATTCGCCTTGTCGATAGTGATGGATACCAACCACAGTGTTGGTGCGTACATCATTTGGATCGCGTTTTAGCGCTTCATTGAAGTAGATCGTCGGATCGATGCTGGGTTTGTAGATCTGCAGGATCCGCATACCGGTCAAATAAAGCTCTTCAACGGTTTCGATTTCCTGAGGTTCGGGCGGGGCTTTTACGGGATCGGGCAGGGGAGGATTCGGTTTGGGCTCAGCCGGCTGATAGCGAAGCAAAACACGGCCATCGGTGTCGATTAGAGACGCGACGCAATCGGTCAGTGTCAAATCGTTTGAAATATTTTTCTCTTGAATAAAAGGCCGGTCCGGTCCGATGGTAACAATTTCATCAATTAATTCCTCGTTATTCGTTCTAAGGAGCACACGGGCGTTTTTGAAAAGGGAAGTGGCATGAAAACCGAGTCGGATTGTCTGCTCCTCTTGTTGGAGACTCACGGCCGTGTTCTCATTGGCTTTCTGAAATGCGCCGATTTCCCGGATGGGATACCAGATCTGCCGGAAGGTTTTGACTTCGTGGGGTTTGATCCAACTGTAATCCGGTTGGTTATCGGAGTAGGCGCCCACCATCAATTCGGCGTAGGGGCCGTCATCGTCGGTCAGGATTTGGGTATCCCAGATGCTGCCGGGTGCCCATTCCCATAGCTTGGCTCCGCAGACGATATGGTGGTTGGCAACGTGGACCACGCCGGCGTTTTGAGCGTGATCATAGCCACCCATGAAATCCTCTTGCAGATCCCAGGTGAAACAAGAGACCTGACGGGGATGATTCTTCCACCAGCTCAGGTCGACACCATCGTACTCCGCCCCGCGATATCTTCCACTTCCAATCGGCCAATGGACAAAATCATTCTTGGCGTGATAGGTCGCGATCTGCACGCTTGGCGGAAAGATGATTTGGTAGTCGTCATTGACATGGACGGCCACGTTCGCCCAGTAGAGAATCGAATGGGGGAGGGGAGTCCGGTTGATCATCTTGACTTGGACATCGACAAGGGACCGACCGGGATGGAGGGTTATGCCGATGTTCCAGCGCATTCGATGTCGCCATTCGGTCTCGCCGATCCAGATGGTCTTGCTGCCGTCGGGATTTTCCGTTGTTGCATAGTCCACGGGCATGTGGGTGGTATTACGATGGTGATGGAATACACACCATTCGATCCCGCCTGAGATCCATGCTCCCAGCATCCCGATCAAGGCAGGTTTGATCACATGTTGTCTATAGAAGAACTCGTACCCGTTTGTTTTGTCTGTTGCGTAAAACAGCCGAGCGCCGATTTCGGGGAGTATGCAGAGTTTGATGTACTCGTTTTCCAGGTAGACGGCCTTGAACTTCTCCGGGCGTCTGTCGCCGGTGATACCGTCCAGTAGGGCGTACGGATAAACCCGCTTTTGTGCGCCTTGATACGATTCATTCCGATAGAAAATGGGATTGGGGTCAGGCGGGTCGAGTCGATAGGAGGGCAAGACGAGGTCTTCTTCCCAAATCCTGACCTCAGAACCGGTGGGCGCGTTTTCCGCCACGGCGGCATGTATAGTGAGTACAAACAGAAGCAGGAGGTGTTTCGGTTTCGTGGGAACCATTTTCGTTTCCTTTCGGTTCGGATTGGCTACCTTTATCAGAACCCCGGCGTATAATCCATGAAATCTCGGTGGAAAAACAGGCTGTCACCGGTACTTTCTCACGATCTCGACGCAGAACCGGACGCTTTTGACTGAACGTAAAACCCGTGGATTAGACCTCACCAAGGCCGTCGTTGCTTTGTGGGTTTCTCGAGACCGGCGGCGATGGCTTTGGCGCGGAGTTCGCGAGCGACAGGCGTGTCGGGTGCGTAAAAAACATTTTGGACCACTTTCCAATATTTATTCAATGCTTCGATTGCGGTAGACCATTTTTCTGGGTTCTCTTTTTGGAACGCCGGGGCCATCTCCAGGCAAATTGCGAGGTACGCCGCGCGGGCGCGCTGCTGTTCCGCTTGAGGATTGAGAATTCCCGATTGAATTTGCGTCTCAAATTCCTTCATTAATTCGGCTGCTTGTTCTGAGGAATTCGATAAAGGCTGAACGTTAGCAGGTTTTTCAAGGCAAATGCGGTAGACCGGCCGGCCGTGTTCGATCACTCTCTCTCCACCGTGTTCACGAATGACCTTTTCCGCTAGCTCGATCAAGCGGTCCGCAAAGCTGGTGATCGTTTCATCTTCGGGCATGTCTTCGCGTGTTGTGTTTTCATACCGGTCGACAATCCGCCAGCCGCGCGAGAGAAGCGCCCGATACCCTTCGATCACACCCGCGATTGTCCCGGCGGTGGCCGCCGAGTTATCCGCATCCCATCCGAAATTGAAAGCGGTACGCAGCGTCTCGGTAAGGTCGCCTTGGCCGTACAGCAATGCCGCAATTGTCGAGCCGGTGATTAACTCGTAGCCGTTCCGGTCGCGCATTTCGCCGCCCGCCTGGGTGTATTTGTCTCGAAGGAGACGCCGTGTGGTTCGCCAGTCGTTGGGGGTTTCCCCGTGCCACTTTCGCACGTCGTTGACAACCTGTCGCACCTTGCAATCCGAATCCAACGCGGCAATCCCGCTATCGAGAATCTCGTCGATATTGCTTGTGAAAAACGCCGTAGCGATCATGGTGCAGAAGAGCTGGGTGGTTTGGGCCGGTTCGTAGTCGATGGCGACCCGTGTGTAGTTCAACCCGATGCGTGACGCGGTCTGTGGCATGCCGGGGGCGATCAGGCCGAACGTTTCGCAAAGGAACTGCCCCGAAATGTTGAACTCCGCCCACGGGTTGAGAACCAGGCAGCCGGTAAGAGGTGGCTCGATGCCGAGATCCATCAAATGCCTGGCGAATCGATTCGAGCACCAAATGCCTCGGTTGATGCGTTCCCGCCAAAGATCCGCAATCCGGTTCGACGACAACATTACCTGATTCTCGCGCTGCATCTCGACGATGTAGACCCATTCGAAATCGGTATCGTCATCGGTGCGTGCGCCTTCCGGCAGTGCGGGGGTATAGTTTTCGACGTTACCCGGCTCATGAATGTATTTCATCTCGTGCGGAAGGCCGTTCAGGTTGCCGAGGATCTGCCCGAGGAGCCCGCCGCGAATTTTGTCTCGGAGGGTCTCCGCCGGCATGTCGACTGTGCGGGGGCTTGCTGCGGCTTGAGCAACCTGGCAAATTGCGGACATCAGCAATATGGCGGTAAGAGTTCCGTTTCGGATTCTCATAGGACTATCCTTTTCTGCCGGATTCTGCGTATTTTCGTGCGCGGAATGGTACTCTCCCACAATCGAGGGCGTCAACGTCTCGCAGATAGTGGTGGCGGATTGATAGCAGAAGCCTCTTGCGCCACGCTCAAAACCGAGGGCAGATCACGAGTAAATCGTCAGGATACTTTTTTTTGATCAGAGGTAATCAATGGTTTTGGTTGGCGGCGAACGAGGCGTTCAGCAGATTTCTCCTGCAAAGACAGCAGGTGTTGATAGTACCTTTCGGAATCCCCTTGGCATTCCTTTTCGATGGCATGTCGAATGTCACGGATTTCCTGGATGATCGGATCGTTAGCCATTTCAGCGCTCCATAAGTTCCTCCGGGGTGCATATGACCGGTGTAGAAATCCCCCGAATTGAATTGGTGCTATGAACGATCGCTCTCGTACGAGCACCAAGAATATGCGCGAAATTCCAAGATACCAAGAAATCGATACCATGGTAAGTTGCGAGTGCCAAGTGATACGCGTCGCCTCTTGCCTTGTCCGGAATCGCCGACTTCTCAAAGTAAAGCTCCGCCAATTCGCGGACCTCGTCGTTTATCTCAAGCACCGAGAAGCCTGCGATTCTACTAAGTCGTAATTTCGATGCAGCTTCGTCCCCCCTGGACACTTCGTCGATAACGATGGTGGAGACGAACGGCTCGAGAAAAGGGAGCGAGTCTTCCCACCATTCCAGAGTGACTTGCTGATGTGCTGCCACAATGAGATCGCGGCTCCGTCTTGCGGTAAGGTAACTGACCACGGATGTTTCGATGTAAACGCTTTCCTTACCCATTCGAATCCTCTGCAGGAATTCATCGACTCAGTTATTCATGACGCTGGTCGGTAGTATACACGGTTGCTGTCTTTCTTAAGATGCTGTGTCTTTGTTTTCAGCCTCGCGGCCCGGGCTCAAAGAGGGGCGTAGCGGTTCATTCGGTCACAATTCTAATCGCCTTCACTGGCTCCGTTGGGCATGCGGTTTCGCAGGCCCCGCAGCCGTTGCATTTGTCAGGGTCGATCTGCGGGGTGACCATGTAGGTTTCGGACGAGAACTTATATGTGATCGCCGCATAGGGGCACCAGTTTCGGCATAGCGCACACTCGCGATCCTCGCCCAAGAGGCAAATATCCATGTCGACATGGGGGAAACCGATCTCGATCTGTTGCTTGTCTTCCAGTACGATCTCCGCGAGCGCACCGCTCGGACAGACCTGTGTACAGCGCACACAATCCTCCCGGCAGTAATCGTTTTCAAAATCAAGAACCGGTGTCAGGAGACTCGCGATTCCGTGTTGTCCGGCGTCCGGCTGAATGATGCTGCTCGGGCACGCGCGAAGGCAATTCCCGCAACGGACACACACGCCGACAAATCGGTTCTCATCAATCGCCCCGGGCGGACGCAACGGTTGCTCCGATCCGGCTCCTGCACGGACGGGGCGTGTTGCGGCGCCTAAGCCGATCCCTGCCAGCGCGCCTAATACAAATCGTCGGGACAGGCCGCGGTCAGCTGCCGACCGCAGGACGGGCTTGGAAGAGGACACGTTTCTTTTGACCACATCGCCGCTCAAAGAGAGTCCGTCAAATAGCGCCCCCAGCGGGCACAAACGTGCGCACCAAATCCCCGGCCAAACGACGCTCAGCAGCAAAACAACGCTCATACAGAGCGCATACCACCAGCCGATTGACGGAGACCAGTCATGCGTCACACCGAAGAACCCGCCGAATATCGCCAACGGATCGAGCCACAGAAGAACCGGGTACCCAAGAAGAGCGCCACCGATAGTCACAAACGCGATCCACTGGCCCAGCGACGGAATACGCGGACAGGATCGACGCAGGCGAATTCCCGCGCGGGCCGCGAAATCCGAACACGTTCCGGTTGGGCACACCCACCGGCAAAACCATCGTCTGCGCGCAATCGCCACAACGGCGAAAACCAAGCCGATCCAGGTCCACAGCGACACTGTCCCAGTTGCTGCCATGGAGGAAATCGCCACAAACGGCGAGAGAGAAGGCACGACAATCGGCAGCCATGTATCTTTCAGTCCAGGGAAAAACGTAACCAGCGCCACTACAAGAAAAAATATTCGGACAAGCCACCGCAAACGATTCTTGCCGCGCGCGCTTCGTATGTTTGTTGTGTTCTTTGCAGACGGTATATCAATCAACCCAGATAGGCCTCTTGCTCCTTCAGGATGCGTTGGACTTTAGCCACCTCAACGTCACGAGGTCTGCAGCGGTCATTGACCGCCACGGCTCCGGCCACACCGGCCGCCTGACCCGTCACGAAACAGTTCGGGATCAGCCGCACAATGTCCGCCATACGGATATCCATGCTGATACAGCGCCCCGCCGCCAACACGTTGTCGACTTCAACCGGGACCAGTGCGCCGTACGGGATTTGCCATTCCTGATAATTCCCTCCCTCTGCTCCCCCGACGCCGATGACATCAGAAAACTCTCTTCGGGCTTTGAGGTCGTCGAATGTTACCCTGTTCAGTCCTTTCAGAACACGCGTAACGCGTACACCCAGTTGCGGCGCAGTCTCCATAAGATAAACCTTGTCGTAGCCCGGTGTGTTCCGAATCTCCTGCGTGTGTTTCCAAATGAATTGGCGATGGTTCATTTCCATCCGTGTGAGTACCTCTACATCGAGGCCGTCCTCTTCCGGGCCGCGCATGTTTACCCAGTTGACACCGGGAACCGGGGTGTGTCGCCCGAGGCGTCGCGGTTTTTCCGCCCCGGCGGCTTTGCTTTCATCGACTCGGTCGAGGTTCCCGAGCCGCGAGACAAGCCCTATGTTATGTGCCCGATGCTCGTAGGCGGCACCAGCTGACGCGAAAACGTCCCCGTCGCCGGTCGCGTCGATCACAACTTTCGCGAGAATCGCCTGACGGCCTGATTTGCTCTCGAAGACCGCGCCTTGGACTGTGTTCCCGTTTACAATTGCATCGACGCCCCAGCAGTGCAGAAACACCTTAACTCCGGCTTCCCGAATCATCTCGACCATCAGATACTTGACTGCTTCGGCGTCCACTGTAGGCGCGACGCCGGGTTTTCGGTCGACGATTGCGCCGTCCAGTTTCTCCAGCCGCCGCATCATCTCTTCGCCGATCCCCTGGCAGACCTGTTTTCCGCCTTCGACGATGTGGCCGATCACGAGAAGCACCAAGCCGCCGGTCCAGAGCCCGCCGAAGTGGCCGTAGCGTTCAACGATGGTGACATCGGCTCCCGCGCGTTTCGCTGCGATGGCCGCACAGACCCCGGCCGGACCGCCGCCGACCACGAGTACGTCTGTCGTATGCAGAAGGGGAAGTTCGCGCGCCGGCTGAAGGATCTTTCCGTTCACCACGGAGGGGCATGTCTTATTTGAGTCGATCTTGTTCTTGTTGATGATCGAGCTTTGAAAGCCACTCGATTCGGGGATGTCTTGTCCCTGGGTGGAAAGCGGGGTGATGGCTCCAAGTCCCGCACCCATCCCTGCGGCTCCCAGCCTGCGCAGCCAATCGCGTCGATTGATTGATTTGGTCATTGTCCTATTCCCTCCCGGATCTGTTTCCGCGTCGATTGCCGTATGATTCCAATGTGTCCTCCATTGTCGTTACTGGAGCGCGTAGCACAAGGTTTCCGGGGAGGGTCTTTCGGCGACGGTGTGGTGAAAGAAATCCGGTGTTCGGTGACCTCGACCTGAGCGGCATGGTGCTCACGATGTATATCCTCGAACATCTGTACGGCAACGCGCTCCCTGGATGGAGCTCAATCCTCGTTATGTTGCCGACAAAAACCTGCAGGTAGGAGGAATTATCCTGTAAGCGGCAGTTGGAAGGTAAAATCTACAGGCTGGAAGCCTGTGCTACTCTTAACAACAGAGCATTTCGAGTAGCTTCGGCATCTTACCGGAGTGTGGCTTCAAGTAGCTTCGGCATCTTACCTTACCGGAGTGTGACTACGAGTAGCTTCGGCATCTTGCCGGAGTGTGACCAAGTCCAGGTGAAGGTAATCAGCGGAGTCTCCCATAGTCATCTGTGCGATGCCCCTCGCCCTTTCCTGCTACCCTCCACTAAAGCAATTTCGTCTTGTGTCAAACCATAGAGATCATAGACCAGCCGGTCGATTTCCCGCTCCCAGGCTGTTGTATCGGCTTGTGGATCATGGTCTTTCTCAGCAAGGATAAGATCTACGAGAGAGACGATTCTTTGCTTATCGTCCATACTAATTTCCGGAATCGGTAGGTTATTGATCATTTCTTTTGTGAATGTAATACCCTGATTGTAACTCGACCCAGGATATTTCTCTTTGATATAGAAAAACGCGACACGGCTATTGACCATAGAGAGAAGCAGTTTCAGTAATTCCAAGTTATCAGACGGAATTAGGAGTGTAGGAATACCTGGAATTACGGTCCCATCTGAATCCAAGCATGCATCAAGGAGGTTAAGTCCTTTTAAAATGACCTTCTTCTTCACAGATTTTCTACCATATGACCTTGGAAATGCTTTAAGAAATCGACGCTTACTGACCACTGGCCTTCTATATCTTCTGCCAAGGTAAACCATCTCCCGTTCACCCCATTTGGGAGTATACTTGCCAATTGTCCCTGTATTAACAACTCGGAACCACTCCTTTTCTGAGCCGCGCGCTGGCTCTTCTTCGATGAATTCACGCAGTCTATATGCGTCGTCCGTCGCACAGGCATTTTCGCAAACACCAAGTTGCAGTAGTCGCCCCTTGTGCGTCTCTATCTTCGCTAACAGTTCAATAGAATTAGAAAAGAGCCAATCGTACGCGTAAGGAGGCTTTATTATCTGTTTTGGAATAATCCGTTTCAAGTTGATATCTCTACCAGTGTGCTCGTAAATACGGAGGGACGGGCAAGATATGTTCAAAAACACGGACACAATCGCGTCTACGTTTGCCCCTTCGAAAACTCTACGACCAGCTTTGAGAATACTGAAAATCTTATTCGTTGTAGCGATTCTCATTTGGTCGCCAAATGGCTTGGATATCCATTTGTCTGGTGTTATGAAAGAGAGTGTCCCCTGTTCTTGCAGTCCCTGGAATCCTTTCTCGAAAAAAGCTATATAGATATCCCAGCTACCTTTTGTCATTGTATAAGAAGATTGTATCAAGTGTCGTAGTTCCGGGTTGCTCCTTGACATACTTCGTGAGTTCAAATACGGAGGATTTCCAATCACCACATCGAATCCGTTCTTTTTGCGGAAGACTTCAGAAAAATGCATCCTGAATTCAAAAATCTCGTCGCCCCCCGTAATTGCATTGATCAACTCGGCGATTTGCTCCTTCAGTTCTGCTTTCTTCTCGGAATCCGTTTCGTCAAATTCAATTCTTCGACTTGGCGAAGTAATTCGTCTTCGATCATCTTTTGGCTACTTCGCGTTTCAAAGCCGATCAAGGAATTTCCTGTAACGATCTTGTAATCCAGATTCGGCAGCGGTTTGATTTGCTTCGTCTCTTCCTCATCCACCACAAGCGAAAGCCAGAGGCGGAGCCGGGCGATTTCGACCGCTCCCGGATCAATATCCACTCCGTACAGGCAGTTTTGAATTGCGTGGCGCTTGAAATAGTAGGGAGTTCGCTCACGTATATCGTTGAAATAAGGCGTAAGTGCGCACCGTGCCCTGACGATTTCGCTCATCATACCCACTGGGAACGCACCGGAACCGACCGCAGGATCACAAACGGTAATGTCCGCGAGTGTTTCATCAATGACACGCGCATGCTTCTCGATGCTTTTCGGCATCTTGATTTCATACCGCGTAGTCACCGATTCGTAATGCGAAATTTGATCGCCCAGGTGGACAAAGGTCTCAATATCAGAACGGGGAATAAAGGTAGCACAAGCATCCTGCTTGTGGTCATCCTGCAAGCTGGAAGCGTGCGCTACCTTTACCCCCGCTTTTACCGGATTCTCACGAATGTACTGTTCGATTCGTTCAAGTTGTTTGGCGCTGCGTACAATGTGATCGTACGATTCGTGCTGCCAAAGCTCGCCCGATCGCTGAAGAACTTTGTTGATCGCATTGGCGGTGAACGATTTCCAACTGTGAAGAATATCAGAGAGGTGATGTTCACCGAGCGGGGTTATGACCACATGGACATGATTGGGCATCACGACCCATTCCCCTAGAATGTATCGTTTTCCATGAAAATGTTTGAGTGCATCCGCGACGATTGCTGCGACGTTGGGTTGCGCCAGTACGCATGACCCGGCTCCGGCGTCCAGCCATTCCTCGATCTTCTTTGAGAACAGGCGGTGGTATTCAGCGATATCCGAGGGCGAGCGGGGTTCAGGATGACGCTTGAGCCAGTTCTCCCGTTCGTTTCTCAGTTGGCGCATTTTGTCTTGTGGGAGGGAATCAGCGAGTCGAAAGGTAACGAAGTACGTCGTGCCGGATTGGCGCCAGTGAGGTAAATTACGTTCGGAGATCTCAAGAGGCGCGTTTCGGTCGAAGAAGATAGTAGCGTACGCATCTTGCGTGCGGTCTGTCTGTTTGTTTACGGGAGCCTGCAAGCTAGAAGCGTGCGCTACTGCCTGCAAGCTGGAAGCGTGCGCTACTGCCTGCAAGCTGGAAGCGTGCGCTACTGCCTGCAAGCTGGAAGCGTGCGCTACTGTAGCACGAGCATCCTGCTTGTGAGTTTGATTCAATGCGGTATCGAGATAGTTGATCAGGGTCTCCTGACACATGTAATGGACGATCTCACGAGGAGTGTAATACGCGCCAAGACCCTTCCGCCGGTTTTCTTCAATCAAGTTCTCAAAGACCTTACCCAGCATTTCCGGATCGATGGCGACTTCCTTTTCCAAGGGCTCCGCCTCGTTGACGGTGAAATTATAGCGGTCGAACACGTCGAGAACGCCTGTCCCGGTGATGCCCTCCTCCACAGCATTCTTGTTGGTGAAGAGATCATTGGGCAGAAGGATATCGGTCCTCCGCCAATCATAGCCGCCAAGCGGCTCGAAGAGACCGCCGTTCAAAAAGGGCATACGGCAATGGAGACGGGCGCACCATGCGTCATGGCCACGGTCGGTCGCCAGACTATCGTAAAACAACGGCTCCAGGATTTCGTTAAAGAAATTACGGTATTCCCGATATTCACCGTTAGCCAGACGGCGCAGGAAATCGTGCGGTCCTGTTCCCCAGTCGTTTCCCTTGGCAACCCCAAGCCATCCCTTCTTCTGAAGGAAATAAAGAAATACAATCTGCCCCATGAGTTTCTTCGCAAAGTCGACGGTACTAATGTTTTTCCTCTCGAATTCATCGCGGATGGCATCATCCTTCTCTGCGATGTGTTCGAGCGCTTCCTGGATCTCATGAAACAGCCCGGCATATCGTTTGAAAAACTCTTTCGTAACCGCCTCAACGCTGAACGCTTCTTCGATATCCGCGAGTGTTGGGTCTGTCTGTGTACTTTGTAACAAACCGAGAAAGCGGGCTTGTGCGGTGTGGCAGCTTTCCCCTTCGCCGACGATATAGGAGAAACGACGAGCAGGTGTAAGACGCGCTTCCACACCGATCCTACCGGATTCTCCTTGTACAGTAACATATTCCATTTTCACGTAGGAAAATCGCCATTCCCGCTTTGTCGGAGATACAAAAGCGACGAGAGCAGCATCTTTTTCGTCTCGTGTCTTGAGGTGGTCGGCGACAAAGTTGCGGATGGCCGTCCTCGCACGCTCCAACTTGTACCTTTCCGTAAGATAGACAATCAGAATATCCATCTTCTCTCTGTCTGGAGAAGTATATGTGCCGATGCGTTCGTAGCGGGCGACATGGTCCTTGAACGCGGCCTTTATATATTGACTGTTCCAGGCCGAGGTCTTCGTTTCATCAATCCGGTTTAGCAGGTTTCGGACGAGATTATGAAATCGAGTTTTCTCGAATGCCTGTGTAAAAGTTTGCTGAACGAATTCACGTGCCTGGTCGCGGTTCATTTTCCCTCCCCTACAAGCGTAGTATTTCTTGCAAGCTGGAAGCGTGCGCTACGTTCTGCAAGCTGGAAGCTTGCGCTACTGTAGCATCCTGCAAGCTGGAAGCTTGCGCTACTGTAGCATCCTGCAAGCTGGAAGCTTGCGCTACTGTAGCATCCTGCAAGCTAGAAGCTTGCGCTACTGTAGCATCCTGCAAGCTAGAAGCTTGCGCTACTGTAGCACAAGCATCTTGCTTGTGAGTTTGCACAGTGACGTAAGACGACAGAATTACTTCGCGCGGGCTGAGGGCTCGCGTTCGTTCTTGTGAACGAGTTGTTTGGAAAAACAAGTGAGGTATATCCCGCCGGAGAATGCCGAGTACTTTCAGCGGATCAATCTCCTTTTTTAGTGCCTGAGCAACCTTCTTCGTTGTAGGCTTCGGCAGCGCACCGTCAATTAGGAGTTGTATCACGTTTTGAATGTAAACCTCATCATCTTCAGTGAAACCGTGATAGTCACGAATCTCTTTGGCTCGAAGACGTTTCAATATATAAGCATCGTTCGCTCCGCCTCTCTGCTTTTGAGCTGCGTCATCGACATCAGGTCTGGTCGCCGCGTCAAAGGCCTCTTTATTCTTGTCCAGTAACGCATAAAAGTCGCGAGGAATTGAAAGACGTTTTTCGGAACAATCTTCCGGCTTGAGGATTGCAGCCGCGCTAAAGAAGTCGAGTTCCAGAGGTTCCACACTCTTTGGTTGTGCCAAGAAGAACTTGTCGAGTTTGCCCTGCCGGAAATAGGTGAGGAGCGCCGGGGAATCTTCTATTATCTCCTCCCCCTGAAAGGACAGAAGCCTGGTTGACCGGGCCTTCTTGGGTAGACGCTTGATACGACCAAAAAGTTCGGGCTGATTGTCGCGGATTTCGCGGATCTCGGTGAGATATTCCAGCTCGCTTTCTTCCTCCTCATCTTCACCTGTGATCGTTTTCTTGGAAGTCAGCTTCGCAAAAAGATCATGCGACTTGATTTCTTCACCCTCGGTAAGCAGACGGGCATCCGCACCTAGCATTTCGATGAAACCGTGGATTTTTGCCTCGGCAGCCTCTTTCAGTTTGATCAAATCGTTGCTCTCTTCGGTTGGAAAAAAATTGTAGGTATAAATGGCGTCAAATGCTGTATCAACACGGTTAACGCGGCCGACGCGCTGGACAAGACGTGTGGGATTCCATGGAATGTCATAGTTAATCACAATGTTGGAGCCATGCAGGCTGACTCCTTCCGACAACACTTCAGTTGTAACGAGTATACGGTATTCATCTTTTGACTGAAACGCCCGCGGATCAAAGTTATTGATCACTTCCTTCCGGACAGCATCCTCGGAATCGCCTGTAAAAAGAAGAACCTCCGGCTCAACCTCATGTTTGATTCGTTCCGCGAGGTACTCGGCAGTCTCTTTAGACTCAGTAAAGATAATAATTTTAGCGTTGTCCAACTGTTCGTCATGCTTCAATCTGTCGCGGAAACACTCCCATTTTGGATCGCGGCCTATCTCTTTCCAAAGGTCGCGAATCCTTCGCAAAATACCGAGGTCGCTTTCCAGATCGTCGACGAATTCGGGTTCGAAGTCTTTTGCTTCCAATCGCTCAGCCTTGTCCGCTTCAAGGAGGCGGTCAATGGCTTGCTGATCATCCGTTTCCAGTAAGTCAAAGATCTTGTGAATGTGCTTTTTACTGATGTAGACGTGACCCTTGTGAAACTCTTCTATCACCCGCTCATAAGACCGGATAAATCGCTCGAGAGTCAGCCGAAAAGCATGGAAACTACTCTCGAGACGTTTTACCATGAGGATCTTCATGAACTTTGCCAGGTTCTTCTGACTTTGAATCTCACTTTGCTCGCGTTCCCCCTCGTAGTAGGTCAATGGCTTGTATCGGGCATATCTGAATTCCTTCGTGAGCAGGCGAATTGTCTCGTGAAAAATAGCGTTTTCGGTGTCGTTAAACTGATAAAATAGCGGTTGAGGATCGGCAACAGCAGGAAACTGGAAGCCCTGCAGCTTGAGATCCTCTCCATAGTATTTTTCGATCTCACTCCGAGTACGCCGGATCATTAGATGTTTCAAAACATGCTCACGGGTAGCTCTTGCACTTTTTTGTACAACCCGGAAATACTCCTCTCGGTCGTTGCGACGGTCAATCTCACGGAGTTTTTTCTCAAAGGCACCAAAAAAGACTTCAAGATTACGCACATTCGGGATGGTGCTGTTCTTGCCATTCTGAAAGAGCTTGAGCTGACTGAGAATGTCCCGCGGCGTATTGTTGAGCGGGGTCGCCGAAACCAAGATCACCCTTTTCCCTCGGCAGATCTGGGCTAACATCTCGTACGTTTGGTTTGTTTCTGTACGAAAGCGGTGTGACTCATCGATGAAGACGTTGGTATACTTCGAAACATCACACTCCAAAAGATCTTCTAGTTTCCCGATAGACTGAAATTCAGTCTGAGGGACGCGAAAATCACCGAAGACATTCGGCCATGATCCACGATTATGCTTGTCGAGTAAGTGGGGCGGAGCGATTACAAGCGAACGCCCATCCAGTTGCTGTGCAAGCAAAGCCGCCATGTACGTTTTTCCCAGACCCACAACGTCCGAAAGGAACAATCCCCCGTATTCGTCTAGTACTCTACGGGCACTGAGAACGGCTTCCTCTTGATATTTGAGCTTCTTGAACCCTTCGGGGACATAGATGTCTTCCAGTTCGACCGGTCGATTCAGCTCATCCTTGAAGTATTCGTACAAGAATTTTAGGTAGAGCTCGTACGGTGTGAAATGTGCGAAAGGAGAACGATTGACTATTACGTCTTCGTAGGGGTGTGATACATCCACCGCCTTGGCCCAAAGTTCGTCGAACTGGGCTATAGCGAAGTCATAGTCCGCTCGGTTCTTGAGTTCAACGTTGAATTCAAGGTTATCTTGTAGCCCGGCTTGAGTCAGATTGCTTGATCCCGTAATTACGCGGCCTTTGTCCCGATCTCCTTCGACGAACGTCATGATATAGACTTTCGCGTGGAGCTTCTCAGACGGATACGCTTTAATCTCCATCTTGCGCGAACGGACCCACTCAACGAATTTGTCAACGCCGTTCTCAATCTCAGGGGTGTCGGATGCTCTCTCAAATTCCGCGATAACATCTTCCGGGATCTGCTCGATTACGGAAGCGTGAGATTCGAGTAAACCGCGCCCTTCTTTGGCTTTCTCTATCAGTTCATACACCGAGCGGTCGGTACGAAGACCAATCAGAATGCGGACCTTTTCCACATTCTCCAGCGCCGGATAGAGTCTGTGAAACCCGCTAATAAAGAAGTATCCAACCAGACAGTCAAAGTAGCGTGTGTCCTTGCGGAGCAAGTCGGAAAAGCGGTCCCAGAGAGACTTACCAGGTTCATTAGTGAGAAAAGTGAGATCAGACGACACGATTACCTCCCCGGGTTACAAAATAGGCATACTTGCTTACAATACCGCGACCAACAGACAGGTCGAAAGCGTCCAGATTCTGCAGAAACCAACCGGTCCGATCAAGCATGGTGCCGATTTTCTGTCTGGCTTTGTCCTCCGGTCCCCAAGGCATTTGACAACCCCCCCCTTGCGAAACACCCTCATTATAGCGCAGATCCGCCATGCATGTCTGGGCTAGTGGGGGCTGATCTGTTGTGTCGAGGGACGGCTTGAACGAGCCATATCGTCCTGGCAGGACTCCGTACACTCTCTATCAGCCGGCGTGAAGATCCGGCGGAGGAGTTCGACTTACGGGAAGGGGAAACATCGCCCGGCAGTCCAACTGCCGGGCGAGCAAGTTTTCGGTGGATCGCGATGACACTTCATCCACCGGAAGACAACATTCTCGACAAGATCCTCAAACGCCTTGGCAAAAGGAGATTAACACTCCCGCCCGACGGGATGGCCGAGATCTACAAGAGGCTGGGGCCGTATGTGACCGTGCTTGGGAAGAAGGAGAGTTTTTGGAAGGCCCTTTTTCGCAGGAAAAGGTCGGGCTGACAACGCCGGTTGTCTTCAATCCCTGCACGCCAGTAATCGACTGGTCCGTCTTCTGAGTTGCGTGACAGAAGATTGACAGGCTACCGGAGGTTGAGTATCGTCTGCAAATAGACTGGGGGCTCCACACCGGACACGTTCTTCTGCCTGCCCGTTTGCGGGGAGCAAACCGAGCTCAGATGGGAAATGTCGGTGGAAAGGAAACGCTTGTCTCGGTGACAATGCGGCACGAGCGATCTGCCAACACCGTATTGATCGTCTTTGTCGACAGATCGTCCCGATAAACTTGCTGACGGAGAATAGAGCGGAACATGACCGAAGTACAGAAGTCTGAGCGTTTGAATGCCATCAAGGAACTGGTGAAAGCCTTTTCTGAAGAGCATCTGAATGATGAACTGGCCGGGTACAGTTTGAGTTTGTGTGAACGAATCGGGCGGAAGAGGAAGTTATCCGTTGTCCGGGGTAGGAAAGAGACCTGGGCTGCAGCGATTGTCTATGTGATCGCACGCCTGAATTTCCTTTTTGATGGACAGCACGAGTGTCATGTTACCCCCGACACGATTTGTGAGTATTTTGGGACGAAAAGGACGACGACGACGAATAAGGTGAGAGAGATCGAGAGAGTATGTGACATCGTAATGGGGGAAGAGGGTCTCTGCAGCCGAGATATTGCGGATGCTCTCACTCTCGTCGAACTGCCGGGTGGGTTTGTTGTTCCTAGGAGCATGTTACAAGGAGGCAGTGTCGAAAACGGATTTGTCGACGGTCAAGAAGCAAAGGAACTGGAGAAAACTCTGGCTGAGCGCCGCCGCATGAGGGAACAAGCGGCCGAAGAAAAAAAGGCGCAGCGAGCCGCTGAGAAAGAAAAAGCCGCTGAAGAAAAGAAAAAGAAGGAGCGTGAGCGTCAGTCTTTCTTGTTTGACGATTAATGGGGAGACGTTATGATCATATACCGTCTCCATCCACACATCACCAGCCCCGACAGGCTGATTTCGGATGTTCCCGACCTCGTAGCCTTCCTCCTGAGAGAAATGAATCTCTTTGATGACACATTCCACTTCCGAAAAACACAGGGGACCGATGAGTGAGAATAGACAGAACATCGGAATTCTTCGCATGATGCTGGACCCTCCTTTGATGTTCTTACTCGAATCGACGTGATCTGATCCGACTTCGCCACCGTCGGGTGTAACATAGGTGCCTCGCGGACCCGCCGCTCGTTAGACCGTCAACTCAGGAGATTTGATTTCCTACGACCACGATCAAACGGACTATGCCGATCTCAGCGGCTTATGAGAGACCACTCCTGGACGGACGTCTGTAGATCCGGATCGACACCAGTCGCGTACCCCGTTCGGTATGCCGCTGTGGATTCTTTTCGACCGGCCCGCCACATCTTGAATTGGCCGTTGCCGTCATAGACCACTGTCGGGTGGTAATTTCGTTGATCGTTCCAGGACCCGGCGGGACCGGCTCCGCCGACCGTATCCAGCGGATCGGACACCAAGGTCCAGGTAATGGCGTCGGTTGACCGCAGGTACTGAATACCGGGCACGTTGTACACTCGAAACGCCCACATGCGGTAGTCCTCAGGACCGATCTTCAGAACGCACGTCGGTTGGAGACCCTCTTCTATGTATGCGATATCCCAAGGTTCAAACACAACGCCATCCTCGGACTTGGCGTACCAAATCGTGTTATCCGGCGAGAAATAGTACATCAGAAAAGGTGCGATAGGATGCGTTGGATCATACAGAACCGCATGTCCATCCGGTGAACCGGCTGGAAAAGCGGGACCGGTTTCTCCCTCGAATATGTCTCTATCGTTTTCCCAGGCGATACCGTCGTCGGATTCCACGTAGCGAACATGGTCGCCTCTCCCACCGGCACTGCTGTCGCGGCAGAAATAATATCCCTTGTACTTTTTGGTCCAGGAGGCATTGTACAAGACATGAATTCGCGCGCTTTGAATCTCATCGCTGCCGTTATAGAGGCCGGTGCAAAGTGTCGGATTTTCCCATGTGATGCCGTCTTCGGACGTCACACGAGTTTGGAGCGCGATGCTCCCTTGTTCGTACCACATTTCGTATAGATTCAAATCTGGGTTCCAGATGACGCACGGCATGTAGGACCGATCCCCATTCGGCATGGGTAGGTCCACAGGGTTATCCGGCGCGTCGGTCCAGACGATTTCCGCCCCCGCCTGATTTACGACAACAATAAGAAGCCCCAGGATAGCAAATGCGATATGGGTAGTTTTCATCTTTCACCTCCACTTTTGCGGCATGCTAGGTATCCGGAGAGGGGGTGGCAAGGGCAATGTCATTAAGTTAAGCCCTTTGCAACGGGACGCTGGGAGGGCGAAGCTCCTGCTGAGCCGGGGTTCCCTTCCTGTGCGCGGCTCACCGGGAGGTTCGCCCTCCCGCGAAAGGTCCGTCATCTTCTTAACTTAATGACATTGGTGGCAAGGGGGGCTTCAGCGTCCAGTCGGCCTGGTAATGCGGGCTCAAAGCGAAGCGCGCTGTATCAATCAGCCTTACGCGGCGAACATTTCCTGCAACGTTGCGAATACCCGTGCCATTGTGGATGACGGGATTTTTCCAAGCCGGCGCACCAGTCGGTTGCGATCCACAGTGCGAATCTGGTCCAGGACAATGTGCCCTGCGCGTCCCTTAAACCGGCAGGATATACGGAACGGATAGGAATGCCCCCCGGTTGTCATCGGTGCCACAATGACGGTTTGCAAATGGGCATTCAGTTCATCGGGCGACACGATGACACAAGGACGA
The DNA here is from genome assembly GCA_964612675.1 of uncultured bacterium. Taxonomy (GTDB): domain Bacteria; phylum Hinthialibacterota; class Hinthialibacteria; order Hinthialibacterales; family JAKPRU01; genus CAZTDD01. The sequence goes on from CAZTDD010000007.1 coordinate 22,243, forward strand.
GTTTTCTGTATTTCTCCGCCCCGGGTCGGATCGAAACTCACCAGGAATACATCTCCTCGTCGGACGGTCTCCCCGGCTACCACTGCCATTCCTCCTCATCGAACCGGGTCGGCATCGGTGAGTCCAGCATCTGGTCTTCGCCCCGCTGACTCATCTGTTTCGCCGCCTCCGCCCAGCCGGAACGCGGCGGAGCGGTGCGTTCAATTGTGATCGCGCCGTCACGCACATGCAGCTCCACCTCGTCCTCCAAACCGGCTTGTTCAATAAGCGGTTTCGGTAACCGCACACCGCGCGAGTTGCCTACACGAATCAAGCGAGTCTTCATAGCAGATACCTCTCCAATGAAGTAACTACATTGTAAGCACAGACCACACCCCGTCAAGCCTTGACGCTGTTGCAAAAAGTCTGGAGAACTCTTCTCCCTCTCCCTCTGGGAGAGGGCCGGGGAGAGGGAATGTTGCATTTTCCGCTGACGTTCCATTGTACGTGACGGAACCTTGTCATCACAAAAGCCCTTTGCCTCTGATTCATTTGCTGTCTCTGACGAATACACAGGCTAGTCATGATAATCGAACCCGATGCAACTAACGCCCCTCACCCTAACCCTCTCCCGGGGGGAGAGGGAACTTCCGATGCCAACTTTCGACTTTTTGCGACGCCATCAAGCCTTGAAGGGGGGCTCAAAGCGAAGCGCCCTGACGTCCCCATCCCCCAACCACCACCCAGGCCAACTTAATTGACAAGCCGCGAAAGGCGGAGTAGCGTGTTGTCTATAGAAAACCGGACTGTGGAGAGGACCAGACATGTTCAACTCATCATACACAAGGCTAATCGTGGCGCTGTTTCTACTGTCAACCATTTGCCTCGCCGGAGAATCGGCGGAAGATTGGACGCAATTCAAAGGCGACGCGCGGCATTCGGGGAATTTGCCCGACCGCAGTATTGAAACGCCGCTCAGCCTGGTCGGAGCGGTTCCTTTGACGGACGCGATCTTCACGTCTCCTGTTGTGGCGGATGGACGTGTGTATATCGTCGATGGATCGGGTGTCGTTTTCTGTATCGATGCGAAGACTCTGGACGTTATATGGACCTTCGAAAGCGGCGGTGGGAGCGCCAACTGCAACAATGTCTCATCGCCGGTCATAGCAGATGAGTATCTTCATTTCGGCACGATGGCCGGCATCTACTATGTCTTGGATCGAGAGAACGGAAAAGTGGTTAAGGAAATCCCGTGCGGGGAACCGATATTCAGTACGCCGGTGGCGAGTAACCGGCGTGTCTATTTCGCCACTCTCGGTTCGCAGATTTACGCGCTTGAACCGGACGGAGAAATCTGCTGGACATGGGATTACGTGAAAGAGCGGCTCGGTTTTTCGGGAAACCGTTGGAGCGGTGAGGAGTGGCGGAAACACAAGGAAGGCCGCGTAACCTGGCGCGACCAGTTTTGCTGTTCGAGAGATATCGCGGCGGATGGAGATACTGTCGTCATCCCGGCAGGCGGCGAAACGATTTGGCTGGAGGATCGCGGAAGGAAAGCCGAACTCAAAGCGGTGGGGCTTGTGCCAAAACACGCAGGCAGCGAGAGCCCGGCTACGTTCGGTATAAGTCTCGACGAAGACGGCGCGGTCTACCGACAATGGCATCGGCGCGATAACACGGGGCGCGTGGAGGTCCTTCGTCTCAAGAACGGCGAAGTTGGAACAGACTATGTTCCCGGAACCGAAACGGCGGACGATATGCCCTGGCTGCTCAGTTTCTGTTCGGTGAGCATTCGCGGCGAGGATGTCTATCGATGCCGTCCCGAGGTAGGATTTGGTTTCTGCAAACACAGAATGGGCGGAGATTCCGCGGAATACTTGGGCGGGTATCCATCCATAGCGTCTCCAATTCTTCTGCGCGATAACGCTGTGTACGGTGGACTGGACGGAAAAGTCTACGTTGTGCCTCTTTCCGGTAACGGGAAGGTGTGGTCGTTCGAAACAGCATTCGGGAACGCGATCAGCGCGCCTGTTGCGGTGTGCGATGGACGAGTCTATGTCTGTTGTGAGGACGGATATCTCTATATCCTCGGACCCGACGGCGAAGCCTCGTTGCCGACACGGGATCTCGGTTTGTGGAAAATCCGAAGCGCGTTTTCCGGGGAATTGGACGATCCCAAGTACGATTGGTTCACAAACTACGGCAATCTTCAGGGAACGAATTCAAACGATCAGGGGGTTGAACCGCCCTTCAAGATCAAGTGGATTCGCCGTTACGAAGGCACATTCAAACACATCCCTGTGTGTGGCGGAGACCGGATGTATACCCACACAGCGGAAGGGCAGGTTTTCGCCGTCGAGCAGGAGACCGGTCGTCTCTTATGGCGGCGCTATTTCCCAGACGTGCACGTTTCGTACACGTCACCGATCTACTACAACGGAAAACTGTTGGTGCCTCAGGCCGGACTCAAGAAATCGCGTTTGCGTTGTTTCGACGCGACCACGGGCAAGCTGTTGTGGGAAGCGCCGTTCACCGGTTCGCCCAGCTGGAGCCGTCAGCTCCCGCCGGTGATCCACAACGGGCTCGCTATTTACCAATTCAGCACCGGAGAATATGTGGCCAAAGGGAGCGGGATTTATGTGATGCGGATGAATGAAACCGAGGAGTTGCCTGAGGAAACTGAAGGCAGCGTAAGCTGGCTCTATAGTCATGATAATCCGTTTTATCCAAGCAGCCAGAAACCGCTCGTCCGCGCCTGGGATATCGAGACAGGCGAAGAGGTTTGGACGAGGGATTTCTCGGAATTCGGTTCCGGCGGCGATGACGCTGCGTTGTGTCTGATGGACGGCGTTCTTTATTACTCCTGTTTTTTTGGCTATTCGGCGAGAACACGGCGAGGTCTTCCCGGCCCGAGAGGCATTACAGCCGCGATGGATCCGACCACGGGCGATATCCTGTGGCTGACTACGCAACATTCGATCACGGCGGGGTGTAGTCTGACAGCGAGAGATGGATGCATCTATCTGGGCGGTTACAATCCGCCGAATACCCAGACCGATTACCGCTATGTCTGGTGCCTGGATGCGAAAGACGGCTCGCTGATCTGGCAATCCGACCCGCTTGTTAAAGCGATCAATGTGGTTACAGCGGGGAAGGATTTCATCTTTGCATTTGCGTACGGGAGCTACGGTTATTTGATTGACAAAAAGACGGGGGAAGTTTTCTCCAAGTTCGACAAAGACTATGCGTGCACACGGTTTACCCTTTCGGAGCCGTACATCATTGGTTGCAACATGGACGTGATTGATACAACGAACGGAAATGAGCTCGTTTCTTCCGGCCCGGCGGTGGATGTGCGGGAGTGTGTCGGTTCATCTGTCTCGAACGGACGAATCTTCTACACGACACAGGGCTCCGGTTTGCAGGTGTCGCAGGTGTGTGGGGACGAGGCGCGTTCGTTTGAGGCGACGTGGGAAAAGATGAAGCAGTGAAGGGATCATTAGCGGGTCACGTTCCAAAAACGTTGACGGGTTTAATGATATGCCCTCACCCTAACCCTCTCCCGGCGGGAGAGGGGAATTTCTAATGCGGCGTTTTCGATTTCCGCGACATGACGGACACAGGTGACTCTCCCGCTCTCCCGGCGGGAGAGGGGAATTTCTAGTGCGGCGTTTTCGATTTCCGCGACATGACGGACACAGGTGACTCTCCCGCTCTCCCGGCGGGAGAGGGGAACTTCTAATGCGGCGTTTTTGATTTCCCCGACATGACGGACACAGGGGACTCTCCCGCTCGTCATCTCCTCAAGAGATCGATGGCAATCGCGTGGCATCTGAACTACGTAAATATCTTCCCAAGTCCATTTTCCCATTCCTCACGCATGTCGGTCACCGTGAGCCTAACGATCTCGGTTCCGTCGGTCCATTTTACACTTAATTGGCTGTCATTGGTTATTGTGCCAATACGGTTGACAGATATGCCGAAATCGCGGTAAATCGACTCCACGGCAGAGGCATCTTTTTCTCGCACTTCGAGCACAAAACCGCTCGATTCACTGAATAGGAAAAAGTCTCGACGCAAATCGGTCTCGGTCTCTGAGAGATCGATATCGAGGCCGAACCTCTTGCCGGAGTGCGCCGTCAAAACCATTTCCGCCAAAGTAACCAATAAACCGCCGTTGGAAATATCATGCGCTGCGCGCACCGCTCCTTTTTGGATCGCATCCACCGTACCGTAGATCATGCCGCGTTCCAGCTCGTATCGAACCTGTGGAATGCTGCCACTGAGTGGCGATCCGACAATTCGTTCGTAGGCGGAACCGCCCAGTTCCTCGAATCGATCACCGACTAGGAGGATCGCATTACCGGCTTCTTTCAATTCCATCGTTGTCGCTTTTGCGTAATCGTCAATCACCCCTACACAACAGATGATCGGCGAAGGAGGAATCGACACACCCGAGGCCGAGCGGTTGTAGAGCGAAACATTCCCGGAGACAAATGGGATCGGTTCTTTCGATCCGCGCGGGTCGTAGAGGTTTGTTGCGGCGTCAGAGATGCCTTTGATGCCCTCTTCGAGCGCCCAAAAATCTTCCGGGACTTCGGGGTTTCCGTAATTGAGGCAGTCGGTCAGTCCCTGCGGCCTAGCGCCGACTGCGGCGACATTCCGCATCGCTTCGGCTACGGCTGTTGTGCCGCCGTGGAAGGGCGAGACTTTTCCATAGAATGGATTTCCATCCACGGATAGCGCCATTGCGACGGAGCTCCCGTCTACAGGCGCGATTACCCCAGCGTCCGCTTCACCGGACCGGATGATTGCATTTCCCTGAATCTCCGTGTCGTAGTGATCGTGAATGTGATGCCGTGAGGCAATATTCGGGCTCCCAAGCAGTCGAAGGAGAATCTCACCGACGTTCTGAGGCGATGGAATGGAGGTTGCGGAGAACTCGATCTCTGGGGCGCGGCTTTGGCGATTGTATGAGATGCCTTCGACAACGAAGTCGATTGGGAGTTCACAAACCAGATCGCCTCCGCGCGAGATCCGCATTATCGGTTCCTGGATCACCTTTCCGATCAATGACGCCCCGGCACCCGAGCAGATTCTTGGCAGTTCCCAGTCTTCGTTATAGATCTTCAGGACTTCGGGAGTGAAGTCGGGCGGGACAGCGAGCAAGTAGCGCTCTTGGGTTTCGGCACAGAGAATGACACCGCTGGGTAAATCGTCAAATGCGACGTGGACTTTGCTCAAGTCGATATCGACACCGAATCCTGCACTCGCCCCCATCTCGGAAGACGAGCAGGCGATCCCGCCCGCGCCGAGATCTTTCATGCCGATCTCGATCCCGCGTTCGCGCGCACGTTTCCAAACTGTCTCGTTCGCTTTTCGGTGCAGAAGTACGTTCTTCAGGAACGGGTCGGGGACCTGGACAGCCCCCTTGTTCTCTTCTTCGGCATCCTGATCGAGTGTCCCGGACGCGAAGGATGCGCCTCCCAGGCCGGTGAAATCGGTGGGTTTGCCCACCAGGATTAAGTCGTATCCGACACCGTTCGGCGGAACACGACTGTGAATAATCTCGCTTTCCTTGAGTAGGCCGATGGCGACGACATTCACCAGGCAGTTATCGTCATAGCCCGCGTCGAACACGATATCGCCGCCCAGGTTCGGGATACCGAGAGCGTTTCCGTACTGCCAGATTCCCTGAATAACGCCCTGTGCGATGGACCTCGTCCGGTCCGCGTGTTTTCCGTTCGGATCGCCGAACCGCAGCGGGTCGGCGGAGCCGATCACACGGGATCCCATGCAGTCGACGTCCCGTACAATCCCCCCGATGCCGGTGGCGGCACCTTCAAAAGGTAGAACCTGAGACGGGTGATTGTGGCTCTCGTGGGCGATAACGATGCCGTACCGTTCGCCGTCAATGACCGCCAGTTCGATGATTCCTGCGTCTTCTTCCGGACCTTGGATCACTTTCGAGCCGGTCGTCGGGAGATACTTTTTGAGAAGGGCTTTGCTGCTTTTGTAGGAGCAGTGTTCGCTCCATTCGATGTCGAATATGAAGAGTTCCGGCAAGGTCGGCGGCCGCCCAAGTCGTTCCTTGACTCGTTTGGCCTCATCGACCGCGAGGGCGAGGCCGTGCGATTTGATCGTCTCGGCAAGTTTTGCATCGTCTTCGAAAATTTCGTTCGGCAGTGTTTCCATAAGGCTCGCTCTGTTTGTTGTTTGGGTTGATCTGCACCAAGATACTCATGCACACAGAAATGGCAAGGTTGTTGGGGTTCAGAATAAGCTCGGGAGGGCGAAGCTCCTGCTGAGCCGCGTAGAAGAAGAGGTCTCGGCTCAGCAGGAGCTTCGCCCTCCCAGTGATTTCTCTCGACGCGGTTAACGTAATGAAGCCAAATACCAGACCGGTTAGTCAGGTGTCATCCATTAACGAGCAAGACAGAGATAAGCAAGTATGGTATCCTAAATACAATGTGCTGAAAGAGGTTCTCTTCTAATGAGCAAGCGGAACCGAAAGAACTTCGATTGCATCGCGTACAAGAGACGGGTCCAAGAGGAGATCTATGAAGAAACCAAGGACCTGACGATTGACGAGCAGGTAGAGTATTTCTCACGGCGAGCACAGGAAGGGCCTCTCGGGGAGTGGTGGCGGAAAATTCAGCGCAAGACGGATACAGCCGGGGCCGAGCGCTGAACGCAGCTATACGAACAGCTGACAATAACACATGTTACAACAAAGGAGATCATGAACAAGAAACTCGGTTTTTTCATAGCCATATTGATCGCGATTTGTGCTTTTGCAGTTTGGAGAGGGGTGCGGCCGAGTATGCTCTATCTCTCCGACATGAAGTTTTATGTCGAGGACTATGATTGGACGGAGCCGGCCGTGGACGAAACCATCGACGGTAACCCGATCCGAATCGCGGACCATCTCTATGCCAAAGGTGTGAGCACACACGCCACGACGATTATGGAAGTTGCGGTCCCGCGATGGGCGAACCGGTTCGTCGCCGAGGTGGGGATCGATTCGCAGGTGAAAGCGGATGCGCCGTCAAGCGTGACATTCATTGTGTACGGCGATGGAGCGGTTTTGTATGAAAGCCCTGTGATGCACCCGATGGACCCGCCGCGAAGAGTGGATGTTTGGGTGGATGAGATAGACAACTTGAAACTTGTGGCGGATGCGGGCGCCGATAATAACTCCGACCATGCCGATTGGGCGGACGCGAAGTTTGTGCGGTGACGTGCAACCGATTCTACTCCTGCACGGATTCATGGGGTTCGTCCGAATTCTCGGAATGGAATATTTCCGTGGGATCCCACAGCACCTCAGGGAACGTGGTTATACCGTTCACACTCCACTCGTTCATCCTACTGCCTCCATCTCGATCCGTGCCAAGCAGATTCTGGACTATCTCGAAGAGCAGGCGATAGATGAACCGGTTCACATTGTGGCGCACAGCATGGGCGGCCTGGATGCACGCTACCTGGTTTCCCCGAACGGTCTCGATCAAGGACACCGTGTTCTCACGCTCACCACAATTGGAACCCCGCACCACGGCACACGAATCGCTTCCCTCGCGTGGTTTAGCGGCATGTACCGTCTATCGATTCTGCGTCCGATTCCATCCGTGAGTTTGCACAAGTTGGACGATGAAACACAGAGGTTTTATCGCGAGATCCGTGACAGCGAATGGACGGGGCTCTATGAATTGACGCCCACCTTTCTACAGGTGAGTTTTAACCGAGGCATCCCCGATCACCCGAATGTTCATTATTTTTCATTCGCCGGAAAGATGATGGGGATCGGTGGAGCGCCGCTTTGGGGGCCGTTGGCACTTCAATGGGTATATCTACGAGCGATGGCTGGACCGAATGACGGTCTTGTTTCCATCAATTCCTGCAAGTGGGGGCAATTTGTCCGTGTCCTCCCCGCCTCGCATCAGGATCTTATCGGACACCTTTATCCGCGAACCAGAATCCCCTTCAACCGGTTCGAGTTCTATCGAGAATTGGCCGAAGGTCTCGGGAGAGTCGAACGAGGGGAGCAAAAGACTCTATCGCCTCAGTTGCTCGACACTTTCGACACCGCACAGGGAATCAATTTCAGGGGTTCAAGCAGCCCGGATGGCAGCGGTTCCCAGGATGACGCGTCAAACGGTTTATAATCGATATTTACGAAAAAGAAGTCTTTCCACTCAACATCCGCTCGATCCATAGCGGCGATTCGATTCGCCATGAGGTTGGTCACTTCGATTTCAAGTATATTCTCACCATCCCGCATCGCGTCACCGACAGCGATTCTAAACGGTCGGCACCAGACTGTTCCTGCAAATTTACCATTGAGATATACGCGCGCACTATTTCCGATTTCACTCAAGTCAAGGATCCATTCCTCCGCCTTTTGATCGGGTTTTTTGAAACGAGTGGTATATTTCGCTGTGCCAGAGAAATTCCGCGCCTTTTCGCCGCCGATCTCTGTCCATGACGCAAGGGTCTGAGTGTCTATAGGCTGTGGCAGTTCCGGACCGCCCTCGATGAATTCGATATGCCAGCTGGTTTCCACGGGATATACAGGGCGTGATGGAAGAATATATTTCCAGGAGACATGTTCGACTCGAGTATCCAGTGACCGTATTACACAAGACTCCTTCGGGTACAGCTGAATCCAGACGTCTCTCTCGCCATGAAGTCCGTCACGTATCGTCGCTTTCCCCTTTGTATCGGTACGTGGATCGAAAAGAAGAACGGTTTCCCCGCTATGAAGGATCGGTACCCAACCATCGAACTTCTCATCCCCTGAATTTACGAGAAAATAATCCTTTCCAGCGGAATGTTTCCTTCTTATGAAATGCAAATTCAAATCGACAAGACGCTCTCGCTGAACGGACGTTTCATTCAACAAGTTCTCAATGCCTTTGCCCTTCAGAATTACTCCCCTTCCCAGCTCGGCTTTATGAATACCGTATTTCTCAGTCGGCTCACACTCAATCTGATCAAGCAGTTCCTGTAGCTGCTTTCTTCGATCCTTCAGGTCATTCAGGCCAGGCACGTCACTGGGCAATTCGCCGACAATCACGACAGTCGCGCCATTGCTTGCCAGACGGAGTACAGATTCCAGTGTATTTATCGGGATAAGGTTACAGCCTGCAATAACGAGGGTCTTGTATGAAGACTCTTGTACCTGAATTTCATTTTGGCCGGCCGTTGTCTCGCTGGTGAGAATATCGTCCGAAATATAGTCAAAAGCATAGCCTTTCTGCCACATCGTTTCTGCAACCTTGTAGGTTGGCTGAAGATTTTCATGAAACCAGGCTTTCGAATTGTGAACCTGAAGGTAATGAAGCATGTTGCGTGTACCGTGGTCCTTACACCAGAGATCGTAAATTGGAAAATAGAGCAGAACGTCGTTGTCCGGTGATCCATTCTGAAGAAAGGACTGGCAACGCGCTATGTATTCATTGAGTTCCCGAAAATCTTCGCGAAATGTGTTCGTCAAACCAAAATGTGTAGAGGCGTAAAACAGCCAACCAGGGAAGGGAACGTTCTTCGGCGAAAACGGCATTCCGTGATAAAACACATGGTTGATGCCTGCGAGGAAAAAGGAATCAATCGCCGGTTTTACATCGGACAAAGGTACCTGGAAATGCTCACCGAGCCATGTGCATGACTCGGAGGACGTATATCGTTTCTGTTTCAAATGCGAGGCTGACGATGCGAATTTGGAAACAAGAATCTCTGCACCTTCGGGACCAAAGCCTTCGGTTTCGGGGATATCGGCGGCGCCGTAGAGATCGATCAAATTGCCGGGCGAACCGTGCGCCTGGTCGCGTGTCAGACTTCCCTTTTCTTGAGACCACTCCACCCAGGGGATTGTAAATTCCTCCAGCAATAAATCATGAATTGTCTCGCGGTAATCGCTACGAATCCGGCCTATGCGCTCGGGGTCTGTTTTCCCCAGCAAGGAGGGAAGTTCTTCGCGAAGGTCATAGCCTCGACGATTCTGAAATTCTGTGAAGAAATCATCCGTCCAATTGGCACCGTACACTTCGTAGGAGTCGTTATAGAACGCGCGGGGAGAGGGGCCTGCATACGCCGCAAAAGCCTTGTTAAAACGACTGAGATAATTGTGTAATGATTCATCTGAAAAATAGTCGATAACATTTCCCTCGGCCCCAGGCGCTGCGCGTTTTACCTGTTGTTTTGTGCAACCCTGAAAGACAGCGTAAACCGACCACTTTCCTTCCGGTGCCGACCAGTCAAGCTGTCTCTTTTCGTCCACACGATGTGTTAGATCGATCATTTCACCGGTATCGGAAAATGCCACAACGGCGTGTAGATGCGCCGCCGGTTGCTCGGTACTTTGAATCGGCTTGTCGAGAGACGTTCGGCCGGTTAAGGAATATTCTTCGAAAAGTACTTTTGCGGCGGCATCGTCCGGCCCAACCCAGGGGCCGCCGTACGGCCACCCTGTACCTGCGGTCATGTCGACTCCGATATCAAGACGTGTGCCCTCCTCGATGGTGTGGCCCAGCATTTCCATCCATTTTGGTGTCAGGTAATCGATATACTGCTCTTCATAACCTTCTGCGCCGTAGATCGGTACAATATGTACACCGCCCATGCCGAGGGATTTGTATTCGGTCAAATGACGGGTCAATTCCTCTTTTGTTACGGCGCTGCCGAGCCACCACCAATAGGTCCACGGTCGACTTTCCTTCTGTATTTGGGGCCAATCAGTGCTTGAGGGATCTGCATGTGTTTCTATTTGAAAAGAAAATAGTAGGGTTGTAATTAAGGTGACGTATTTGAGGGAAGGAAAAGTGGATTTCATGGTTTGTGCTCCGTGTTTGTCTTCGTCATCTGCCCTCACCCTAACCCTCTCCCAGGGGGAGAGGGAAACGTTTACGCTGGGGTGTTATCCTCTCCGTATCATCTCTTTTTGACTCGCTGTCGTTTTGTTTCTCACAAAATATCGTTCCTTCATTCGTTCCGTGGCTCCTTTTAAACACCGCGCTGCTTCAGGGTGTTGCTTTCAGAAAACAGAGAGCGGATCGTTGTTCGGGCGCTAATGTAATTCGAATACCTTGCTCTGTTAAAGTCTTGCCATTTACGGTTTCAGTCTTATTGTCATCGATACGTTCGATCGCATATGTCTCGTTTGCACTCAAGTAAGGTAGCACGATTTCTTTATCAATAAGCCCTTGTTTATCCCAACGGAAGAAAAGTACAGCGGCAGACTCTTGATCTTTCGCATAAAAAACAATGCCCGAAGTATCTGTGCCGTCTTCCGGGGGCAAAATGTCATAGAGATAATCCTTTTTTATTTCGTTCAACCGACGGTAATTCTGGATCTCGTCCAAGATGATGTTCTTCGTGTTTGTAGAAAGCTCCGGTAGGTTATCGACAATGCCCCAGGTTCCCGGCATGGCACTGCGGCAGTAAAATCGAATGAGCTCTTCGTCATTTGTATCCATGCGGCTGAGGTTGTTCGTCCATCGACTTGCCGACCAGGGAAAGACAAATTCCAATGCTCCGAGCGCCACCTGGATATTCTGTCGAGCGTGCTCGAGTCCGTTATGCCCTCCATCCCGTAGCCACTGTGTATCGCACGCTAATAGAGTGAGCTCATTGATCATTCGGCCCCCGCTTTGGCAGTTTTCGATGATCAGATCCGGATTCGCTTGCCGGACCGATTCAAGGGCGTCCTGGAAAGCGATGACATTTTTCATAACACCAGCATTCGACTGTGGGGTGAAAAGGAGTTGGTCGTATTTCCACCAGCCGATATGGAAACGATCTTTGAGAGAGTTGACATGATTCTGTAAGAACCGGGAATAGTCGGCGCCATAGAGATCCAGGAGGTATCCGTCGATGAATTTCTCATAATAGGCGGGCTGGTCTATCGTGGGCGGGAGATGATCCTTTTCTGCGTGAATAAACTGAGGACAAGTCCAGATGCCGGGTCGAACGCCTTGTGCAGAGACTGTTTTGTGAATACTCTGTAATTCTCCCTCTTTGAATTTGTCGGAATCGGGAACCCACTTTCCGACATGTTCGTACCATCCGGCATCCACCACAAAAGCATCGAATCCGAAGTCCGGAATCATCCTCGCCTGTTGCGTGAGATAGTCGCCGTCGACATCGAAACGAATCGAATACCAATGATTGTAGCTGAGGGGATACGAAGGAAGAGGCGCAGGATAGAGATCTCTCCGCAAAGTCATTCGCTGCATCATCCAGTCGGCACGGGCGAGCGCGTCTTCCGTGTTCGCTGTTGGTACGACGTTGAGAATCGGTCCCTGAATCGATTCTTTTGGGCCGAGGATTATTTGTGTTTCTTCAGGTGGAAGAAACACAACTAGAGATAAACCATTCCGGATTCCCTTGAGATCGGCGCGCCACCCGCCACACCACTCAAGGCCGAAGAAGAGTTTTCCACTCGAATTCTCGACAATCCAAAAGGGATTCACACCGCCTTCTTTCGTGTCGGAGCTATGGAGTCGACTTGAGAGCGTGACATCCCTTCCCGCCGTCATCTGCATTGTGACCGGTTCAAACGAAAGCGATTTCCACCAACAGACACGCGGAATGCCGCCCGGGAGGGTCCAGAAGTCTCCGTAAATAGGAAACCAATCGACTTTTCGTTCGTCTTCTTTATGTGGGTTCATCGTGCGAACATAGGTGCGAAAAGTAGAGCCTTTTCGGACAAGTTCGACAATCCATGTCATTTCCAGTCCACCACCGATAACTCTTGTCGCCTCGGCACGATGAAATACCGGGGTTTGTGTGACAACCCAGTTACTATTGGAAGCCTTCCGTGAATCGAAGGGTTTGGGAACCCATGGGCGGAGAGTTTCATTGCCTACCTGACGATCGAAAATCGATACTTCGCTCTTTGCCCACGCGCATTTCTTGATAATCGGTCGTCCCGCTTTTGAAACGCCCAACACGAGTTCGATATCTTCGTTCGCGAGAACTGTATCTGCACACAGGGCGGGCGGGGAGACGATGAGACAGAGTGCCAGAGAGATCAATGGGAGCAGGCCGACGTCGATCGATGTGTTTCTCATCTCTTTGCCCTCCGGTGCGGACTACTTTACAGGAAAGTAAGACTACAATGTGTCGTCTGTCGTCACGTTGTTTCCATGCTATCATATCTCTAGAGTTATCGATATGCTTACAACTTTCTGTGGGAGCGAGGCGAATGGAAAAGCTGGGAGAGCCAACGATTATCAAGAGGCGCACATTTGTCAAAGTGGGAACGGTGGGGTTTGCGGTGATTGGGGCTCGGAAAGCAACGCATGCCGAAAATCACGCGAATGCGAATAACAACAAAACAGACAAAAGAACCTATCGAGAATCGGCAAAGGACATACCGATTGTCGATGAAGCCGACGTTGTTGTATGCGGCGGCGGACCGGCGGGCATCGCTGCGGCGATCGCCGCAGCGCGGACGGGAGCGAAGACCCAGCTGCTCGAAGTCGGTGGGTGTTTGGGCGGAGTGTGGACCGCGGGGCTTCTATGTTGGATTCTCGACACGAAAGACAAACCGGGACTGCTTCTCGAAATCATGCAGGAGCTGAAGAACCGGAATGCGGGTTACCTCAATCCGTCCACCTACGCACCGTTTGCATACGATGCGGAGATTATGAAATTGCTGTTGGAGGAGATGTGTGTCGATGCGGGGTCTCGGGTGCGCCTGCATACGCGTGTTGTTTCCACCGCTACGGATGGAGACAATCGGCTCCGATTGGCAATCACGGAATCGAAATCCGGCCGGGAAGCATGGGCGGGTAAGATATTCATTGATGCGACGGGAGACGGGGACCTTGCGGCACAAGCGGGCTGTGGATTCGATTTCGGTCGACCCGAGGATCGGAAGACACAACCCATGAGCATGATGGCGCTGCTGACCGGTCTGAATCAGGAGAATATTCCCGATTTTGTCCGTGGTAGCGAGAAAAACAGTTCGATTACAAAGAAACGGTTGCTTGCAGAAATAGAAAAGGCCGGATATACGCCGTCGTATACACGACCGACATTGTTTCGTATTTACGACGACCTTTTTCTATTGGCTGGAAATCATGAATACGAATACTCCGCAATTGACGCCGATGATGTGACGCAGGCGACGATCCATTCACGGGCGGAAGTGCACAAGATCGTCGATGCGCTCCGGTCTCTCGGAGGGCGATGGCAAAATGTGCGAATCGTGGCCACAAACGAACACATCGGGATTCGCGAAGGGAGGCGGATTCACGGATTATATACTGTGACGACAGAAGACCTTATCGAGGGTATTCGGCATGACGATTCGGTGTGCCGTACGTATTTTTGTGTCGATGTGCATTCCGTCCAGGAGAGCGAGGGCGGTCATTACACGAGTACCGGTGTCCGAAGTAAACCCTACGACATCCCCCTGCGCGCGTTGATTGCGAAAGATGTGAACGGGCTTCTGGTCGCCGGGCGATGTATCAGCGGGGATTTTATTTCGCATTCGAGTTATCGTGTTACGGGAAACTCCGTCGCGATGGGGCAGGCCGCCGGCGTGGCGGCGGCTCTCGCCGCACAAAAGAACTGTCTGCCTCAGGAAATCCCGTGGGCACAAATGAAACCGGCCATCGCAAAGCTCGGTTAAGCTCATCGTATAAAAGCGGACACCGTTTTCAGACGGGCACGTTCAGCTCGATCCGAGATATTCCACTCTGTCTTCATTCAAGAATAATCGAAAAGTATCTCCAACATTTCCCGATTTTATCACGGCGATGTCGAGGATATCTGTTCCCTTTTGATGACATTGCAGCTCTATCTCTTCCGTTTCTTCTTTTCCGAAAGGATAAAAGAGATAAACTAGAGTTGTTGGCAACTCAGCCTCAACGCGATACGATGCGACCGGTGCCGGGCGCCGGTGTTCTTCATCCGGCAAATACCAGCCTTGCACACTTGGCTCCTCGATCCCCTCTATTATGACGGCTTCCAGTCCAGGAACCGGACATGGTTGAACGAGTAAGGATGGTCCCTGTTTGTGCTTTCCGCGCACAGAGAAGTTCTTACCAGTTGTCGTTTCCACGTCTGGACTGAAATGAAACAGAGATTCAATAAGGTGTTCACCCTCACCGTCCACTTCATCCACAATTATCCAATAGTCGGGTTTTCTGAAGAGGATATGACGCTTGTGAGGAACAGGAATTTCTGCATCCCCGTATCCGCTGTCGTAAATTGAATTTGTGTAATCAAACTGTGAATTGGACTGCCAAATGGGTTCTGGAGTTTCGAGTGCCTCTAGTTCTCTCTCCAGCGACAGTCGATTCTGTCCTTCACCGTCAATCAGAATCGTGGAATGGGCCTCTGTACTGAGCGCGTACTGACGCCATCGGTCGCGTGTGTAGAGATACGGACCCGGATCCACCATAAAGTCGGAGCCGTATGCCGAGAGGACAAACGAAAGTTTGTCATCGTGTTGATGATTTGTACCGAGCGGTCCACCGTCAAAGCACAAATATAGTGCTTGGTCATCCCATCCACTCCGCATCACTGCATAACCCGACCACGGCAAAATATGAGATGTCTCTGGAGGAGCAGTTCCTTCCTCACCACCCGAAGCGACATACCGAAAGTCCTTTCGATCAAAGGTATTGGCGCCGTCCAGAAGCACTCTATTTACTGAGTTACTCTTCGAATCGCTGAACGCCGGGACTGTGCCGTTGGGTTTACAGATCCACATCAAAAATTCGTACATCGATTCCAGGCGATTTCCGAAGGCATCCGGGATATCCAGATGGGCATCGGCGGCAAGATCGAATGCTTTTTGGAACCGGCTGAGGCAATAAAGATGATAGCTCGGCGCAAGTTCCCATTGAGCGCCGTCGGGATACACCTGCAAATCAAGCTGATACGCCAGGCGCTCGTAGGCATCCTCTCTCCATGTTTCGGATTCACGAAATTCGGGAAAATATATCGAGACCGCTGCGAGGCCGGTCGAATCGATTACACTCCAATTGCTGGGCCTGCGAAGCCCCGCAGGGTGATTCAATAAGTAGTCGCCGTGACTCCAAAGCGAACCGAGCGTAAGTTGGATCGCCTGCGGTGTAAATTCGGGAGAAGATAGAAAACCATAAAACGCGGCCGGCAGTGTATCGGTGCAGCGATTCCCGGCTTCGAGGTTTCTCCAGGAGGCGACGCGAGTAAGGGTATATGGAGGTGCAGGGTTCTGAACGATCCAATCGGTGATCTGATCGACAAATTCTTTTGCGTATTTCTCATTGGCCGTCTCGATATACCCATTCAGAAGCGTCACAAAATGACCGAGATTATTAAGCGACCACAGCCACTCCGCGACATCGACCCGGTGATGACTCCAATCAATTCTCGGTCCGAATTCGATGGTAATTCCCCGGTTGGTGAACTCGTGACGACAGATCGCTTCGCATCTCGCGTCGGTGTTTGATTTTGGGTTATCGACAGGTTTCCGGATAAACGCGGAGGGTGTTTGTTTGCGGCGATAGTATTCAGACAATTCGTAAATCGCCAGTGCGATCTGTTTTTGATTATAGGCGGATCGAACCGCTTCCAGACCTGGGTAGTCCAAGTCGATCATCGACTCGAAAAACTGTTTTTGCAAATGTTCCTGATAGAGAACCATGTTCTCCACGGAGAGAAAACTGACATAGACCGAACGATCTTCAATCGGAGCCGGATCAAAATGCTCGATATCGATTTCCTTTGTTGTCAGATTTGCTGTAGCACTTGCTAGAAGGTTGTCGACCACATTGAGAAATTCCATGTGGAGCGAATCGGGGTTCTGTTTGGCAGCATAGAGCCTGAGTTTGCGGGCTGTGGGAACTTGTTCGGGCTCCTGCTCGAACTGCGCCCACCCGTGCTCCCGGACACCGACTGCAATCGCCGCAGCGTAGGGAAGGAGGGCTTCGGCGTGGGATTCCGAGAGCATCCTTTCGATCAATGACACGGAAACGTCGACAGGTTCGGGGGTGTCGTGGATTCCACGCGCCGTCCACGCGGCCCAATCGCCTGTTACAACACGACTGGAACCATCGTTCAAGATAACCTCCGCTGGCTGCGCAACGGGCACGAAAAACAGAAATAGAATGGAAAGGATGAGTGTCTTTTTGAGAGAAAACGATACGTCGAGATTCATGAACGAGTAGTACGCCTCCTGTGATGAAAGCAGGGAGGACGAGACTTCCGGTGAGCCGAGAATAAAAGAAATACGGCTCAGCAGAAGCTTCGCCCTCCCTTTGTTACGTCACCATAGTGTCGAGATGCCCAAATTCTATAAAACTCTCGGTTCTATACCGTACAGTTTGCAGTACTCCCGTAATTGCTTCTTATAATCTCCGTAGAAGAAGATTTGATGGAATCCGGGATAACCGAGATAGTTGTCAACATCATCGAGTTTTACCATGACGGACACCACACAGCCGCCGGACGGCGGAACCGATATGTTCTCAACAACCGTTCCGGCTGAAATAATCATTTCGGGTGCTTTTTCCTTATTGCCTAGCAAAATATCTGCTGAGGTCATTCGTTGCCCCACACGCCAAGTCGGAACGGGGACCGCGTCACGGTTTCCGTGGTGATGTGAAAGGAAAAACGGTTCCGGATCTCTGTCCACCCCATTCAGTCGAGTTGGGCACGTGCAGTGAGCGCCGATAAGGCAGTCTCGCGTTGTCTCCGGCACAGGGTCCTGCTGAAAGCCGGGCCGATCGAAAAGATAAAGCACGAGCGCATGACTGACGCAGGCACCGAGATCGGCCTCACAGGCCGCGGGGATCCCATCATCCAGCATCTTCGACCACGCGATACACGGAAGGCTGACCGAGGTAGGGCCGACGGCACCCAGGCAGTCCATCGTAATTGCATCGCCCTCTTCCTTCTCGAGGATGTTGCGTGCCACAAGGTAACTCTTCAACCCGTTGCGAACATCTTGTTCGGTGGGGCCGGAGAGACTGATTGCCTGAGTAACATACTCCTCCGCCATTCGGTTTACTTCACTCACCGAAGAGATCTTATTGTACTCTTCCAGAAATGTACTCGCCGGGATATATCGTAGTTTCGTTCCGAGGTGATCGATCTCTGTGTCATTGCGTTCGTCGCCCCGCAGGACAATGAAACGGGTCTCGCGGAGCTTCGCCCCCGCCTTGATCATTTTCATGCCGAATGCCGCCTGACTGAAACTATCGGTGCAGGAAATCAAACACCCTTTTTGATCCGCAACACGCCATGTGTTGGTCGTGAACGCGGCCCCTAACGGTGCGAAGACGATTGTTGGGATTTTACTGTCGACTGCTTTGTAAGCGGTTGGCCACGAGTGTTCTTGTCGATCGAGGAGAACGACCAGCAATCCGTCGGGCTTTGCCGCTTTTGCCTCGGCCACCCAAGCGTCCGCTTCTTCGGTGGAGTAAATCGGCTTGGGACGAATGTCGATTCTTATTCCGAGATCCTTTGCCGTTCGTTCGATGTCATTGCGATATCGTTTCAATGCCGCCTCACCGTCATAGACGGCGCCGGGCCACCGCATTCCGTATTCCTCTTCGCGTCGCACGAAGGTTACCTTCATTTTCGGTACGTATTTCGATGCCGGTCCCTTCGGTTCGATCTTCCCCCCTCTTTCCGGAGCCGCGACGGCGGTATTCCGTAAGAGAGTGGGACCGACAGCGGCAGCGCCTGTAGCTGTGGCGAGAAATGTCCGGCGGGAGCAACAACAACTGCCCGCGTGCTCATGCGATCCGTGTTTTGTCTTATCCATCTTGTTCCTCCAGGAATCTATATCTTCAGAAATCTGGCACATCTTTTCCATTCTAGGCTCTGTTCGAAACGTTGACCAGAGCTTGCCTGAAGTGACCGGCTCGACCTGTCGGCTAATTGCATTCGGCTTCCAGCGGTCCCGCAAGTTCCTTCAGGAAAAACAGTCGTCCAGGCAACGTCGGCATGAATGTGGATGGTACCCATGGATCCGGGCCGTACCTGAGGGTCATCCAGAAGCTCATTCCCTGCCACTGCATTCCCCGCGAGAGTGCTCCGTCGCATCCACCGATAATCCAATCCGCCTCCAGGAACAACCCCGGACCGATGGTGTTCGCGTAGCAGGGGACAAGCGTTGTCCGGCTCTTGAAACTGGTAATCGCATTCTGCTCGATCGTCATCGGGTGTAAGGCGGCACCGATACGGTGAGTTTGTTTTTCCCATTCTTTGATCGAGTCGAATTCGGCTGCGAAATGAGGCTCCCAAAACGCAATATGGCAGGCCCGGCCGATACCGAAAACGACCGCCAAGTCAGCACCGCTTTTCTTGAGGGAGGCAATTCGGTCGGCGAACTTTGGAAGTGCGGACTTGGTTGCGAAGAAGCGTTGTTTCTTGGGAGCGCTCAGTTTACCAAGCGGTCCATAAAAGGCGTCTTCCATGGCCTGTTGAAACGACCCCGGTTGATCCGGACCGACCGTATTGCCCTTCGCGTCCGACCACTCGTCCATGTTGAACCCATGCACGTGTTTACAATCGACCCCCCACTCCGTGAGAAAATAGACGGCCCACGAGTACATCCCCATCGGGCCGACCGGCAGGATCAACGCGAGACGTTTCCCTGCTTCTTTGGCTCGGCGGATTGTCTGAGCGATTTCGTGCCCCATTTTGGCGTCGAATTCGCCAATGGTCTCGCAAGGAACCGGTAGGAAACGTTTGTTCCACCAGGACTGGCGTTTTGTCGCATCCTCCGGCTTGTTCCTGCAGCACTGATCGATCTTCTTGAGATCCCAGCCCTCTGGGAAATACCTCTCCAGCATCGAACCCTTTACTGTGTTCATCAGATTTGGTGAAGCCATCTTCAACCTCCTCGTGGTAGAATCGTTCCGGCGGGGCTGCCGTCGAAGAGCGCCCTGCGGTATGCTACAACAAATACCCCAACTACGTATACGAGGCATGCCGAAACAGCTTTGGCATTCTCCGGAGTGAAGTCGATATGGCCGAACCGTTTGTTGTCGCTTTGATTCAATTTCCCGGCTCGAACTGTGAAACCGAAACCGCGCGCGCCCTTCGAACAGTGGGCTGCGATGTGAAGGTCGTCCGGTGGAATGAACCGGCATCTATGCTTGACGGATGTGATGCGTATGTGATCGGAGGCGGTTTCTCTTACGAGGACCGCATCCGGGCCGGTGTCATCGCCGCGAAAGAACCCCTGTTGGATGCGGTCGCCCGGAAGGCGGAGGAAGGAAAGCCGATTCTGGGAATCTGCAACGGAGCGCAGGTCGTCATGGAAGCGGGCCTGGTTCCCGGTCTCCATCCGGGGCAGGTGGAGATGGCCCTCGCGACGAACTTGATGAAGCGGGAGGGCCGGGTTGTCCGTTGCGGCCATCATTGTCATTGGATCAATCTCCGGTATGAAGCCGATCCGGGGCGCACTCCGTTTACGCGCGGCATCGGAAAGGGACAGGTCCTCCCGATGACAATATCGCACGGAGAAGGCCGCTTCACATGCCGTGACGAAAACGTGTGGAGAGAACTCGAGGCGAACAACCAGATCATTTGGCGCTATTGCGATGATGACGGCACTCTTCAAGACGATTTTCCGGTGAATCCGAATGGCTCGTGGACCGGCGTGGCTGGAATCTGTAACCCGCAGGGGAACGTTTTGGCCATGATGCCGCATCCGGAACGGGCCTTTTTCATGCGTCAAATTCCTGCAGCGTGGGGCACCGAATGGGGCGAGAAACGGCGCGCCGCCTTTGGAGACAGGGCGCTGATGGAAGAGGGCGGCCCGGGCCGTATCCTATTCGAGAGCCTGGCCGCAGCGAGATAGGAACACGGCATGCCGCGTGCCGCAACCGCTTGTTTGCTCTTACTTATTCTTCTCCTCCACGTTGTGCTGCTCGCTTCGAGTATGCGGATCAAATCTCCGACCATCGACGAGCCTCATCATTTGACGATCGGTCTCATGACCCTCGCCAGCGGTGATTTTCGGATGTGCCGTGACGATCCGCCGCTTCAGAACCTGATCAACGGGGCGCCCGTTCTCCTGTTCTATCAGCCGAGTCTTCCTTTCTCCAATGAGAACTGGCATTCTGCGCAAAGCTACGGGGCGCTTGCTCATGAATTCATTCAAACGAATAGCGAGTACTTTCTCGACTATGTTTGGACGGCTCGATGGACAAGTGTTGGGATTTCTCTTGCAACATGTTGTGTTGTTTTTCTGTGGACGCGCGAACTGTTCGGGGACGCAGCCGGACTGTTTTCTATCGCACTTGCGGCATTCGAGCCAACATTGATCGCCCACGGGAGGCTGGTCACTACCGACATACTTGCCACGTTCTTCTTTGTCGGAGTCTGCTTTTTCTTGTGGCGTACGGTCAAGAAGCCGTCAGTGATCCACTGGATTATCGTGGCCTTTTTGCTTGGCGCTGCGTTGGCGACGAAACATTCGCTGATTTTGCTCTTGCCTTTCGCTTTTCTTGCAGTTGCCTGGATTCATTTCTGCGCCACAAATAAAGGTCAGTCTCTTTGGAGACGTACGGTCGGAACGCTGGGGCATTTTGTTTTGCTCTTGCTCGCAGCCGGGCTCGTTCTTTGGACGATTTACGGATTTGAGATTGGTGACAGTGTCAAGGAACCGAGGCCGCCGATTCTGGATCCAATCTGGTCGACTCTTTACGAGACCGCTCAAACCACGTTCGGGTTATTCGGTCTCGATTCTCCTCTCGGCGACCCGAACGATCCCGAGGAGCCTGTATTCGCGGCGATGCGTTCATCGCTGCCGTTGTTCAGCTATTGGGAGAGCTTTTTCACGCAAGCTGCGCACGCTCGCCGGGGCCACTGGGCGACCTTTTTGGGCGAGGTCGGTACACGCGGCTGGTGGCTGTATTATCCCGTTCTCTTTGTGACGAAGACCACGATCCCGTTTCTTCTTATGACCGCTCTCGGAGTCTTCTTTCTACTGCGGGATTCGCGTTATTCGAGAGTCGACCGGCTGTTTGTACTCGGACCGCCGATTTTCTTCTTTCTCTTTCTTGTTTTTACGAATCGTGCGGCGATCGGAATCCGTCACCTTATGCCTATTCTCCCCGTGTACTGTGTCGCAGCGGGGGCATGGTTCGAGAAAGTGCGTCAAAGGTGGTCGAAGAACCGTGCGGTGATCGGTATTCTGGTTTTTCTGCTGTGCTGGCATTTCGCGGAGACTTTATGGGCCTATCCACATTATATTCCTTATTACAACGAAGCGGTCGGAGGACCAGCGAACGGTATTCACATCTCGACGGATTCCAATTTGGATTGGGGACAGGATCTTCCTCTGTTAAACAAAGAAATTCAGGAGAACAATATCGATGACTTCTACTTCATCTATTTCGGTTCGCCGGATCTAATTCCGATCTATGGTCTCGACGCTGTTATTCCATACCCCGACGATATCGGCAGACCGGGCTGGTGGGCGATTAGTGCGACTTGCCTGTCTGGCATCGGATCGCGCTATACGGCAGACGATCTAGCTGTGTTTCGAGAGATGGAACCGGAAGCGGTAGTCGGGTATTCCATCTATCTTTTCCGAATATCAGCCGAATAACAAACGAGATATGTCTGCGTGGCTCTCTCTTGTCTTCTATTAGCAGGAAAAAGAGCAGACATTCTGTGACGATTGACATGTTTGAAGATGAGAAGTATTGTGTTCTGTACGAGTTGTTCGACGCAGGCAGCGACGGTAAGACCTTATCTCTGGAAATGCAGTTTTAGGAGTAACGTACCCGTGCGAAAAATGCCATCCTTCACGCTGATCGAGCTTTTGATTGTTGTTGCAATTATCGGGATTCTCGCAGCTATCGCTGTACCCAATTTCATGAATGCCCGGATTCGGGCTCTTGTGTCAAGGACGGAAGCCGATCTCCGCTCTTTAGCAACAGCGTTTGAGTCGTACCGTCTCGACAACAATATGTATCCGCCGACACCGGCCCCGGGACAATACGTTCGTTATGAACGTCTCGCCAAACTCACAACACCGGTCGCTTACATGAATCATATCCCGACGGATCCCTTTTTTAACGATCCGACTCAAGACCACGAGTTGGCAAATGCCTACCCGTTCTGGGATCCGGAAGCAACAGACGGTTTCAAGATGAATGAACGATATTTTCGAACCATGCCCGAAGAAGAATCCAAGAGAGGTCGTTGGACGATTCTCGGAAGCGGACCGGACGGTGTATATCTGGTCTCTTCGTTTGGAGTGGTGCCTTACGATTCGTCGAACGGTGTGGTAAGTGAAGGCGATATATTTCGGATGGGGCCTTGATTATGAGTAAAAAGATCAGCCCTCACCCTGACCCTCTCCCAGAGGGAGAGGGAACTTGCGATGCCCGGCTCTCCCAAAGGGAAACGTTGACACAGGAGTCTTATGACGGTGGTAGGAGTCTGACGTGGCAGTAGTCTGACGCGGTAGGAGTCTGACGTGGTAGCGGTCTGACGTGCGTGTTGCTCAGTTTCCTCAGTAAAGTCTTACAGGGCGAAAAAAATCGGCCCCCAGACTCAGAGGTTCCCTCTCCCTCCGGGAGAGGGTTAGGGTGAGGGGAAAAACGATTCTATGCTTCCGCTAACCCATTCAGTATCTCGATCCCTTTCTGAATCACGTTATCATCCGCCGCATACGAAATTCTGAAATGAGTCTTTTTCTCGGAAAAAACGCTGCCCGGAACCACAAGTACATTATTTCGAATCGCTTCTTCGACAAAACGGTCGCCATCCCCGTTCGGCGCTTTCGGGAAGGCATAAAATGCGCCGCCGGGACAAGTAATCTCGTAACGATCTTTGATTCCATTATAGATCAAATCTCTCTTTCGCTTATAAGCGATATTATTCTCAGACGTATCCTCATCGAGCGCCGCCAGGGCCGCCCACTGGGCGAAGGATGGCGCACAGACAAAAGAGTACATTTGAATATTCATAAATGCTCCGATTATCGATTTTGGGCCGAGAGCATAACCGACCCGCCAGCCGGTCAAGGCCATCGATTTCGAAAACCCCGACAGCAAAATCGTATTCGGATACCACTCAGCGATGGAAATTGGTTTTGTATCGTAAAGGAAACAATCATAAATCTCGTCTGTCAGGATAAACAAGTTGTTCTTTTCCGCCACTTTACTCACCCCACGCAAAACATCCTCCGAATACACGGCTCCTGTGGGATTATTCGGACTATTGACAATAATCAATTTGGTGCGAGGGGTGACAGCGCGTTCAATTTTCTCGGGATCGAGTTGAAAGTCGGGATAGGTATCCACATAAACCGGTTTTGCACCGACGAAGTTGGCGAGATGCTTATACATCACAAAATACGGATCGGGGATGATCACTTCATCGCCATCATTCAGCAGCGCCAAGAAACTGAGGAGAATACCCCCGGATACGCCTGACGTAACGATAGCCTCCTCCGCATCGATCCCGCGTTTCCGATAATCCTCCAGTAACCGTTCGCGGAGCGGGGGGATTCCGGCCGTCAGTGTGTAGGAGTTTTTCCCTTCACGGATCGCCTCAATCGCGACTTCTTTTACCGGGTCAGGGACATCGAAATGAGGCTGGCCGATGGAGAGATTGACGGGATCTGTCATATCGGCAGCTAAAGCGAACACTTTCCGGATTCCCGACGAGTCAATCCGCGTCGTTCGATCTGCGAGTTCCACCATTGGAGTTTCCTTCCTTACAGAGATTGAAGGGGTACGGTAAGCAAAGCCTTTCGTTCTGTCAACTTTGCTGCTTCGCCCAATGAAATCGATATACCCGTTGGTTTTCGAATTGCTTCATCAACGAACCGTATCGGTCCATGAAGTCATTGAATCGTTCCCGCCGCTGTTCCGGCGGTCCGCCTCGTTCTTTGTTTCGTTTCCAGACACCCTTGGGTCCTTTCAGTAAATAGCCGACATTCATTTCTCGAAACCGTTTAGCAGTCTCTTCCGGCCCCAAATCGAGAAGCCACTGGTCGAGGATCTCCCCGAAGTGCGCATCCGATAGGATTTTAGGAAAATCCAAATAGAACGGATACCCACCGTGGTAAACATAGAGGCTGTAATCTTCGGAGAGATTATTCTCAATGAACTCCATTACACGTACATCTTCTCGTGTGAATATATCGTGGTCCAGCAAGTACTCGATGCGCGATTTCTGAGAGATGTGGATATCTCCATGCCAGTCGATTGCCGGATAATTGCAGTACGTCGCTTTTTGTACGAGGAAGGTTGCGGGTACTGCGACAGCGAGGACCCAAAAGAGGTATTTCCCGATCGACGTTTTCTCTCGAAGAATGAAGAAAGCCGAACCCGTGAGAATGGTAAACGTGCCGTAGGTCAGCCCGAAAAGTCTTCCGACATCCGAACCCCACAAGAATGTGAACAAGGGGAAGGTCATTAGCGCTGTCAAGATCTCGGGACGAAACCGCTCGTACTCGACGGCAAGCAAGAGCAAAACAAAAGGGGTGAGACAGAAGAGAAGATCCGGTGCATTTAGCATCCAATGGATGTTGTGGAAAACCTGGTCGATATATTCCGCTACCGAATCGGAACGAAGGAAGTTCATTCCATGGTTGCGTTCGTTGGAATGCATGGCTTGAAGGAGATACTTGTTTCGCGCACCGAACACTCCACTGAGGAGCGGATAAAGCGGA
Organism: uncultured bacterium; assembly: GCA_964612675.1. Taxonomy (GTDB): domain Bacteria; phylum Hinthialibacterota; class Hinthialibacteria; order Hinthialibacterales; family JAKPRU01; genus CAZTDD01. Next base: position 47,870 of record CAZTDD010000007.1, read on the forward strand.
TTGCCGGTAAACAAATAGGATTTGATCATCCAGGGAGAAAACAGAATCCAGGCAACGGCGTTATATCCAATTAAGCGGAGGGCGAGGTGTTTCCAATCGTACTTCAATAAAAACCACGCGGCGATAACCGCGCTATGAAGTATAAGGCAGAAGATAAGCGCGTTCAGCTTGGTGCCCATAGCAACTCCGCACCAAAATGCCGACATCCAAAAACATCGATTGTCGTTTGTATGCAACCAGCGCCATAGAAAGACGGTCGAGAGAAGTGTGAACAGCAGGACCGCCCTCTGGACGTTTGCCATGACAGGGATCCGGTGATGAATGATCGACAGATAAAGAACCACGGCCAGCATGGCGCTTGAGGAATCGGAGCGATTGCGTACCGTCGAATAGAGCAACGCGCAGATAGGAAGAAGCAGAAACGTGATGAGGATCTTTGCAGTGATGTCATTCCCCACGAGTAGTGAGAATACGTACTGCAGATGAAAATTCATCGGATAATGAGAAGGGAGGATGAACGGCACCCTGCATAATTCATTTCGATGAAGATAGAACTGCGGAACCCCCAGGTGGTACCATAGGGAATCGACTTCAACCTCCGGAGTGAGTGCGGATAGCAACTGCGGGAGAAGCAGAATGACAGCGAGTAGGCTTAAGAGGAGATTCTGACGGAGTATACCAAGAAGCGGTTGCGAACAATGTCTCAGCAATCGCCATCCTGCAGGGGCGGAGAGGAACGTCAGAAAAAGAAAAACAGGGATCACAATACCCGGTACAAAGAATCCCGCAAGCAGAATCGCGAAAATTAAGATCGACGTGCACACCGCGCCGAAGCCCACGGCGAGGGCGATTTGTTCCCCGCGACGAAGGTCCAATGCGATCCAACGAAGGCATAATGAGCCTATCGAAAGAAGCAAGAAACTCTGCCAAATCCCTGCAAGAACAGCCATCATATCGATTTCGCGATTGATAACATCCGTCGATTGACCGACGTCAACTCTTGCTGCTGTATTCGATTCTCATAAAGCAAAGTTGACGCTTTTGACCCCTCATGATACTTTCTCTACTGGAAAAGAATAGTGTGTCCACATCTTTCCAAGTCTAAGGGATTCAATAGATTCTATGCATCGATTTGTATTTTGTTGGTCTATTTTAGGGTTATTCTTTGTTATCGGCGCCGTTTGCTTTGCGTCGGAGACTCCGAACGTGCGTGAGTACGCTGTTCGCTGGACGGGTTTCCCGCCTATCGTGGACGGTATCATCGGTTCCGAAGAGGGCGAGTGGTCGGAAGCAAGCTCCGCCTCCACCGATTTTGTTGTTTTGGAAACAGGAGAAGCGTCGCCTGCAGATTTATCGGTTTCGTTCCGTGCAGTGTATGATGGGTCGTACCTTTATTTCCTTGTTGAGACTCAAGATACGAATTTGTTTTCTATATTGGCTACCGGGGACGACTCGCTAACCGATGAGGAAGATCAAGAGGGAACGGATACCGGGGCGTTCTATTCATCTCTGGGGGACGATTTAGAAATCCTCTTCGATCCAGGTCCCGATATTTTGCGGAACAATCATCCGCCCAGCGATACGCCGGATCAGTACCATATCGCCGTCACTTTGGATACGACCCATGGAATCCCGGAGCTGGGCTTTCCGGGCTTTCCCGACTTGAAACGGGACGTGGAAGAGGAACAAGGGCCTCCATTTCAGTTCAGCGCCGCCGGGTATGATCTTGCGCTGAGGGACGGCGACCCGGATTTGTGGGATCCGGCGATGCAGATCGGCATAAGGGTGCATCCCGACGTCTACACTCCTAACGGGGCGGTGGTCGAACTTGCAGTTCCATTTGCAGATCTGGATTTCTCGGGTGACCGCCAAGTGCCGCCTGTCAATGCCACAAACGGGCAACCGGACAGAAGTCTTGTGGTTGAAGAGGTGCCGAAACACGGCGACCGCTGGGCTTTCCAAATCGGACGGCTGACCAATGAGGGAATCACGTTGGTGTGGAATCGTCCCACCGTTGAGTCTTTACTTGCACGTCCGTTTGGGGAATTGGTTTTTGTCCGAGAAGAGACCGGTGTTGCGGATTGGTTTCTCTATTGAGGGCGGGTCTTTCCTATATCTCTGTATGAAAAAGCACTAGGCAAAGTGGACAGAATGGCCATTCACGAGGTCCATTCTGTCCACTCATTCCAATTATCGCGAAGCAGCGACCAACGATGCATTGGCGTTGATCGGTGTGGTTTGCCGCTTACCCGACCCACAGCTACTGTTGCAGGCTGTGATTCTCAAGAAACGAGGCGACTTCTTCCCTGAACGTCTTCACCAACGCCCTTACAAGGCACGAACAGAGCGCTTGCCAACCTGTCTTTCGGCTCAGACACAGAGTCAAATATGAACGACTTCGATGTTGGCCAGCTGGCAATACGCTTTGAACGCGTTCTCTAAGTCTCCATAGATGAAGAGCTGGTGAAATCCCTTCGTATCTCGGACATCCGGTACGTCGTCCACTTCCACTTCCACCGATGTCCGGCAGCCGCCGGCGGGCGGCGTTTCGATATTGCTGAGTACTCGTCCAGTACCAAGAATGATCTTTTTCGGGCCTTCGAAGTCCATGATCGTAATCTTCTGACCAATACGCCAAAGCACTTGAGTGGCCACGCCGGTATCGGATTCGGAGTGACTACGGAGAATAATCGGTTCGTGCGGTTTGTCGAAACCATCGAGCCGTGTCGCGCAGGCGCAGTGGGCACCCAGCAGCGTGTTTTTGACCGTATCGGGTGCCGGGTCCTGCATGAATCCGGGGCGATCGAAGAGAAGATGCGTGAGGCGTGACGCCAGCGCGGCGTTGGTGTCCGCTTCACACGCGGCAACGACGCCTTCATCTCGCAGCCGCGACCACGCGAGACATGGCGGATGGATGTCTCGACTTCCGACAACCGGCAGGCAATCGACTGAAATCCCGTCGCAGTTTTCGTCGGCCATGATGCGCTTGGCCACGACATAGTTTTTCGCCGCGTTCAAGATATCTTTTGAACTGGGTTCGACGATATCCTTTGCTTCCTTTTTGTAGTAGTACGCGATGGACTTCATCTCATCGGTTGTGTCCGCTTTATTGAATTCCTCTGCGAACCGAGTACGCGGAATATAGTGGAGCGTGGTACCCAGACCTTCAAGCTCTTTGTCCTCTGTTTTGTCACCCTTCACGATACACAGGCGGGTGTTTTTCATCTGCCATACTGTTTTGAGCATCCGGAGACCTTTGCCCATCCAGTCGAGATGCTGCGTCGCGGCGGTAAACACACCCGGGATTCCGCGGGTTCTCTGTAAGTGACCGGTAAACGAGGTGCCCATCGGACTGAAAACGATCATCGGCACATCGCCCCGCTTTGTCGCCAGTTCTTTGGCATTCTCCCATGCCGGCTCGTTGAGACTCATCATGACGATGAACAGTCCGTCCGGATCGGACCGTTTGACGCTGCTGAGGAATTCACTGACGGTGTCCGCGTCGTGAATCGGAGCGTCCTGAATCTCGAGTTTGACACCGAGGTTCTCGGCGGCTTTGTTGAGGATATTCTTATATTGGACCTGGTGGCCGGGAATATCGTAGGCGGCGCCGGGCCAGCCGAGCCAATACGACTTCACATCGGGGCGAACGAATGCGACGCGAATCGTTGGCTTAGACGTGATTTCTCGTCTTGCCGCGGAGACGGAGGAGGCAAAGTCAAACATACCCATTTTGAGTGCCAGGGCCGAGGCACACGATGTTTTTAGAAATCCCCGACGACTCGACATAAGAGGACATGAGGACGGGTTGCAGTTGGTAGTGGTTTCCATTGTTGTTTCTCCTTATTCGATCTTCATCAAGAGACTGAGTAAGATATAGAACCGCTTTCGCTTTTGCAGAATCCTACTCCAATCAGGAACGGTGTCAACCGGTAGAGGATACAGACAATAGTGACCGATGTCCGACCCGAAAAGCGCTCAAGACGAACGAGATACTCACGGTCCAAACCGGTCGATGTCGCCGTCGCTGCCCAGACCGTTTGACGGTTCAAACGGGACGATTATACCGGAACCGCCTCCCCCGGTATCCGGTTCGTAGTCCTGATCCGGTCCGGCACCGTGGAGGACCCAGCGGCCCAGGCGATTCTCTTCCTCTGGAAGAAGATCGAACCGATTGCCGCTTTTCTTCTGTGCGTCGGCCGTCTCGGGATCCCAGAACGGATATGCGCTATCAAGCTGATCGTGGACGAGTTGGGAGCGGAATGGATCCAATGGGACGCTCGACATGTACGAAACCGGTGAGGTGAGTTTTGCGAGTCGTGCGAAACGCATGTTGGCGGCGGTGTTCGGGGTTGGAGGATACATATTGTTATCGAGGCGGTAGGATTCGAGTGCCGTAGCAAGCGAGCGGTGATCGGCTTCTGTGTTGGCTATTTTGGCGCGGATTTGCGCATTCAAAAAATTCGGCACGGCAATGGCCGCCAATATCCCGATGATCGCCACGACAATCAACAATTCGATCAGGGTAAAACCACGGCGTGTTTGCATCTTTTTTGCCTCTTTCCGCCGAAAGAACCTCCATCTTCGTGTTTCCGATACAATAACGGCTTCGGAACACCCGGTCAATTGAGTAAAGTTAAGTCGATAAGAAGTCCAACATCCCGTCGGTTTTTCGCACGTTGAGCGAAAACTCTCTGTTTGCCCTTACAAAGTCATAAAACGCTATCGTACCAGGCCCCCCTGATCTTTTGCGTTCGCAGATGTTATAGAAAGACGATTTCCAATCTTTCACAGAGGGAAATTCGAAAGGACGGTCAAAAGAGAATGAGCAAAATCTGTGCGATAATTAGTTTCCTATTGGTACCCTGTTTTTGTACGGCCATGGATATCGGTGGTGAACCGATCGTGTTAGAAAACGATTATGTCCGTTACTCCATTGGAGAAGACGGACAAAATCGTTCCTTTGTCGATAAAAGCACCGGTGTGGATTATTGTGCCTCTGTTCCGGCGAATCCCTGCGCACAAGTCCGAAAAGATGGTCGCGAATACAACGCAAGTTCCGCTTCTCGTGACGGGGATCGAATTGAAATCCGGTTTGGAGACTCAGGAGTCGAACTGTCACTTCGAGTCGATATTCATGACCACTATTTCATCGTGGAAGTGATGGATGTCCAAGGAGAGAAGGTTGATTCGTTGACATTTATCAACTTGACCTTGCGTTCCAATGAAGTGCCGGGAAAAGGTCTGGCGGGCTGTGCCCTTGCATTGAATCTGCAGACGAACGTGCCGGAGTTACCCCAGGCAAATACGCGGATTCGGGCAATCTGCTATCCGCGATTCGGAATGGTCGGTGCGAAGATGGCCCTTATCGGCTGTCCTATGACTGAATTGCGAGCAGGAATGCAGGAGATTGTCCGTTCGGCGAATGATATTCCTCACTCGCCTATCGGCGGCCCATGGGCGCTCGATGCAAACATCAATAAAGGTTCTTATCTGTTCAATTTTGCCGATTTGTCGGAAGAAACAGTTGACCGCTGGATTGAATTGGCTCAGAACCTGGGCATCACTCAGATCGATTTTCATGGAGGAAGATCGTTTCGATTCGGCGACTGCAAACCGAATCCCGAGACCTATCCCAACGGGCGCGAGAGTCTTCGCAAGGTGGTCGATCGTCTCCACGATGCCGGCATTTCCGCTGGATTGCATACCTATGCGTTTTTTATCGATAAGAAATGCCCATGGGTGACTCCTGTTCCGGACCCGCGTCTTGCGAAGGACGCGCAGTTTACACTTGCGAGCGCGCTGACGGTGGATGCGACACAGGTGCCGGTTGTCGAGTCAACTGAGAATATGTCCACAACAACGGGATTTTTCGTGCGGAACAGTGTGACGTTACAAATTGATGATGAGTTGATTATTTATAGTGGGATCAGCAAAGAACCTCCGTATGCGTTCACGCAGTGTCAGCGCGGGGCCTATGGCACAAGCTCTTCAGCGCACAAAGCAGACAGCCCCGTTTACCATTTGAAAGAGTGTTTTGGCCTGTTTGTTCCTGATGGAGATTCGACATTACTGGCGGAAGTGGCGGCGAAAACGGCGCAGACATTTAATGAGTGCGGTTTCGATATGATGTACCTGGACGCTCTCGATGGAGAAGATATTCTCGGTGGCCGCGAGAACGGCTGGCATTACGGATCGAAATTCGTTTTTCAATTGTGGTCTCGGCTCCGGAGACCCGCATTGATGGAAATGAGCACGTTTCATCATCACCTTTGGTATGTTCGTTCTCGTATGGGAGCGTGGGATCACCCCACACGCGGTCACAAACGGTTCATCGATATTCATTGTCGTGCAAATGAAGATCTGAAACGGATGTTTCTGCCCGGTCACCTCGGTTGGTGGGCGATTAAAACATGGACCGGAACACAGGGCGAGCCGACTTTCGCCGACGATATCGAGTACCTTCTCTGCAAGTGTATTGGCACGGACGTCGGTTTCTCCATTATGGGAATCAACCCGGACAATATGGATCGACCGGTCTACAAGCGATTAGGAGCAATCATGCGGTGTTATGAAGACCTTCGCCATGCGGAATATTTCGATGAATCGGTGAAAGAGAAACTCCGTGTTCTCGGCGATGAATTCACACTAGTGGAGAAGAAGAACGGTCAATGGCAATTCTATCGAACCCATTTCAATAAACATAAGATAAATGCTCTAATCGACGGTGAATACGAGTGGAAGACAACGAACCCATTTGATAAACAGCCCCTCCGACTCAGGTTGGAAGTGTTGATGTCCGTGGGGGCATACGATTCAAGCGAGAGCGTACCATTGACGGAATTCAACAGCGAGAACGAGATAGGAGAACTCTCGTCTGCACAAGGTGTTTATCTCGAAGTCGATCCTGCCGGCAACGGGAACGAGGCAGATTCATCCGAAGCTACTATCACATATCGAAATACAACGCAGGAAAATCCAAGGGCTGCTTGGGTGAAAGCAGAGAAGACTTTTTCGCCTCCGATCGACCTCGATGAGAAAGGTGCGCTGGGAGTCTGGATTGACGGCGACGGCAAAGGAGAAACCCTGAATTTCCAGATCAAGAGCCCCGATCATATTTCGCACGGTATCAACGATCATTATGTTACCGTGGATTTTGACGGTTGGAAGTATTTCGAATTGGTGGAACCTGAATCCGAACGATACGAGGACTACGAGTGGCCCTATGGTTCGGCGTATTCAATCTATCGGGAGAATGTGAATTACAGTCAGGTAGAGACTCTGAATATTTATTGTAACAATCTCGCTTCGGGGTCCTCCGCACGGTGCCGGATCAAACCTATCAAAGCTCTGCCGTTTGTTCCGATTACAATCGAAGACCCTGAGTTTATTGTCAACGGAAAACGTCTCGTATTGCCGATTACACTCAGGACGGGTCAGTATATTGAATTCAGCTCGATGTCCGACTGCAAAGTGTACTCGAAGGACGGTGAGCTATTGAGCGAAGTGACGCCTATCGGTGAAGTTCCGGATTTGGATCCTGGCGAGAACGAGATGCGGTTCCATTGCGACGGTCCCGACGATGTAAGTACACGAGTTCGAGTAACCGTCATGACGCAAGGGGATGCGATTTGATATATGTTTATCATCCGGGCGCAACGACGCGCATGAGCTGACCGCAAAGCCACGCGGCATAGGTGCCCAAGGCATACCCGACCACGGCGATGAGAACGCCGACCGGGGCCAGGGCCGGATGAAACGCACTCGCAACGATCGGTGCCGATGCCGCACCGCCGATATTCGCCTGACTGCCGACTGCGAGGAAGAACAGCGGTGCCCGGATCAATCGAGCGACAATCAGAAGAAGAATGGCATGGACGGATATCCAAATTACGCCCACCAGGTACAAGCCCGGCGATTCGACTACAGAACTCACATTCATTTTCATGCCAATCGAAGCCACCAAGAGGTATAGAAACACTGAACCAACCCGTGAAGCCCCGGCACCCTCCAGACGTCTTGCCGGGGTAAAGGACAAGGCCAAACCTCCGGTCGTGGCGATGACCACGATCCAGAAAAACTCGCTGGTTAAACTGAATTTCGCGAGTTCCGGATAAGAGGACCCGATTGTAGAGCTCAGAAGTTTCCCTGCTATGTGAGCAATCCCGGTTATGCCGAATCCGGCGGCGAGGATCTTCATGGTGTCCGCCATCGAAGGGATTCTATCGATTTGGGCTTTGTATTCGGCCATCTTGTGCTGTAGATGTTCAATTTCGCTTGTGTCGGCGGAGTTCTTTCGGTCGATGTATTCAGAATTGCCGGCCATAAAGAGAAGAATCGCCAGCCAGATATTTGCGATAATCACATCGACTGCGACAAGGGTTGCGAAGATCTCGTCGCCAACCTCGAATACTTCTTTCATTGCGGCCTGGTTGGCGCCTCCGCCGATCCAGCTGCCCGCTACCGTGGTCAAACCGCGCCATACGGCGTCCGGGCCTTGGCCTCCCACTGTTTCCGGACTGAAAAGCGAGACGAAGAGAATGGCTATCGGGCCGCCGACCACAATCCCGACGGTTCCTGTCAGGAACATAGCCAGCATTTTGGGGCCGAGACGCATGACCTCTTTCAGGTCGATACTGAGTGTCAGAAGGACCAGACACGCCGGAAGCAGGTAACGCGAGGTGAAGAAATACAGGTTGGAACGCTCCGCGGAGAAGACACCGAGGTTACTCAGGACGGCCGGTATGAAATAGCACAGGAGGATCGTAGGCACGTATCTATAGAACCTGCGCAGGGCAGGCCGTTCGCTCGATGCGGTACCGAATACCGCCGCCAACACAATACACAACACGCCAAGAACCGCGGCATCGTTGGTTATGAGTGGGGACGATCCATCCAAGACCGACCTCCTTATGGGGTGTTTACGTTATGATTATGCAGAATTACCCGCCGACCGAAACGGTTGTCGTAGAGGAAATCACCGGAAAGCTCCAGCATCTACAGGATTCTGTGCTATGATCCCTGCCGGTTATTTGTAGCCAATCCCCCGCTGGGCTTTGTTCGGAAGAAGTCATGATCCAATTCCAACTTCACTCCATCGATATTCTCATCATTCTGGCCTATTTTGCGCTGACCATTAGTCTGGGCTTTTGGATATCCAAGCGGGCGTCCAAGAACCTGGAGTCCTATTTTCTCGGCGACAAGACCATGCCGTGGTATGTCCTGGGGGTTTCGAACGCTTCGGGCATGTTCGACATCACCGGAACGATGTGGTTGGTGTACATCTGCTTTGTGTACGGGCTCAAGAGTGCCTGGCTGCCGTGGCTCTGGCCTACATTCAACCAGATCGTGCTGATGGTCTATTTGAGTGCGTGGCTGCGGCGGTCGAATGTCATGACCGGCGCGGAATGGATCACGACCCGGTTTGGCACCGGGACGGGTGCGAATCTGGCCCACATCAGCGTAGTGATTTTCGCTCTGGTCAGTGTGATTGGGTTTTTGGCGTATGCGTTCAAAGGGATCGGAAAATTCGCGTCGATTTTTCTGCCGTGGGAGCTTTCGCCCAATATGTACGCATTGATCATTCTGGGTATCACGACGCTGTATGTCGTGAAGGGGGGCATGTTTAGCGTGGTTTTGACCGAGGTTATGCAGTTCCTGATTATGACTGTCACCTCCATCGCGGTGGGAATCATCGCGATTATGCAGGTATCGCCGGAGATGATCGACCGCGTTCTGCCGCCCGGGTGGCGCACGCCGATCTTTGGCTGGCGGCTGGATTTGGATTGGACGGGGATATTGGATTCCGCTAACACGAAGATCGCGGAGGATGGGTACTCGTTATTTACGATTTTCTTCATGATGATGGTATTCAAGGGAATACTCGTGAGTATGGCGGGACCTGCCCCGAATTACGATATGCAGCGGATTCTGGCTACAAAGAGTCCGAAAGAAGCAAGCCTGATGAGCTGGTTTGTCAATGTGGTGCTGTTTGTTCCGAGGTACATGTTGATTGCGGGGTTGACGGTTCTGGCGCTGGTATTTTTCCTGCCGGAGCTGCGGGCTATGGGCGACAGACCGGACTTCGAGTTGATACTTCCCTATGCGATCAAGAATTTTGTACCGGCGGGGCTCATGGGTGTGCTGATCGCAGGGCTTTTGTCGGCCTTTATGTCCACGTTTGCGGCGACGGTCAACGCGGCGCCCGCTTATATTGTGAACGATATCTATAAACGATATATCAACCCGAACGATAAACCCAAAAAATATGTGCGAATGAGCTATGTTGCGTCCGCAGCTGTGGTTGTTCTGGGAATCGCGTTTGGTTTTATTATTGAGTCGATTGACGATGTGACGCAGTGGATTGTGAATGCCCTCTGGGGCGGCTATGCGGCGTCGAATGTTCTGAAATGGTATTGGTGGCGATTCAACGGGTATGGATTCTTCTGGGGGATGATTTCCGGTATTGCGGCTTCACTTATTGCACCGCTGATAATGGGTAATTATTTTCCTGGTGTGCATGAAATTTACGGATTTCCGGCGATTTTATTGGTGTCGTTTACCGGGTGTATTCTTGGCACCTATATGACACAGCCTGATCGGGACGAGGTTCTAAAATCGTTCTATAAAACAGTCCGCCCGTGGGGATTTTGGGGACCGATTTATGAGAAGGTGAAACAGGAAGATCCGGATTTCCAGAGAAATACGCATTTCGGCCGGGACTGCTTCAACGTGTTGATTGGGATGATTTGGCAAGTCTCGCTCGTCTTGTTTCCCATCTATCTCATCCTTCAGGAGAAAAGGGGAATTCTGGCGGCGCTCTCCGTCGTTATCGTTACCTCGCTCGTACTCAAGAAGACCTGGATGGATCACTTGGACGATGAAGAAGTCTGACGCTTCGGCCGTGCAGATTGTTAATACAAGAGCAGCGAGATTTAGGTCGCAATTTTTCTGCGGGCACAGGAAACATAATGTTTCATCTGGCAGAGAAGGTTCTCTAATTACCTACTGCGTCGTGGTTTAGCGCGTCGTACTGTTTGGCTAGATCGTTCACCGCATCGTCGCTTTTGTCGATATCCAGCTCCAGCCAGTTTCCTTCAATGCCTTTTTTCGCAACGCGAATTCCCGCCGCTAACCGCCCCCGGTGGTCGCCACCGACCCGATCACCCGCGACCAACGCTGCGATCAACCGATCCGCCAGACTCCCCGGAGTTTCCTCATACGCCTGAGCCATCCCAACGATCACCTCTCGGCCCGTTAGCGTATTGCCCTGACAGGAGTAATACCGTCCGCTCATCGCCGCCCAATAGAGGCTTTGCTCACCGGCCTCCGACGGGTTATGAACCGCCGTACGGCCGCGCATGTCGATGATTGCCAACTGACGCTGTTCCCGGTGCGGATCGCCGTCCAAAAGCTGTGCGAGGATCTCCTCCGGCGTTTTCCCAGCCTCCAACAGATCGAGTGCCTGTTCACCCCATTCGGGGTTGTGCCAGTGTTGCGTGCAAAACGCTTCGACACCCGCGCGAACGTACGGGACCACCTTGCCGACCGCAGGATACTTGCTTGCGACCGCGGCCCCACACACACCGGTGTCCGGTTCGACCGCAACAATGGAGAAGGTGGCGGTAATCTCGCTTCGTGTAGCTCTGAATTTGTGTTGTGGATTGTCCTCTTTGGAGAGTCCCGCTTTCAGTAGGACTACTAAAGCGATCAAGATCAGAGGAATTGTGAGTTTCACGGGAGATACTCCTTTCGATGGCGGGTCCGGTATTTCCGATTGGGCACTTTATCGATAATTTCAGAAGTTCTTTTCCCTAAAAAGTGTGCCACCCCCAAGCGGAATTTGGGGGACCGCAAAAAGTCTGGGATACGGATTTCAACCCCCTCCTAACCTCCCCCGATCTTCGGGGGAGGAACATCTCGTCATCTCTCCCAACAAATCTTGGAGAAGACAACGATGCGATAGACGCGTGGTCTCCCCCAAAGATTGGGGGAGATTCAGAGGGGGTTGACTACCTTACTTCCTGTAGTCCGCCGACTTTTTGCGAGCCCCCCAAACGGAATTGGAGGTGGCACGCATTTTCTAAGGCCAACTGGTTTCTCAGTAGCACTCTGCTTATTCGATTGGCGCTCCGACTGCGCGGTCAGTTCTACTTGGATTCGTAGCAGAGAAGGGCGCCGTCCGCTGTGGTCATGTACAATTTGCCCTCCGAGGCGATGAGGCCGTCGAAAGCGGGTAAGTAGTCCACTTTATACGTATTCAGCGTTTCACCGCTCTTTTTCGACACCACTTGCAGGAAGCTGCCGTGGTCGCCCTGGAGCCATTCGGCCTGTTCCTGCATGCTCTTCTGGAACGCCTCTTCATTCGAGCGGCCCCACAGGCTCTTCTCATCCGCCACGTCACGCGGACCGGCCACGAACAGAAGATCGTTCGCCAATACCATCGCTTTGACCAGAATCTCCGGCTCGTCTTCGATCCAGTTGTATTTCAAAGCGGTGAGTTTGCTCACGGGCTGCTTGGCAAGCTGTTTCCAGTCCACGGTATGAGCCGCCAACTGGTTTTCTTTGCCTGTGGGATATCTGCCTTCAGGCCACCGGCTGCCTTCAAGATTGGGAATACCGACCCTACGGGCGGGCTCTTTGTTTGCGCTAAAGAGACGGTACTCGGACACGGATGTGTTACACAGAAGCTCGAGATCGCGTCCGTACGAATAGGCGTTCTCCTCATCGATACAGAGGATGCGTCCGTACGGTACGCGCTTCGGTGGAAGCTGGAATTCCGCCCAGCCCTCACCGGCCGCTCGACCGTAGAGCCAATACGTCCGCTGGTGCCAGGATTCATCCAGAAACGAGATTGGCGCGAAAAGGTGGACCTCGTCGCCGTATTGAGTGTCCGGACGCTGCGGTTCAACACGCACACGTTTGCCGTCCTTCGTGAAGGTCTGCGACTTCATGTATACATATTTGCCGTCGCTGGAGAGAATGTCGGGCATTGCCACGGGCATGTGCTTTCCGGTCATGAGATCCTGCAGGTCTTTGTCTGAGCCCGGGACCTTGTCGTCCATTACGTTCTCAGCAATCAACTTGCCCGTTTCAGGATCGAGGATCAGCATACGCAGTCCGCCATCGAGAAACATCGACCGACCCGCCACGCAATACAACTTCCCCTCCTCGATCAAAACACTGCCCGAAATCGGCCAAACCGATTCAACCTGATCGTAAGAAACCAGCTGTCGGTCACTCGGGGCGGCCTGGAATTTCCAGACCAGTTTCCCGTCGGAGGCTCTCAATGCATATACCCAACCGTCCGCACAACCGAACAGCGCGAGTCCGTTGTACAGAGTCGGCGGCGAATCGACACGGCTGCCCGCGATAAAATGCCAAATCTCATCGCCGGAAGTCGCATCCAGCGCATAAACGGTGTGTTCATCGACGGCGCTGACAAACACCTTTCCGTCTGCAGCAATCGGCTGGCTGAGCTTTGTTGAGAAGTTCTGATTCCAGCCCGGTGCGATATCGGCGTCGATACTTGTTTTAACGTAGCCGCTGCGCGTATTGTCATGACGAAATACCGGCCACTGGGAATCCGAGTAATTTGTTTGTTTCATGTCTGCACCGTAGGCGGGGCCTTTGACTAACCGCTTCTCCGCGGACGGGGCTTTCGCTGATTGAGCGTTCGGAGCGACGGCATTGAAACCATTCAGCTTCGACTGGTAATAGCACGCACAAGCGTGGGGACTCGCGTACACCATACCGTTTGCAGGCATCGCGCCGTATACGCACCCACCTCGCACCCAATGAGCGATCGACCAGGTATCCGCCTGCATGTCGTACACAGTATTTCCCATAATCGGCGGTAGCAGATACTTTTTCGTCGCCTTGCCCGGATAACACCGCTGGTGGATGTAGAACGAGTCGATGGGGTTGGTGTGTTCTTTGAGAATCTCACCGTCGAGCAAGTTATAGGTCGTGAATTTGCCTCGATTATCACGCCCCATCACCCATAGTCTGTTGCCGATAACGTATACATCTTCAAGGCTGTAGTGACCTGAAATGGGCTTATTCTCGGCAGACCAAATAATGTCGCCTGTCTTGGGGTTGAGCACGAAAATCTGTTTTTGCGGTGCGAACACGATATGGTTCTCGCACATGATGAGTCGTGGCCCGGCATATCCGGTGAGAACCTGTTTCATCTCCGAGACGTCTGTCGACCACAGATCCTCGCCGGTCTTTCTGTCGAAAGCACGGACGGCGTTCCCGTCGTACAAACAGACTTTCTCCTCGTCGACAGCCAGGGTCATCGGGACCACGGGTAGTTCATGTTCCCAAAGAAGATCTCCACTTATGGAATCGAGCGCTTTGACGATGCGGGTTCCTGCGCCGCGTTTCCAGGCAAAGAGTTGACTCGCCCGGTCTCTTTCTTTCCAGCAGTTGGCATTTTGTTGATTGTAGTCGACCGGTTGATCGTCGGGGTCGACGGCGGCGAACACAACGCCGTTGGAAACGACGAGTTCGAAAGTCGTCGCGGTATCATTGTATTCTTGGAGCACATCGCCGGTGGCCGCGTCGAGGCAAAGGAGATTCTCACCGGTCCCGGGCGAGAGATAGACCTTGTCTTCGATTGCGACGAGACGTCTCGGAAGCCAGCCGGGGCCACTCTTCAGCGGATAGAGGTGGTTGAACCAACTTTTAAGCGGCATCTTCCAAAGTACCACACCGTTGAACGCATCGCGCGCTGTCAGGTAATTCTCGGCGGGGAGCTGGATCGATGCGATTCGGCCTTCGTCCATGACGTAGAAGATCCGGCCGTCTGCGGAGACCATGGCGTTCATGCTGGCGGTATGCTCGTGGCTTCTGGCCCATAGCGGCCCGCCTGTCCAGCGCAGACCATTCGGTTTTCCCGCAACGAGGTCATTGGAGACAGAACTGCCACACGGATCGTGTAGATAATGTGTCCATTCGTCGATCTCGTCCGGCCATTCCCTCTGGGCGATCTTCCAACCGTCGAGTTGGCTCACGGAAGACGTTTTCAGGCCGGGAATACTGTGTCCCTCTTTGACCAGAACAAACCCTTCAGGCGCCAGGACACGCATGACCTCGTCGTTTGAGAGGTTTCCGGGGTCAGAAACGATCAGCAGGTTGACCATGCTGTCGACATAGGGTAGATGTTTCCCGTCGAACTGCTTTATCGAGACATTCCCGTATCGGCCTGCGGATTTCACTTTCTCCCTGGCGGCCATGACGGTCGCGGAATTTTCGGAAAGGGCTTGTACAACAAATGAATCGTCTGTGCCGAGTGCGGCGGCGTATGTTCCGTCTTCGCAGCCTACACACACGATGAGTCCGCCTTTGACACCGGTTGTGTGAACGACTTTCTCTACGGTGACCGCTTCGGCGGCACTGAACGAAACAAACAGGGCGAACAAAACTAAGAATCCTTTTCGCACGATTGATCTCCTTATCGGTTTTGGACCTTATTATGGAACTGGGATACCACCCCTAAAACCATACTCCCCGTTCCGCGAACGGTCAATCGCTGGGGGGAAGCTGGTTCTTAGACTTGTCTGATGAGCGAACTAAACATGGCAATCTCATAATGGTGGGAGAATTATCTCTTCATCACCTGGATGTCCGCTATCCTGTACAAACCATCCTTATCCGTTATGGTTGGCTCGAACGCCAAAGACACATTCCTTTCCTCCTGCTTCGATAGCAGCTTCATCTTGAGCGTATATTTACCGGTAGCAAGTGCCGACGGGATACTGATGGAATAGGTCTCCTTGCATATCTCTTTCGGTATCCATCTTTCATTATGCGCGTCCAATTCGAATTCGTGTGTGGCAGGGCCTTCGAAACGAATTATCAACTTGTACGGATGATAGGCTGGTGCGACGCCTTTGTTCTCCCATGTTACTGAGATGTTGTGCGTCTCCCCGGCTTGAAATGTATCCGGTATTTCAACATTGTGTATAAAATACCAGTATCCACATCGATTCAGTAATTCCTCGGTAAGCTCTGGATTGTCGGTGAACCAGTCGTCGGCATCGCCGTGATACCCGATATAGGTTGCGTGAAGCACATCGAGGGCTCCTCGAAAGACATCGGCTCCGGTTTTTTCTTTGCTGCGTTTCCGGAGCGAAGAGCCCGGACGGCCCAGCCAATTGCCGTCCCGTTTGACGGCGTGATAATGCTGGAGTTCCAACACATTCGGCATTGTACGGTATGAGTCTGCAAAGAGTTCCGGACTGCGCACTGTGTCAGAATCGAAATGGTTCTTCACATAAGAATCGACCAGGATGCTATCGTCGCGGTAGGATATGTCCCATTCGAGAATATGTTTATGTAACATCTCGCGTTTGTTGTTGTCCTTGACGGCATGTACAAAATCGTCGGAAATAATTAACTGAGTTTTCGGAACATATTTCCGATAAAGATCAACGTGGAGTTTGCGTTCCTTATAGCCGTATTCCAGTCGACTTCCGCTATGCAAATGTCCCTCTCCCCAATCGCCGATGCTGCCGATATCTACATAGCGGACCCACGGTTTACCGTCGTAGCGATTGCCGAAGGCTCTCAGGAAATTCTCCAGTTTTTCGAGAAAAATAGGATCGTCGAAAACCGGCTCCCATGGTCCGTCAGGGCCTACCTTCTTCCCCCCACGATAAAACCCGCCCTTCGCACCGGCCTCCATGACCCATTTTGGCGTCGCATACTGTTGTTCGATTCGATCGGTGCTTGTTTCTTTGCAGCTGATTCGAAACGCGACTTTCAGCCCGTGTGCGCGCCACTTATCGATGATCGAGTCGATCAGATCCCAGTTGAAATTTCCCTCTTCCGGTTCGAGATAGGCCCAGGCGAGTCGAATGTAGATATGATCCATGCCCGGGAAATCAAGGATGTGTGAATCGTCTTCGATGATGTATTTATTGATATGATTGTCCGGATAATGGTGATACCACCCCTTATGGGGGTTCTCAAGAGGAATCTTATCGTTCCAATGATTGCGCATATCCACTTCACGGGAGAGAGAAGGGAAAGGTATGCAGACTGTGAATATGATTATCCCAATGAAAACCACACGTGTAGAATGCTTCATATCGGTCGTTGCCTCCGCTTTGGGTTCTTCGAGTAATGTTGGAATTTAGGGGTACGATACTCTTTCTGCTTTGGCCGGTCAATCGGCTGCCGAAGATGGGCTATTTGGCGGTTTCCATGCCTACATACAACTGTCCTTTCTTTAAGGGTGGTCATTTCCATTCTCTTTGAAAGACAGTGTATGGTATAACCAATGTCAGTGAGTCGCGAAGAAGGCGAGCGGTTTGCTGGGAGGGCAAGGCTCCCGCCGAGCCGAAAAAAGAGCGGCTTACCAGGATTGACGGTGTCGCAAAAAGTCGGAAAACGGATTTCAACCCCCTCCTCTACGGCTCTCATGTTTGCCTCCGGCAAGCCATGAGATTCCTCCCCCGATCTTCGGGGGAGGAAAAAGAAACGAGCATGTCTTTAGCGTCCAACATCTCCCTCGGTCCTGATGCCGTCGCAAAAAGTCCGAAATTGGCGGCGGAAGTCCCCTCTCCCCCCGGGAGAGGGATAGGGTGAGGGGCTATCATTGCACTGGATTCGGGTATTATTCTTCGCTTGTGTATTCGCCAGACACAGCAAATCAAGCAGAGGCAAAAGGTGTTTGTGATGACAGGAAATCACTAAATACAGAGGGGGGCTGACGCAAAATGCAAAGATCCCTCACCCCGCCCTCTCCCAGAGGGAGAGGGGAAGAACTCCGCCGACTTTTTGCGAGCCCGTCAATCTTGGGGGCGAAGCGCTCTTTCGGATCGTTTCCGTATTTTGAGACAGTCTCAGGAGGTTCGTCCTCCCCCCACACCGTGCCACCGAAGAGTTTAACTTTATGACGTTGGTGGTATAACCAACAGGAGTGGCTGCCGCAATTCTGCGATAGGAGATAGATCATGAATTCCAACCATGCTTTGTTTCGTATTTCTACTTGTTTTATTCTTGCGGTTTTTCTCTTTCTTGCCCCCACTGAAGCCGTTGAATCAGCGGCGACATCCCGCGTCTTCCTTGCCGGTGCGGCTGCGAGCAACATCACACCGCCACTAGGCGGGATGGTCATCGGAGGCTGGAGACCGATTCCGGCCACACACATTCATGACGACCTTTTCGCGAAGTGCCTGGTTTTGGATAACCAGGAGACACGGTTGGTCTTCGTCGTATGCGACAATTTGGGATTGCCGCGTGAAGTTTGTGACGCCGCGAAAAATATCATTCATGAGAAGACCGATATTCCCGTGGAAAATATCATGATATCGGCCACCCATACCCACTCGGCGGTTTCCGCACGGGGCCCCAACCGGCTGCTCCCCAGCGAGCCCTTGAACGATTATCAGCAGTTTCTCGTTCAGCGAATTGCAGACGGGGTACGCTGTGCGGTGAACAATCTCGAACCGGCTCGGATTGGCTGGGGCAGTGCGGATGAGCCGACCTCGGTATTCAACCGGCGTTGGTATATGAAGCCGGGAGACGAGCTTCGCAATCCGTTCGGCGGAGTCGACAAAGTACGGATGAATCCGCCTCGGGCCAGCGACAATCTGCTCGAACCCGCCGGGCCGACCGACCCGGAGATTACGTTTCTTTCCGTGCAGTCCACGGAGGGTCGCCCCATAGCGCTGCTGGCGAATTACTCGCTGCATTATGTCGGCGGTGTCAGAAGCGGGGATGTCTCAGCCGATTATTATGGAATATTTGCGGACCGGATTGCGGAGCTGATTCAGGCGGACCGGCAAAGCCCGCCGTTTGTTGCGATGATGAGTAACGGTACCAGCGGAGATATCAACAATATCGATTTCACCAACAAATCAGAGCGGCTTCCTCGCTATCAAAAGATGCGTGAGGTGGCCGAATTGACGGCCCAAGCGGTATATGAAGCGTATCCGGATGTGGAATATCGAGACTGGGTGGAACTCGGAGCCCGCCAGGAAGAACTGACGCTCGACGTTCGCAAACCCAGCCCGAAGCTCTTGAAGTATTTTGAAAATGTGCTTGCGAAACCGGAGGACGCGGAGCCGTATCATCGTCGCGAGAAAACCTACGCGAGACGTGTCATGCAACTCCATGAAGGGCCGGACGAGGTGGATGTTGTTCTTCAGGCCTTCCGCGTTGGCGATACCGCTGTCTCTGCGATACCATTCGAAGTACTCGTTGAAATCGGTCTGGAATTGAAGGAGAAGACCCCATTTAACCATGCATTTACCGTATCGCTGGCCAACGGTTCGTACGGGTATTTGCCGACAGTGAGGCAGCATAAACTGGGCGGTTATGAAACGTGGATGGGAACAAATATTGTTGAAATCGAAGCAGCGCCGAAAATAGTCAGCACGTTGTTGGATTTACAGAAAGAACTTCGGTAGAGGGGATAGTGGATTACATTCCTGCTAAGACCACGCCCTCAACGCCGTCATTCCGAGCCGCGAACGGTCGGAGTCCGTGATTTGAGAAAGAAAGATTGACTGTCTGCAGCTGGTCACTTTACCGTCATCGCGAGCAAGGCAGTTTCCTCTTCCGTCATCGCGACCGAAGCGTGGCGATCTCTTCGTTACACAGGGTGGCCCCGGTTGCCCTTTCTTCTTGTTCCGTTTTTTCGTGTTTTCGTGTTTCAATATCTTCCCAGCCAGCGTCGTTCCCCTCAGCGGTGGGATAGCGACGATCTCTCCGCAGATTCTCTGGGCGCGCACTTCCGAGGAGCGTAATCCACCAAAACTGTCTTAACCCTCTCGTCTTTTGATCACGTGTACTTTCATCGGTCGAATCTCTTCGGTGAAGGTTACACCGAATTCATCTTCGAACCACTTTCTCGCAATCTCGATGGACTTTTCGCCGCCCCAATAGGGACTCTCCGAGCTCACAGCGGCGGATTCATCTTGTGTACCGTCGGGCCGTCGTCCGGAAGGGAGTCCGGTCTTGTCGACGATCACAATTTGTTCAGCAGTGAGATCATAATCCTGCCAGTAGGCGAATGAGTCAAAGAGGAATTCCATCGAGAAAGCCCCCGTTCCTGAAGCCATGCCCGGACCGACGGGGCTCGTACCTTCTCGCGATACAGGGGCTTTCACCTCTCGCCATGGCTTCAGCGGTCGTCCATCGTAATGCGCTACCCACACCTTTCTTTCCTCTATCGTTTCTACCAGTTCCAATCCCAGGGCGTCCAGGACAAACTCTATTCGTTCGCGCTGTCCGGCGGGGCGTGCCAATTCGATATTTAGAACAAGATCATGGTTAAATTGAATTCCCTTGAATTCATCCGAGAGCCGCAGTGAACCGCGGGGAATCAAAGTCCTACCGACTGTACGTAGGTAATCTGCGAGAGACATTTGGAGCGGTTCAACCACATGGCTCTTAATTCCCGGCATTTTTCCGAACGTATACGCTCTGATTTCTTCTTCATTCTCACGAGGTATCATCTCCATTTTTTCAGGCAGAGGCTGTATTTGGTACCGTTCAGCCAAATCCCTTAAGCGTGAATTCCATTTTTCGAACCTCGGTTCGATCGACCAGTCGTAAAGGACCTGCTTTGCTTTCGGGGGGATATAGCGCACAATCGAAGAAGGCACCTCCCGGTCATAGGCAACCGTCATATCCCAGGTTTGTTCCCACTTCCCGTCTCTCCAACGGAACACTTCTGCTCGAACCGGAAGGTTTGTTTCCGCGTCGAACCAATAATCTCCCCGTCTTTCGTGACGGCGTTCAAGGCGGAGCCCTTCAGCGGGTCGTCCGTTGATCGTGCGTTCTTCTAGACGTGTTTTTTTCGTTCTTTGCTCGTTCAGGTTTTTCAGCCGTTCACCGATCCGTTCGAATTTCGCCCCCACCGGCCGAGGTTTTGACTTGCCGACATACAAACGGTCGTACTGCGAGTGATATTCATACCGTCGATCTCCGTCATCCCAATGTGTAAATGGTCCCTGCCGATCATAAAATCGATATCCTCCGTCCTCGGTTATCCATTCCCAGGTGTCTATCACATGTCGCTTGGAGGTATCGACCGGCTCGTCCTGAACCGTGGAATGATAGGAACTCGGAGACGTTGTCCAGCCGGTGACGTGGACCGTGTGGACTTTTTGGAGCGCTTCGAGAACGGCGGCATAGACGTCGCCGCCCGGTGCGCGGGAACCGAACAAGGCGAAAATGAACACAAGAACGGTTGCCACGCCCGCGCTTCCAACCCACGCCAAACGCGGAAACGTGAACAAGGATCGGAAATGAGACCGAGACGTTGATTTCGTGGCGGAAACCTGGCTCAGAAACTGATCGACCTGATCGTTCAAGTCTTGCTGAACGCTGGGAGGAATATCGTCGGGCATGGCCTCTTCGATCAGAGCGTCTACAGGCGATCTGTTTTCGCGATGGTTTTTCATCGAGGCACCTCCGGGGTGAGGTGTGGTGCGAGGTCGGAGAGTAATTGAGCGAGTCGCGAGCGGGCACGTTTCACATGAGTTCGTGCGGTGGCTTCGCTGCAGCCGAGTGCTTGACCGATCGTGGCGTAGGATTCTCCATGGAGTACCCGCATCAAAACGGCCTCGGCCTGCTGGGCGGAGAGCTGGTGAATAGCCTTGAAAATCGTCGCCTCTCGTTCCTCCCCGTCCAGCCGATCTGTAATCGAACCGGCGGTGTCAGGCGCGTATGCAATCACGGCCTCCACATCCAGATCCCGGATCCGCCGTGCTCGACGCCGCAACACATCGTAGGCCGCGTTGATGCACATCCTCAGGATCAGTGCCCGTGGATTGGCATGATCGCGGACTTTTCGGAAGCGTTTCCACATGGAACTAAGCGCCTCCTGTAGCGCGTCCCTCGCATCCTCCGGATCGCGGACAATCCGCCAGATCGTGCGGATCATCTGATCCTTGTTGGATCGAATCAAACTCTCAAACTCCTGCTCGTTGGTGCTCAAGACAGTCTTCTGCCTCGCTGTTCTTCCGGCTCAACGGCCTTTACTCAGTAGACGCTGTCGGGGGCGCTTTCGTGTACATAGCACAAAAGCGTGTAGAGTGAAATACGAAGGCGCGAAAAGGGAATCGCGAAAGTACAAAGGAATGACTACCAGGTCCTGTGTGTATACCGCTCTTTTGTTGAGGTGTTGACACCTTTAGGTGGCACTTCTTGTCCTTTAAGATCGTGCATCGAGCGCTTTTCTTCGGAGGAATATGATGCGGTCACGTTACCTCTTTCCCATCCTATTGTTGACGATCTCTCTTATCGTACCGGTGTGCTTGAGTGCGCAGGAGAATGGCGATCTGTCTGAACTTGTACGCCGATCAAGCGTTCAAGGCGGAGTTATCGTTCACGCGGGCTGCGGAGACGCGGAAGAAACCGCCGCCTTGCGCATCAATGAACGCTTCCTCGTACAGGGACTCGTGGAAGATCCTGAACTTGTCTCGCAGATGCGGGAGGAGTTGGCCGAAAATGACTCATCGGGAGCGATTACCATTCTGCAGTGGGACGGAACGCACCTTCCGTACGCGGATCATCTCGTCAATCTCCTGATTGTCGAACGCCCAACGGATCTCGGGCAAAAAGAGATCATGCGTGTTCTGGTTCCGAACGGCGTCGTGTGGCTCAAGGAGGACGGAACCTGGAAGAAACAGGTCAAGTCGTGGCCTGAGGACATCGATGAGTGGCGTCATTACCTTCACGGTTCCGATAATAACGCTGTGGCGGAAGATACGAGAGTCGCTCCGCCGCATCATATGCAGTGGGTGTCCGGCCCTCGCTGGGCTCGGAGTCACGATCACCTGGCGAGTTTAAGCGCGGCTGTGTCGGCGAACGGCAGGCTGTTCTATATCGTGGATGAAGCGCCCGCTGCGACGGTTCATGCACCGTCCCAATGGATGCTCGTCGCACGTGATGCTTTTAATGGAGTCTTGCTTTGGAAAAAAGAGGTCACACCCTGGGAGGATCGTTTTCGTCCATTCCGCAGCGGTCCGACAGAACTGCCTCGCAGGCTGGTCGCGTACGGCGATGAAGTGTATGTAACGCTGGGCTACGGAAAACCGGTAACCGCACTGGACGCTGCAACCGGTGACGTATTGCGCACCTATGAAGATACCGAGAATACACACGAGATCCTCTATCACGAGGGGGATCTTTACTTGGTAGTCAGCGATCCGCTCGAAAAGGACGACGGCACTTCCGGCGAACTGCTGCGCCGCTTGTCGCCATGGACCGGTCGCGCCGTCTATCGACAGTATGCCGTCAAATACCCAGAGCGGCGGATTCGCGTCGTTCGAGCCAGGGATGGAAAGACGATCTGGGAGAAGAAGGACAGTGACACACAGCATCTACAGCCGACTGCACTTGCTGTTGACGATGGACGTGTTTTCTTCCAGAACGAAAAGGACCTCATCGCTTTGAATGCGAGAACCGGGGAAGAACTCTGGCGAGCCGACCGGCCCATGGCGCTGCATCGCCCGGGATTCTCCGCACCTACGTTGGTTGTGAAGGATGGTGTCGTGCTGTCCGCCGACCGCTCCCCAAACTACATCGCCGATACGGCCGGAGAGAACAAGGACGACGTCGAATGGCTGGTAAGCCCCACGATGATTTCCAAAGGCGGCGAGCTTTTGGCCTTTTCTGCGGAAGACGGCGAACCGCTTTGGACGGCCCCCTGCAAGGAAGCCTTCAATTCACCGGTCGACGTCTTTGTTGTCGATGGCAAGGTGTGGAGTGGGTTCACGGTCTCGAAGGGCAGGGATGAAGGAATCACAAAGGTCTACGATCTCCAGACAGGCGAAGTGAGTGAAACTCGGCCACCCGATTCCGAGGTTTTCTCGGTTGGATTTGTGCACGGACGCTGTTACCGGAATAAGGCCACAACGGAATATATCCTGCACGGCCGCGCGGGTGTCGAATTTGTTGACGTGGATTCGAACGATATCAATGCGCACCACTGGATACGCGGAACATGCCAGTACGGGATCCTCGCGTGTAACGGACTGCTTTATGTGCCGCCCCATTCCTGCGCCTGCTATAACGAAGCCAAACTCGACAGCCTGAATGCTCTCGCACCCAAACGACCGGCTAGAAGATCCTCCGGCCCACGTCTGGTAAGAGGACCGGCTTACGATTCCGACGCCTCAAGCCCGACGTACAAGGCGGGAGACTGGCCGACATACCGTCATGACGGCGCACGCAGCGGCGTTGCGGGGGTGTCGCTTCCGAGTGACGTGACGCATAGATGGAGCAAGGCGATTCCAGGGCCGTTGACCGGTGTTGTGATTACTCAAGACAGACTGTATGTCGCGCAGAAGGACGCTGGAGTAGTACATGCATTGAGCGCCAAGGATGGTGCCGAACAGTGGCGGTTTGCGGCAGGTGCACGGGTCGATTCACCGCCGACGGCATGCGGCGACTATGTCTATTTCGGTTCCGCTGACGGATGGGGCTATTGTGTGAGCGCCGATGACGGAGAACTCGCTTGGCGGTTCCGTGCCGCGCCGGAAGAGAGCCAGGTGGTCGCGTACGGTCGGATTGAATCGGCGTGGCCGGTCAGTGGCAGTGTTTTGGTGGATGACGGCATTGTTTATGCGGTCGCGGGTCGGTCTTCGTTTCTTGACGGAGGGCTTTACTTGTATGGCCTGGATGCGGTCACCGGCGAACTGGAATTCGAAGAGCGTATCTCGCATCGCGACCCCGAGACCGGCCGCGAACCGCAGGAAACCATTACCGGCAAACGCGGCACGTATATGCCCGGTGCGTTGCCGGATATTCTCAGCACCGATGGTTCGTCCATTTTCATGCGTCACTCTCGGTTCAATCTTGAGGGCGAATCCCGGCCGCCCGAGGTCGATCATCTCTTCAGTCCGGCGGGGTTCCTCGACGACGACTGGTGGCATCGCACCTATTGGCTTGTGGGCACCGAGATGCTGCCGGATTATCACGGCTGGCCTGTAATGGGGTGCGAACGGATCACGGGGCGGCTGTTGGTTCATGCGGGAGAGCATGTTTACGGTTTCGCTCGTGAAGACTACACGAAAGCGGGGAGTCATCTCGGGCTCAACGCCGACTATCATCTTTTCTCCGCCGAATCCGAGCTGGAACCGCCCGGTAAACCGTTGCCCAAGGATAACGCTTGGTGGAAGGTCTTTCCGGAATCGCGGGTTAACCGAAGCTGGTCGACGAAGCTGCCGTTCCTGGCACGTGGCATGATCTTGTCCGGCGATACTCTCTTCGTTGCGGGAACGGAGAACGTTGTCGACTTCAACGCAGCGAAACCGCAAGGGAAAGTCTGGCTCTGGGCCGTCTCGACACAGGACGGCACGAAACAGGCCGGCCATCCGATTGAAGCAGCGCCGGTATTCGATAGTCTTGCGGCAAGCAGCGAGGGACTATTCTTTACGACGGTGGACGGCCGGGTTCATTGCTGGCGGTAGGGAATTATCGATTGCGTTTGCCGTTTCGGACAAAAGTACCTGCGGAATAATTTCCGCCGTATCGCATGATGTCGCCGTTGGAATTCAGGCCGTTGGTTGCGTCATATTCCCAAAAGCTGGTGCCGA
The DNA here is from genome assembly GCA_964612675.1 of uncultured bacterium. GTDB lineage: Bacteria > Hinthialibacterota > Hinthialibacteria > Hinthialibacterales > JAKPRU01 > CAZTDD01. Next base: position 73,432 of record CAZTDD010000007.1, read on the forward strand.
ACGGCCAACCGGTTTGGCCATTGATATCGTCGTCCGTATCCGGGCCGGAGGACGCGAGCGACCAGGATCCCACAACCCGTTCCTGCCCTGTATCCGTCCCCATCTCGATATAGCGGCCCATGAGATTCCCGCCGGAGCCCGCGCCCATGTCGGAGGTGCCGACGAGATGGTCAGGCTTGAAAGGATCGACCGGCGGTTGCGTCATATACGCGACCGGTGTGGTGAGCATGTATAGGCCGATTGGATTGAGGTTCATAGCGTCAACGGGATAGGTGTTGTTATCCATGCGGTACTGCTCGAGTGCCGTGGAGGTGGACCGCATGTCGGCCACGACCCGTGAGACTTTCGCGCGTATCTGCGCGTTGAGGAAATTCGGTACGGCAATGGCCGCCAGAATCCCGATGATCGCCACCACGATGAGCAGCTCGATCAGGGTGAAACCGGTATTCTTGACTCTCATCTTCTCTCGCCTCGCGATCGTCTTGAACTGGACAGGGTAGTAACAGAATATCACAAATACAGGCAGCACATCGTGACGAATCGTACAGGGGCCGGCTCCGAGCCGAAAGTCACGGAACACGGTAATTCGTGCGGCAATGGATGGGCTATCTCTGACCTACAACTCCCGTTTCACATCCCGGACAAGCAACCGCATCGTCATCACCGGAGCGTGACTGCCGGCGTTGGCATCCCACACCGCCGGATATTGACACTTTCGTCAGTGGCTGATCTCGCCAAACCGGTTTGAACGTTGTCAAAGAGGCCCGGAGACTGTCTATGTGGTTTGTCCTCAAGAAGGAATCCGAGAAGCGAGAATAAGACCTCTCTACCTACTTTTTGATCGTCCTCGGGTCTCTTGCCCCTTCGTCTAAAGCCCTCGAAAGCAAATTTTTCTTGACCGAAATCTAAGGTACATGTATGTTCCTCTAAACCCAACACCCAACGGAAGGGATGAGACAGGGAATGGCTGAGGTTTCATTGGCTGAACGATTGCAGAACGGAAATATCCTTCTCTTGGACGGTGGCATGGGGACCATGCTCCAATCCAAAGGACTGACCTCTTCGGATTGCCCGGAAGAGTGGAATGTGTCGCATGCATCCGTGGTGCTTGATATTCACCGCGCGTACCGGGATGCAGGCAGCATGGCGATCATCACCAACACGTTCGGCGGAAGTCCGTTCAAACTGGGCAAATACGGCTTCGGAGATCGGACGGAAGAATTCAACTCGGCAGCTGCACGGATCGCGCGCGAGGCCGCCGGAGACGACGGTTTTGTGCTCGGCGACATCGGACCCACCGGCGAAATCCTGGAACCCTACGGTGAGGCAGACTCAGAGACTCTGATGGCCGGATTTCGAAGGCAGGTTTGTGGACTCCTCGATGGCGGTGTCCACGGGTTCATTATCGAGACGATCATGGATTTCGAGGAGCTGCGGGTAGCCGTGGAGGCCATATCCGCCGAGTCCGATTTGCCCATTCTCTGTTCGATGACCTTCAGCGTTGTGCCGGATGGATTCCGAACGATGTGGGGTATGGACGTGGAGACTGCGGCACAGAGTATGGCGGGGTTACCGGTATCCGCCGTGGGGGCCAACTGTGGACTTGCCCCGGAGCAATACGCCTATCTCGTGGCGGAGATGAAAGCGGCAACGGATATGCCGATTATCGCTGAGCCGAATGCCGGTATGCCGAGGCTCGAAGGAGATCAGACGGTATTTGACCAAACTCCGGAGATATTCGCAGAAAGCGTCAAGACGGTTTACGAGGCCGGAGCGACTATCCTCGGAGGCTGCTGCGGTACGACGCCCGACCACATTACTGCCATGCGCAAAATACTTGGACTATAATTTGATGGAAGTCCAATAATGGAATGGACTTTCCAGCAGTCGGACCGGAAGGGTACAGCGGATCCCGATTTGTTGTGTAGTCTTTCTTTCGAGCGAGAAACGCTTGAATCTGGAGTAGGAGAGGTGGCCTTAGTGACCACCAAACAGGAGGGAACGTAGACGCACCATGGATTTGTCCTCAACTCGTACATTGATTGTTGACGACTCCGAACCCACCCGAAAGGTTCTACGAGGCACGCTCGAACGGATGGGTATCCATTACATTAAGGAAGCCGAGAATGGAGCAGAGGCGATCAATTCCGTTAGCAAAGAGCAATTCGATTTGATTTTGATGGATCGCAACATGCCCGTCATGAACGGTATTGAAGCGATCAAGAAAATCCGGGGAATGCGGAAAACCACTCCCATTGTGATGGTGACGACGGAACAGGGAAAAGAAAAGGTCCTGGAGGCGATCGTCGCCGGTGCCAACAACTACATAACCAAACCGTTCACGGACGATGTTTTCCAAACCAAAATCAATCGGACTATCGAGCGGGTCCGAAAGGGAGGAGCCCATTCTGTCTCGGGAGTGGAAGGCACTGTCGAAATCAAGCCAACCAAAGATGAAAAGGATCTGAGGGTGCTTGTCGTCGACGACTCCCCGGCCACCCGCCAGGTTATTGTTCGATACCTGACGATTCTCGAAGTATCTCAGGTGAAGGAAGCGGAAAACGGAAAAGAAGCGTTTCAACTAATCTGCAACTCTGAGTTTGACTTGGTTTTGATGGATTGGAACATGCCCGAAATGGACGGTATTCAGACTGTTAAGGCAATTCGCACCCGTGGAAACAAAGTCCCCATCATTATGGTAACCAGCAAAAGAGGGAAGAAGAACGTTCTGGACGCCCTTGTATCGGGTGCCAATAACTACATCACTAAACCGTTTACAAAGGAAGTATTTGTCCAGAAACTCCGCGAAACATTGCGAATCGCGAAGCAGTAGCTATCCGGCTGCAGCCAATCTCATTTTTCAAAGGTCCCGACACGTTCGAACCCACCGCCGCGCAACGTTCGTTCGACTACAGAGTTGCACCCCGCTGCGGAGACGTTTCGTTTGCCGAGGCGTCCTCGTTCAAGAGCGGATACGATAAACGGGACACTGTCGAATGACATTGCGGGCATCTCGCTGAAGTCCAGCGTCAGATGATCCGGTTTCTTCTGGGCCACCGCGAGGATGGCGTTATTGAGCTCCATCGCATCCGGTTTTTTGAGAATCCCTTGTATGGCCAAGACAAGGCCTCGTTCATCCTCCGACATATCAACCTGCATCGAATCTCTCCCTCACCGTGTTTGAATCTTCCTCGGATATTTTATCGAATAGAACACTTAAATGCTTGTGCGGTATGGCCTTCCGTCAGCAATCGTCAACGATGATCGACGCATACTCTGACTTTGTGAACATTTTCTAACCCTTTCGACTTATATCGGTGTACAATAGAAGTGAAGGGGTCAAGTGCCATCGAATGCCAACCGCGGAGAGTGGCCATGGCTGAGACAAAACTGTTCTGCAATCGTTTGAAGACACAGGTGACAGTGAAACGTGTCTTCAAGAAGCCCTCGCAAGTGGGAGCTATGAGGGGATTTACTCTAGTGTGCGATCTGGCGGCTTCGGGTGAATGCCAGCAGATCTGCGAGTTGAATCCCCGCATGGAAGCCGCCGGTGAGGCGATTCCCGCTCATGTCGTTTAGGAACGGCGTTTCGGTTCCGCGATACGGCGTCAGCGTACGGCTTTACCTCGAGTTGGAATAATCTCTGCTTACGCAAGCTACTGATTTTACTGTTTTTGTATGCCGGTCCTTTTTCTTGATCCCGGTCTACAGATTTCTCATGCCTCGCGGCTGAATATGGGATCCAGGCCGGCTGCGGTCTTCTGGATCTGGGAGAGTTCCTCGGTTGTGAGAGGCCGGTATCTTTGTGCCGCTTCGACCCCTTTCCAAAAGAGCCCGGGATCGCCCGGAGGAATGGCAGCCGTAATTCCCTGAGAGAGCGACCATCGGAGCGCCAAATCCCGCTCCTCATCATCCGTGATCGGTTGGTACCAGCATTTCGGGAATTTTTCGCGAGCCTCCTTGTTGGCATACGGACAGCGTGCGAGCGCTTTGATGGCGAGATGCCCCATTTGTTTCTCTTTTACCTTCTTAAACACCTCCGGCCCAAAATTCCCCCTATAGTAGGTGACGAAGTTCGTAGGGAATAGAATGGTATCAAAGTCGAACTCCTCCATCACCCGTAGAGACGCTTCCGCGGAATGAGCCGAGAAACCGATGAATCGAATCAATCCCTGATTGCGGGCTTCGACGAACGCCTCCAGAGCTCCATTCGGTCCCAAGACCTGCTCGACATCCTCCATTTTGCTCAAGGCGTGGAGTTGATACAAATCGAAATGATCCGTCCGGAGGTTTTTGAGGGAATTCCGGAGCTCGGCCGCCGCGCCCTCTTTGTCACGCTTTGTGGTTTTGCAGGCAAGAAAACAATCTTTTCGAAATGGCTCGAGTGCAGGGCCGAGCCGATCCTCAGCGTTGCCGTAGGTTGGCGCAACATCGAAGTAATTGATTCCACATTCGACCGCTTTTGCAACCGCCTCGTTTGCCTCGGATTGTTCAACTTCGCTTACGACAATACCCCCAAATCCCACAAACGAGAGTTTTTCACCGGTTTTCCCTAGTGGTCTCTTTTGAATTTCTGCGTTCATCGGTTTTTTCTTCCTTTGTGTGTTGCTGGCCGGTGAGATTGCGAACGCTGCATTGCCCGCAAGGATAGGTAGGATTGCGGATTTAAGGAAAGACCGTCGTTTCATCGGATTGTCCCTTCTTGTGATGTTGGAATAGCCATGAAAAGATCTGAATTGTTTACATGAAGCTACCAATTGCCTGAGACAGCTGCAACGGGCGATCTGAGAGGATGCGGGGAGGCGATCTGAGAGGATGCGGTGAGGGCGAATCTCCCGATGAGCCGACTATCCGATATCTCTCGGCTCGGCGGGAGTCTCGCCCTCCCGCGGCGGTTTTCGTGGGCTCAGTCTGCAGAGTCCGAGACGAAGCTCAGCCCTGCATCCGGTCCAAGATTTTCTGTAGTTTCTCAACGTAGCGGGGAATCGCCTCTTTGGGTTCCTCTTTCGCCTCATATTCGAGAGCCACGTATCCCCGATAGCCTGATTCTCCCAATATGTCGATAATTCGTTCGAAATCGGCTTTTTGTCTCGGGCCGCCCTTCGGGCTGATTTCAACTTTCACCTGGACGTTCACTGCATACGGTGCGCACCGGGCCATGTCTTTATATGGATCGTCGGTGTGGAAGTTGCCGGTGTCGAGGTTGACACCGAACCAATCCGACTCGACTTCCTTCACAATGGCCAAAACGCTTTCTGCATCCGGAACGATTCCGCCATGGTTTTCGAGTGCCAGAAAGACTCCTTTTGTGCCCGCGTACTCGCAGGCTTTCTGAGTCGTCTCGATAGCGTTCTTCTGAGCCCGTTCCAATGACGCGCCCTCTCCAGCTCTCCCTGCGAAGATCCGGATGCACGGCGCCCCGAAGATGGCGGAATAGTCGACCCAGTTTTTGACATGTTCGAGTTGGCTTTCTCGTTCGGATCCGGGGGGATGTGTGAATGTGTTCCCAACGGCAGTCCCCGAGATGTCCAATCCAAGAACGAATGCTTTCCGTTTGAAATTCAGGAGGAACTCCTCCGTGGGCGAGGAAGGGAAATAGTATGACGTCGGCTCTGCGGCACCCAGCCCCATCTTGGCGCATTCGTCCAGGAATCCCTCGATTGTCATTGTGGGAGGATTCTGTTCCTTCAAGTATTTCCGGTATGAGTACGCGGCGCAACTCAGTTTCATTTTCGCACCGAACGGCCGCTTGATCGGCGCCATTGCCTCTACATCGGATATCTGAGTACCGAGTGTTGCGGCGCCCGCTGTCAATAGAACGCTTTCTTTCAGGAATCGTCGTCGAGAAGAAACGGTTGACATGGTAAAGTCCTTTCAGTCGTTAGAAATTTCAACGGATAGGATTGTACACGACCCGGTGGACGTGGTCATCCCTTTCTCAGGTATCAGCGTTTTGTCGGCCTCATGACGCACGGTGGCTTATGGAGTCAATTCCATTCATCTCCCGACCGTTTCGGAAAGGCCCACCCATTGTGATATACTCCACGCTGTGGAGAATACGTATCGATGAGCCATTCCGACCAAGCCCCTTCAAAAGAGCACATTGCGCAATTCTGCCGGAAGCATCGCATTTGCAAGATGGCGGTCCTGGGAGAGATTCTCAGCGAAGTTTTCGGTCCCGCCACGGAGCTGAATGTAGTTGTCGAATTCGAGTCGGGCCACGTCCCAGGGTTTTTCGCTCTGGCACGGATGGAACGTGAATTCTGCGGTATTTTTGGCGGACGGAAAGCCGGTTTTCTTACTCCCGAGGATTTGGACCGATATGCCCCGAGGGAGATGCTCAGAAACGCAGAGGTTCAATATGAAGCGTGACGACCTCAGGCATGCTCAACATATGTGGGACGCCGCGGACGAGGCCATCCGGCTGACAGAGAGGAAGAGCAGGTCTGAACTGGACGAGGATCCTGTGTTGGCCATTGCTCTCATCAAACTGCTGGAGATCATCGGCGAGGCCGCCAGCCACGTGACCCAGGAATCCCGGGACGCTCATTCAGAGATCCCCTGGATTGATATTGCGCCGATGGGAAAGAGACTGGCGCACACCTGCCTGGATGTGAATCTGGACATTGTCTGGAGAACCGTCACGAAAGAACTCCCTCCCGTCATGGACGTTTTGGATACTCTTGTGCCCCACGATCAGGTCTGAGACTCTCTTCCGTTGCGATAGGAAGCAGAGTTCATTTGCTTCTCAACCCGCTTCAGATATCAACCAACCCGGCATTGTTCGCACTCAAAGAAAAACCCCGCTGCTCGGAAGAACAGCGGGGTGACGTTCACTAAATCCGTCTTGTGATGATTAGAATTTGTACATCAGCTGGAAGCGGATGAACCAGGCTTCATCGTCATCGACGAAGTAGTCGCCCGGATCGAACCACTCGGCCAAGAAATGACCATCCAGGAACTCGTTGAATTTGTATGTGGTTATCCACTGAATGTTATGACCCATGTCATCGTCGCCGGTTCCGGAATTCTCTTCATCGGCTGCAAAGTACACATACCGAAGAGTCTGTCCCAGTTTGTCGGTCGGTTTGACGTCCAAGCGGGCTTCCGGAATGATCATGTTTGACCACACGCCGATGTTCGGGTCGTTGCCGCCGGTCCGTCCCCTGAAATTGTCGTAACAGGTGTATACGAACAACTCACTGAACTTCGGCCACTGGGCATAAAAGTCATCCCATGCTTCCCAGTCGTCGTCGTTCGGGTCGTCATCGCCACTGAAGTACGAAATCCCGCCTTTCAGGCTTGGTGTCCAGGCCCAATCGGTCTGAGTGACCTTAGCGGAAAGCATTCCGGCCCACGCATCGCGATCCTGTTCACCCATGGCCGGATTGGCGAACTGGAATACCCCTGGAACGTTTCCATATCCGCTAAAATCGACCTCGCCCCACTGCTTACCGCCTTCGGCAGCAAGATCAAGCAGTGTTGCGTCGGTGAGTTCTGTACCGTAGGTGGATCGAAGGCCGAGAAGTATAGTCTCCTCTTTTGGCGATACGTCGATCTTCGGTCTATTGTCCTGACTAGGATCGTTCCCAATACTCGGATCATCGTTCTTGTTTCGGTAAAGCAAATACGGCTCCAGCCACCATTGTTCGACAGGATTGTATTTTACATACAGACCGTACAGGTCTTCGTCATCCGGATGCTGAAAATCGTTCTCGTGCAGCTTTGCTGTGAAGAGATCGATGTTTCCGTTCTCGAACGGGTAAAACAGTTTCAGTGCGTCGAAGGAGATCGTTGCCGATCCATCGAACGGGGTCCCATCCAGGATCACAAAGCCTTCGCCGTAAATCAGGTCCTGACGTCCGATACGAGCACCGACACCGGTATCGAGAATGTTTTTCCACTCGACCCATGCGTTATCGAACATGACGTCTTTGCCTTCAACGTCATAGCCCGGCATCTCATTGTCCTGCCCGTAAAACCATTCTTTGTTCAGCCGAACGTAAGCCCTCATGTCTTCGTTCATCTGCCAATCAAAGTAGACTCGAGGTCGAAATCTGTAGACCTCACGCGAGTCATCCGGTACTGCACCAGGATTCACTGCGGGGTTGGGACCGTCATCATTGAAATCCCACAGATTCTCAAAGTACAGACCTCGGAGGCGAAGATCTCCACCGACTTTCAGCCGTTGAGAGATTCCTTCGAGCGCCATCCCTGGCTGTGCTCCCGTGGCGGGCTTACCGTAAACTCGCTGGAAGCGATTCTCCATGCGATCCTCCACTTCTTTAATGGAGTCGTCGCGGGCCGCTTTCTCTTCCTGAAGAGTTGACTTCAGGTCCTGTATCTGGCTTTCCAATGCCTTGATCCGAGTCTCTAAGTCCTGGACTCGATCAGCCTGCGCACACGGCGAAAGCGTGCAAACCGCTATCGCCAACAACCCAGCTACTGCCCATCCTATCCGTCTTGTCACAATCTACCCCCTACTCTCTCATGAGATATCTTGATCGAGGTCTCTCGCCCCGATTGAACCCACAACCGTCATGGCATTCTGAAAGTAATGCCCGGTATTCTCCACCAAGTCAACAGGTTACGTCAAGTCTTTTCTTAAAGGTTTTTACGCAAATCTAGAACTCTTTTTGATTTTCCTAGAGTGCGCTCCAGGGTTCGGTGCTCCACCAGCGTTACTTTTACAGAGATTCCCAGGACGGTCTGTAGGCGTTTCCGAAGACGTTCTTCAAGCGCTCGCATGCCTTTCATTTCGTCCGAAAAGATCTCATCCCGTACCTCAACCTGGATTTCCAGGTCGTCCAGAGCGCCTTTTTGCGTGAGTAGAATCTGGTAAAAGGGCTGAACTTCCTCGACTTCCATTAGTGCCGTCTCAACTTGAGACGGAAAGATGTTGACTCCGCGGATGATCAGCATGTCATCGGTCCGGCCGTGGACCTTGGTCATCCGCATTGTTGTTCGACCGCATTCGCACGGTTCCGGGATAAGGCGGCAGAGGTCTCGCGTGCGATAGCGGATCACGGGAAGGGCTTCCTTAGTTAGCGCCGTAAGGACGAGTTCACCCTCTTCTCCCAGAGGTACAGGTTCCTCTGTATCGGGATCGATGACCTCGGCCAAAAAGTGATCCTCGGAGATGTGCATACCGTGTTTGTAAATACATTCTCCTGAGACGCCGGGACCGATGATTTCCGAGAGACCGTAGTTGTCGGTAGCGGAAATACCTAGACGTCGCTCGATTTGGCTCCTCATTGCCGTTGTCCACGGCTCGCCGCCGAACAATCCCACTCGTAAGGCCAGTTCTTCGCGTGTGAATTCTTCTTGTTCGATGACGTCCGCGATGTGGAGTGCGTAGGAAGGTGTACAAACCAGCGCAGTCGTCTTGAGCGCCCGCATAAGTTCCAGCTGACGGAGAGTATTCCCGCTGGAAGCCGGGATGACGGTAGCACCGATTCGCTCAGCGCCGTAATGCAGACCGAACCCGCCAGTGAAAAGCCCGTAGCCAAACGCGATCTGGACGACATCGGAGGGGCTCACTCCCACCGCTCTGATAAACCGTGCCACCAACTCCGACCATGTATCGAGATCCCGGCGACTGTAGGCGACGAACGTCGGTTGCCCTGTTGTCCCCGACGAGCCATGTACCCGGACGACTTCGTCCATCGGTACCGCGAGCATCCCGGGCAGCCCGGCCGTCCGCATGTGTTCCTTGGTGGTAAAAGGCAGCCGTCTCAGATCGTCCAGGGATTGAATATCTTCGGAACAGATTTTCTGTTCTCCAAACAGATGTTTGTAGAGCGGGCAGCAGGATTCGGCGCATTGAACAAGGTTTCGCAGACGCTGCAGCTGAAGCGCAAGTAACTCTCCCCGGTCCATACACTCCATCTGCGGATCCCATATTTCCTCCGCAGCACCGGGTTTCGACAGTATTTCGTTCTGACTCACAGATTTTCCTCACATTGTATGGACACGCTCGCCGGGTAGGATCTGATACCCTTTTCCGGTCAATTCCTTTAAGGCCCGATCCACCTGCTCGAAGCGGAATACCATAATCGCCTTGTCTCCGGAATGTTCGAGGAAGCCGTACAGGTACTCCACGTTGATCTCCGCATCGCCGAGCGTTTTCAGAACGTCGGCCAGCGCTCCCGGATGATCGGGGATCTCCACAGCGACCACCTCGGTCTCTTTGACGGTGATATTCTGCTCTTTCAGTACCTTGAGCGCTTCCTCTGTGTTGTCCACGATCAGCCGGATAATTCCGAAATCGGCTGTATCCGCCAGGGCGATCGCCCGAATGTTCACCCCGGCTTGGCCCAAGATCTCCGTTACTTCCGCCATCCGGCCCGCCCGGTTCTCCAGGAAGATGGATATCTGCCGCAGCTTCATGATCCTTCACCTCTTGTGGCTTATTGGTTCTCAAGCGTTCGTCGATCTACTACTCGCTTGGCTTTCCCCATGCTGCGTTCGATCGTTTTCGGCTCGACGAGCCTGACTACCGCCCCGATCCCGAGCACGCTTTCGATCTCACGCTGAATCTTTTTCTGAAGATCCTCCAACTTGCGGACCTCATCCGAGAAGATTCGCTCTTCAACCTCAACACGAATCTCCAACTCATCCAATACCCCTCGTTTATCGACTACAATCAAGTAGTGAGGCTGAGTTCCTTCGATCTCCATCAGGACGCTCTCGATCTGTGAGGGGAAGACGTTGACACCGCGAATAATCAGCATGTCGTCCGTTCGGCCGCTTGTGCGTTCCATTCGAGCCGATGTGCGTCCGCAAGCGCACATCTCGGATGTCAATCGGCTGATGTCGCGCGTCCGGAAACGAATCGTCGGAAAACACTGTTTTGAGATACACGTGAAAACCAATTCTCCTCTTTCGCCTTCCGGAAGGGCCTCGCCGGTCTCGGGATTGACAATCTCGGGGATAAAATGGTCGTCGAACACGTGCAAACCGTTTTGTCGTTCGCATTCGCTGGAAACGCCCGGGCCGATGATCTCGGAGAGTCCATAGATATCAATAGCCTTGCATCCGAGACGTTCCTCGATTTCCCTCCGCATTCCCTCGCTCCACGGTTCTGCGCCAAAAAGACCGACTCGCAATTTCAATTTGCTTCGGTCCACCTTCATCTCGTCGATCATTTCAGCGATACATAAGGCGTAAGAGGGAGTACATGCCAAAATCGTCGTGCCGAAATCCTCCATCAGCATGATTTGGCGTTTGGTGTTGCCGCCGGACATGGGGACGGCGAGCGTTCCCATTCTCTCGGCGCCGTAATGGACGCCGAGTCCGCCCGTGAAGAGCCCGTATCCGTATGCGATCTGGACAACATCTTCCGGCGTACCTCCACCGCACCCAATCGTTCGGGCCATGGTCTCCGCCCAGACGTCGATATCCTCCCGGGTGTACCCCACAACGACTGGTTTGCCGGTAGTTCCCGAGGATGAGTGAACTCGCACAACGTCCTTTAGGGGTACCGCAAACAAGCCGAAGGGATAGTTGTCCCGTAAATCGTCTTTGGTCGTAAACGGGAACTTTCGTAGATCCTCAAGACACTTTAAGCTGTCCGGAGTGACCCCGGCTTCATCAAATTTCTTTTTATAAGCCGGGATGTTCTCGTAGGCATGGCGGAGTGTCCTTCGGAGACGATAGAATTGCAGGGCTCTGAGATCTTCACGCGGAAGAGTTTCGATGGATTCGTTCCAGATCATAATTCGATCCCTCTCCGTTGGATTATAGGCCGCTGGAGGCGCCTCGTTGGAACGCCGCCAGGTTGACTTCAAGAAAGCGCTTGGGTACGACGGTCTGGATGACTTCCTCCCAGATTTTGGCGTCAAACGGCAAGTGTTTGGACAGTAGCCCCAGCACGTAGACGTTTCCCCATTTGTTGCGCAGTTCATTCTCGGCGCCGTTGACGGTGGGGTCGATGATGATCCCGTCCGGTTTGAGCTGAGGCCGACAACGAACGGATTCTCTATTGTGAAACGCGACGAGAATATCCGCTGTCCCTTGGGGAATCAGCGCGCTGTAGACTTTCCTGCCGAATCGGACCTGGCTTGTGACGCTTCCGCCACGCTGTGCCATACCGTGGACCTCGCTCTGTTTCACGTCCATACCGGCCCGGAACGCCACCATCGCCGTCACACCGCTCGCCAGGAGAACGCCTTGGCCCCCGAGTCCGACAAATAGAACACTGTGGGTTTTGTCGTTTGTCATGCGTTTTCCTCCCCCGGCTCTATCGCTTCAAATTCACAAACCTGGCGACATAAATCGCATCCAACGCAGAGGACCGGGTCGATCACCGTGCCCTCGTCGGTTTCCTGAATTGCCGGGCACCCGAGTTCAAGACACATACCACATTCATTGCAAATCTCCAGATCGATGCGGTAAGCCGGCGCTCTCTTTCGGGTGACGAGAATACATTCTGTCTTTACGATAATGACAGAAGGTTCGCGCCGCGCCAATGCTTCTCTAACGGTTTTCTCGATCAAGCTCAAGTCGAAGGCGCCTATGGTCCGTACATCCTGTATGCCCACCGACCGACAGAGCCCTTCCATGTCGAGAGCGGGGGCAGGAGATCCGTCCAGCCGTTTGCCGGTTCCCGGATGATCCTGGCGGCCCGTCATTGCGGTTGTGGAGTTATCAAGGATCATTGTCGTTGTTGTCCCGCCGTTATAGGCGATGTCCAGGAGCGGTGTGATCCCCGAATGAAGGAAGGTGGAATCGCCGATGACGGCGACTGTATTCTCGGCCGCTTTCGGACCGTGCGCTTTCTCCATCCCGAACGCGTGCGCGACTCCTCCGCCCATGTTGACACAGGTGTTCATTGCGTTGAGCGGAGGCAGCGCGCCCAGGGTATAACAGCCGATGTCTCCCGTAACTTCTAGACCGAGGTTCTGGAGGATGTAAAACGTGCTGCGGTGGGGGCAACCGGGACACATGACCGGCGGGGTCGGCGGGGGAAGATCGTCTTCCACTTTGAGCTCCGCCACTTCCAGCCCCAGCAGGACCGCAACACGATCCGGGTCCAACTCGCCCAGTTGCCAGCCGGTTCCCAAATCCAGCGTTTTGATACCTATAGCGCGAATCTGATCTGTCAGATACGTATCCAATTCTTCGATAACAGCGATTTGTTCATGACGGTCAGCAAAATCCCGGATGGCTTTCTCGGGCAACGGATAGGTCATCGTCAGACAGAGAAGGTCCAGGTCGGGTGCGACTTCCCGGACGTAGTTGTAGCAAATTCCGGCGGTTATGACTCCCGTCGAGCGATCGCCGCCGATCCCTTCTTCTTCAAAAACCCATTTCTCGGTCTCCTCACGGAGCTTTTTGAGCCTTTCGAGTTTTACGGCCGCTCGAGCCCGCGCAAAAGAGGGGAGCATAACGTACTTGGACGGCTCGAGTGGATTCCTTTCCAATGGGGGTCTCGGTTCCGGTTCTTCCAGGCGAATCACTCCCTTCGAGTGCGAGATCCGCGTGGTGATCCTCAGGAGAACCGGCGTATCGTATTGTTCGCTGAGGCTGAAGGCCTGTTTGGTCAGCCTGCGCGCTCCGTCAGAGTCGCGGGCTTCCAGCATAGGGATTCCGGCGAACCGGGCATAGAAGCGGTTGTCCTGTTCATTCTGTGAACTATGCATCCCCGGATCGTCCGCGGTGACAATCACCATCCCTCCCGAGATCCCTGTGTACGCAAGGGTCATCAGCGGATCCGCCGCCACGTTCAGGCCGACATGTTTCATCGCCACGAGTGTCCGAGCGCCCGAAAAGGAAGCGCCGGTGGCCACCTCGAGAGCGACTTTCTCGTTACACGACCACTCGACATTGACTGTCTTGTAGCGCGCCAGATTTTCGAGGATTTCCGTACTTGGCGTGCCGGGGTAAGCGGTTGCTACGACCACCCCCGCCTCATACGCACCGCGTGCGATGGCCTCGTTTCCCGAGTAGAGTGCCCATTCTGTTTCAGAAGGTTTGTTCATTACTCACCGAGATTCCTATAGATTGTCGACACAATCATGTGCGAAGAGAAACGATACGCGAAGACTTGAGCTTGATCAAGTTGCGTGGAATGCACGAGTCTCCAGGAAGGGCGGGCTTTCAAGGGAGCTAGGCTCCCGCCGAGCCGTTGGTATACGACTATGTGCCGGTCTGGATTGTCTCTCGGACTGCCTCAATTCTGTCACGCCTTATCAGGAACGAGCAAAATCTCCCGTGCCAGTGCCAATCGTCCGGCACATGTTCAATAACCTCTTCCAACGGAACGTATTCCTCCTGGAGGAACGGCACCACGTACGGAGTATATTCTTCTACCAAATCCATTCCCGGACTGGTGCTCTCTCCTTCCGGGGACCCCAGAATAATGACTGCGGGACGGTGATTCTTCAGGTCCGCCAGGAAACGCTGATGATAACGTTCGGGGACATTTCCCTTAAACTTGTCTTTATAAAGAGGTGCGTTGTGGTAATAGCGCGCTCCGGGCAGACGGTGTGCCAGGAAATAGACGGAATTCGGCGATTTCCCGAGCAGAAGTATCCGCTCGTCGGGATCGGTTATCTCCCGGACTGCTTCCGCCACCGATTTCTGGTACGCAATGCCGCCGCTTGACCGCTGATATCTTCGTGCGAGGTTCTGGAAACTCTCTACATATTGATGGAGGGCGGTGCCGCAGAGACACAGCAGAACCACGAAAAGTAGGACACGATCGAAGCGAAGCCACGGATATCTGCGTTCGGGGGAGTGCTGGAACATGGATTCAATGAACAGACCGATCAAAAGAGAGGAGGAGACCGCTGCCTGAACGTAGTAATGTTCATAATCCTCCCCGCTCAGATCCGCCGCGAACATATCGCACGCAAAGATTAGCAACAGAGGTATCAGAAACCGCCGTGCTTCGAACCGGCTGCGTCCGAGAACACCGATAGCGAACAGAGGTGCTACCAGGTAAGGCCCGGTCGATTGAATGAAGCGTAGAAGCTGCCCCCAGGTTTCACGGCCCGTGGCCTGTTCGCCCCGGACGGCGACATAGAGGACATTGAAGAGGTAGTTCGCTTCGATGTAGTCGAACCAGACACCATGGTAGAAGAAGTAAAGCGAAATCAGGGTTTCCGGGATCAACGCACCGACGGCGAATACAACGAGCCGATTCACCCGCTCTCTTGTCGACAGTCCGTGCAGGGCCGCTTCTCTCCAGATGATCCATAAGAATACCGGCGCCGCGATCACAAATGTCTGGCGAAATTGACCCGCCAATGCGAGCGAGAGGCCCGCGAAGAACGACGGCAAGAGTCCCCGGGACGCTCCCAGGAACGCCCAAAGAAACGCGAGGACATACCATGGTAGCCCGGCCTCCTCGGTCAGTCCTCCGGATTGGATCAAGGCGGGGGTGCTTGTGCAAAAAACGAACAATCCGAGCGCTGTGACGGCGGCGGCACGAGAGAACAGGTGTCGGCAGAGGATCCACAACAGTGTACCTGCAAGCGCCATCCATAACACCTCATGGATTTTCACCGCGAGTCGGGAATACGGGAAGAATCGCAGCGGAAACGCGTGGAACCAGAAGATGCCGGGCGGTTTGTGGTCGACGAAGTCGCGGTAGGGAAGTTCTCCCATCGCACACGCCTGTCCGGCCGCAAGAAACAACCCTTCGTCATGTCGAATCTTCGAGAGAAGAGTGTGCGACCGCAGCCCGGCATATACCACAGATAAAGCGACAAAAACGAGGAAGAATCGGCGTACGGAGATCAATGGAGAGTCCTTTCGCTGAGGAGCTTTTCTGGAAATGGATCATTCTTACAGAAGAATCAGGGGATTTGCGAATGTCCAATTGACTTATGTCTTTTCAATAGACCTCTTCATGTGTACCGATTGCCTGAAGGAGAATCGCCTCTTTTCCTTCATGCGACACAAAGGAGAACACGATCCTCAATTCGTAGCTCGCGCTGCAGGCCCAGGAATCCTCAAGGCAGCCTTTTAGCTTGTGAGTGTTCAATTTTGGGTGGAATGCGTCTGTACGAAGAATCTTGAGTGTCTTGTCAATTTCAGCCGCTTTTTCAGGATATTTCTTAACCGTCTTCTTTGCCGCTCGGATGAACGCCTCTGAGCGAAGCAATGCGCGGTTCACGACAAGATCTCCCTCATCAATTCGTCCGGCGTAGTCGGTCGGCATTCTCCTCGTCGATATTCTTCAGATGCTTCTTGGACATTGCGCACGAGCTCCGCACGGCGGCGTTCAGCCAGTCTCCTTCGGAGGATACCCACCAATGTCTCTTGCTGGTCAAAGTTCAATTCCTCTACCGCCTCCAATATGTCATTAAATGAATGTGTGTCGGTCATGAACCAGAACCTCGATATTGAAATCAGACTTCCCTTGTCATTCTATCAAAATCTTCTGTTCTCGTGACGTTTGCTTTTAATCCTCCATCCCCATTTCCTTGATCAAATATCGGTAGTCGATGAGGTCCAGAGGTGTGGGGATGTAATCCGAGACCGTTTTCCCGTCGAGATGGTCTTTTGCCGCGCGGACACCAAAGGCTCCCATCAGTTCCGGATGCTGCTCGATTGTGGCGTACATCTTTCCTTCAAGGATGGCCTCCCGAGCGGCTTCGAGGTTGTCGTAGGCTACGACAACAATTTCACCGGTTTTGCCGAGGGCGTCGATGGCGGCGATAGCCCCGAGCGCCATGTTGTCGTTGGCGCAGAAAAGACCTTTGATATCCGGGTGCGCGGTCAACATATTCGTTGTGACATCGTAGGCCTGTTCGGTTTCCCAGTTTGCGGACTGAGTTGATACGAGTTCGACGCCCGGCGTATCCTCCACCACGGAGAGAAAGCCTGCCTTACGAAGCTCTGCATTGGTGACCCCTGGAATGCCTTCGAGCATGGCGACCTCTCCAGCGCAGCCCATATAGGCCACAAGTGCATGGGTCGCGATGGACGCGCCGCGTTCGTTATCCGAGCCGACGAAGGGGCACTCGAGACCCTGTTCTTTCATCGCCTCTTTGTCGAGTGGGTTGTCGATATTGACCACATAGATTCCTTCGTCTTGAGCTCGCTTCAGCACGGGCACAAGGCCCTGTGAGCTGGCTGGGGCGATGACGATGGCGTCGACCTGTTTCACAATGAAGTTTTCAACAAGGCTGATTTGCTGATCGATGTCGGTTTCCCGCTCGACGGACGCTGGGAGGAGCTGGATGCCGAGTTTTTGCGCCTCCGCTTTCGCGCCCTGTTCCATTGCATGGAAGAAGGGGTTCGTTACAGCCTTCATGACCAAGGCGATCCTATATTCTTTCGCGTGGACACCGCCCGCCGCACCGAGCAAGAGACTGACAGCCACGATCAAGGAAAACATACGGCGATCCATCGTTTTCATAATGCAGATCCTCCATTTTGATTTCATTGGTGAGGGTACACGATTCAACTCGGAACAGTCCACTGGTGCCGGTATTTTTTTACGAGCGTCTGGCCGACAAAATCAGCTCCAGATCCTCTCTCACAACCGCACGGAACAGAACCATGGCGACACTGTAGAGCGCTGCACCGATCACAAATTCCCAGTACCAGGGCAAGGACAAGAGAATCAGTACAACGGCCATCAGTCCCGCTGAAACGAGCATGCCCACCGACCGTCTTAAATCCACCGTACTCCACTCCATCAGATCCCTGCTGTAGATGAAGATGAGAACGAAATAAAGCCCCTGCGATAGAATCGTGACAACTGCCGCGCCGTTGGCTCCGAAATATAGAATCGCAGGGATATTGAACAGCAAATTGCACACCATCGCCCAGGCGGACGCGACGAAGTTCTTTTTTTGTCTGTCTGTAGCATTCAGGATCGTTCCAAGCAGGAAGTTCCCGAAAATACACGGTAGAGACCAAACGAGGATAATCAGAACAGACACACTGTTGGGATAGTACTCCGGATAGATTTGAGCGATAAACGAATCGGCAATTGCAGTCCCGCCGATCGCCATGGGCAGGCTCACAAAGAACAAAAGACGCAGAAAACGAGCTACCAACCGCCCGATTTGCTCACCACCTGCGTGAAGCGCTGAGACAATGGGATAGGAGGAAATCGCCAACATCTGAGGAAACAAGAACAGTCCTTCAAACGGGCGATAAGCGGCCTTGTAAATACCGGTTTCGGCGTTTCCGGCGATAATATTGACCATCGCCGTGTCCTGACGATGGAGCAGAAGAATACACGCCGCCGAAAGGCCGATGGGGATGGCGGCCTTCTGCCAATCGAGAGCGGCCCGCAAATCGAGCCTGGGACGACACGGTGTCACACGGCGGGCGATTGTCCCCCAGGCCATCGCAAGAGCCACGCAGGCTGTCAGGATATAAATCCCCAGCAATACGGAAACCTGCCCGCCTAAGATCAGCGCCAAAATACCAAGCGCGACCAACAAACCTCGATCCACAAGATTGATCTTCGCTTCAACGGGTAAATACTCTCGACTTCTGAGGAGAGCTTTGGCGAGAGCCAGGTGAAAAATGACCGCACAATAGAGTCCCGCGAGGGTATTCTCAAGAACATATATGCGGTCCCGCACAGCAAGATCGATTATCGATAGGACAATTTCCATTGATAAGAAAGCGAGGACCGATGTCAGGAACCGGAAGCCAAGGGTCGCTTCCGCAACATGACGGAAACGATCCTTCCATTTCGCCAGATCTCTGGTGAGGGTCTGCTCCAAGCCGAAATCGATCAGGACGCCGAATATCAGGGCCATTTCGATGAGGTATTCGAGTTGGCCGTAGTGTTCGCGCCCCAGAATGTCCGCTGCAAGAGCGGTAAAGACGAGGAGCAATAACTTGCAGACGATTCCCGAGCCGGTGAGCAGAGCGGTATACCGAGCGATACGTTTGTCGCTTGCGGAGGAAGGAACGGTGTCGTCGATTTCGCTCATGGCTCTCAAAACAATTCCAGCCGACGATAGAATTCGCCGACTTGGTTGGCAAAGGCTTCCCACGTAAACCGTTTCCTTGCCCGCTGCCTTCCGTATTCGATGATCTCCCGCCGCCAGTCGGAATCGGTTTGCAATCGGTTCAGGATGTTTAATAACTCTTCCATGTTTTCTTCTTCAAAAACCAGGTCGTCCCGCCCGAGAACTTCCGGTATCGCTCCGCAGCGGGAACCGATTGCGGGAATACCCACAGCCATCGCTTCAATCAGTACTCTGCCGAGTTGCTCCTTCCAGCCCGCCGTAGTCCTGGAAGGAAGAACGAGCGCGTCGAAGGACCTCATTTGTTCGACGACCGTATCCTCGGGTACAGCGGGGATAATCTCTACTCTCTCACGGAGATTCAACCCAGCGATTCGGTTCCGCAACTCGTTCTCGTATTCTCCCGAACCGATCAAAGTCAGACGAATACCCTCAGTTTGTTGTACTGCATCCACGAGCAGATCGACACCTTTCATCCAAAGCAGTCGGCCCACATATCCCAGATGAAACGTATCACTCGGATCATGTTGTCGTGTGGACTCGGAGAAAAAACTATCGGAGACCGCATAGGGAACGACAGCTGTTGGATGGGCATAGCCTTTCCGACGCAGGACATCTTCTGCCGCGCATGTTGCACAAAGGGCGCCTCGGGAGGTGCGGTGCATGCGGCGGTCGATCCGTGCGTAGACCGGCGACAGGCGGGACGGGTAGGTCCACGGGCGATAAATGTTCTCCCATGTGTAGAAGAGAAGAGCAGGGACCCTACTTATCTTGGAACATGCCAATACCTGTCCCGCAACCAGCGACCACGGTTCCTCGAAGAGTTGGATGGCATCGGGTTGAAGTCTGCGGATCGTTTGGAAGAGGCCTTGATAATAAAAGTGGCGTGCATAGTAACCGGGGAACACAAGTGTTCCGAGATGGCGCTCGTAATTCTCGTCGTTTCGCGAGTTCCAGACTACTTTTCTGTCGCTTTCCACCCACCGCTCGGGGCCGAAGACGTGCAGCTCGACATCCGGTAAACGCGCCAAAGCCCGGTGACGTTCGTGGGAGGAGAGCAGACCCGCGGTTTTGTCGATGATGAGCAGGCGCATCTGCGCTAGAGACCCCTGAGCAATCGGGGTGCCTGCGGCTCAATGAACCGCAGGCACCTTTCATGGTTTGTTTCGATCAGGAATAGAACGGATTATCTTTGTTTTCCGTATCGCTCGAATCCGTAGAGGTTTCTTCAGAAGACGTTTCGGTCGTCTGCCCGGTAAACCCCGCATAGGGGTCGGCCGAACTGCTGGAGGGAACGACGGGTTTCCGCCGCCGGAGTTTTTTGAGCAAGAGGTAGAGTATGATAAGCACAATCACACCGCCGACTCCACCGGCGATGTAATAGGTCATGTCGGTGAAACGGCCGAGCATAGTCAAGTCGACGGTAGAAGGCGTTGGGTCGACATTTCCCGCTGAATCCAGTGCACGAACAGTGACTTTGTATCCCCAGCCATAGAAGGGGATCGATTTTGTGACTACCCAGTCTTTTCCGCCCGGGAGAGAGAAATCCTGCCACTGGCCTTCACCGAAGTGGAATTGGAATTCCTTCACAGAACGGCCGGTTTGGGCATCCCCAATCGGTGGATCGGTCCCCTGCAGATCCACGATAGGGAACGAACCCGCCGGGCTCCAGCGATGATTGAAAGTCGCGAATGTGTCCGGAGGTGTGCGATCGATGATGAAGGAGGAGGATTCCTCCGGCGAGCGGTTACCCGCAGGGTCCACCGCCCAGACAGTGAAGGTGTGCTCCGCTTCTTCGAGTTGCTCGAGCTGGATTGTGCTTTGAGAGCCGACCTCCACCGGGTCTTCATTATTGAGACGGTAGAAATACGTGAATGTAGTCCCTTCGCCCGTGTTGTCGATACCTTTCCATGAGACCTCGATCTGGTCGGAATTGGTGTATTTCGGCGGTGTTGTTACGAACTGGACTTCGAGGCCGATTTCCACCACCACGGACATTTCGTCCGGGGTCTCGTCGACGTTTCCTCTCGCATCTTTTGTGCGCACGCGGAACGTATGCTTTCCGTTGGCGAGTTTGGTGAATTCGAATTCACGTTGTTTTTGAAACTCAGTCCAATCGCCGTCGTCCAGCTGATAGGAATAGAGAAGTTCGTCCGCCTTTTGTGTGTTGTCCTCACCGGTTGCCTTCATGGTGTAACTGCGTCGATTGATCTTCGGCGTGGCGGAGGGTTTATCGACGATCCGGCTCTCCGGCGCAGCGTTGAACGTATCGAACGTAAACTCCGTGGGCGGCTCCTGAATATTTCCAGCGACATCCATTGCCCGGAGACGGAAGGTATACTCGCCGTCCGGAGGGGTGGCGATCTCCAGGAATGTTGGCTTATCGAAGGAAGACCACGGATTCTTGCCGTAGGTTGTTTGATAGGTTAAGCGGGCCGAATCGGAAACGTTGTCATCTCCTGTCCATTCGAATCGAATGGTTGGAAGCGAGATGTGTGGCGATTTCGGCGCGGTCAACCGTGTGGTTGGCCGGATGTCGTCTGTGCGCATGTACGCAATCCAGCTGAAGTCCGACTCGCCTGCACTCCACGCCACATGGTACACGTCCTCCTCCACAGCCAATGCGGGAAGGGATCGGATGAAATAGGGCGGAGTGAGGGATAGGGTGGTCTCCTTCTCTGAGTCCCTGAAGTTAATCGGCAGCGCCTCGTAGGGATTGCGTCGAATCCAGACGGCTTTTCGTCCTTCAGACGTCGAAATCACATTCATGATCGTTCGCGTATCGAAATAGTCGCCTTCGACATATTCAGGTGACCACGTTTGACCACGGTCGGTGGTTCCCAAGGTTTTGATCTCAGTGTCGACATTGAACGTGAGAAACACCTTGTTTTCCTCGGGACCGTACAGCTGAAACAGGGTCGGCATCTGCTTGGCGAAGATTTCCTGGATGCGGCGTGGAGGCGTGAACGATGCGTCTGCCTGGTTGTACACACAGCAGGAAATCGCCACGCGTACGTTGAGTCCTCCACGGGAAACGGAACCGGTTTCAAATTTCGTAATACCCGGTGTGATTGCGTCGGGTGTCCAGTCGGCGCGTTTGTTGAGGTCGACTCCGCCGAGGGTGCCCTCGACCGGGGTTTGTTGCCAAACCAGCAACAGCGCGTCTCCAATACTCAGCAGTCTCGGGGAAACGCAATCGTCCACGTTTGTGGTAATCCGTTGGGGAGATGACCAGGTCTTTCCGTTGTCCGTACTTCTTACCATATGAAGTTGAAGACACATCACGTCTTCTGTTTTCGCGACTGCGGGCCATACCACGACGATTTCATCATTGATGGTGGCGATGGCAGGAGAGCTATTGATGTCCAGATTTCCGCTCAACACGACAGGATTTGCCCATGTTTTCCCCGCGTCCCGGGAGATCAACATCTTCAACGGCCCCTCTGTATATGTGATAAATACAGTGTTGCCGTTGACCGTCATGGTCGGGAAGAATCGTTGGATGCTTTCTACGGTTACCAGTCGCTTTTCTTCCGACCAGCCTTTCACAAATCCCTGAGCCGGCGGAGGCGTAACCGGCTCGGCAGTCCTTGGTGCCTCAGGTCGAGAAGACTGGCGTGCGCCTGTTTCGAAAATGATCGGATACGGTTCGGCTGGTTGACCGTTCTTATTGATGAAGTTTTTGTAGCTTTCACTATTGATGCTCAGTCTGTACTCGTGATTCGCTTGTAGTTTCACCGGCAGGACACAAACACGTGGATTGACCCAGCGCGGTGGACCGGTCACTTCGGGGAATGTCTCGCCCCCGCCGACCCAGGAATACTGGCGGCCTGTAGTCATATCCTGGTCGAATTCGACCCGGATTTCCGTCACGGATGGACTCACACCGGTGTCACCGTTGTCCGGAGATGCGCTGACGACCTTAGGCGGCTGGGATTGCCAGTCGCCTGTTGTGAATTCAATTGGGTAGGGTTCAGCCGGTTCTCCGTTGACGGACCGGAAGTTGTTGTACCTCTGGTGATTGACACTAACCCAGTATGTGGTGTTGGGGCGCAGCGCGACGGGCAGTGCGCATGTCTGACTGTCGATCCATCTCGGCTGCTTATCGTGGGCTCCGGGATAGGGTTTTTCGGGGTTCTGAACCCAGGAGTATCCACGGGTATTCATATCCTGGTCGAATTTGACGATGATTTGCTGAAGCGCAGGGTCGACATCCGTATCCTCGTTGTCCGGAACTGCCTCTACGACTTTTGGGGGAGCGGCGACGGTGTCGAGAGGAACACCGACGAGCGATGCGAACAGCAAGAATAGTCCCATGAGAGGGATCGGATGCAGTCTACACTTGGGGCGGGTGTATGAAACGCTCCATACGTTGTTCGAGTCCAACAGGCCTTTCATTCGAAATCTCTTCCTCTGAATTGGGGTTTCGTGCCCGGGACGCCGTCCGGGCAGAGATACATTCTGTAGAGTCTAACAAAAGATCTTAGCGTTGTCTGCGCATTGATCCTAGAGTTACTGAAACGGCGTCGCGGCAGAAAGCCGCTTGCCAACACGGCACGGGAGGGCGAGGCACGCCGGGAGGGCGAGCCTCCCGGCGAGCCGTTGATGTTGATAGGGAAACGCGGCTCATCAGGAGATTCGCCCTCCCGTGATTCGCCCTCCCGTGATTCATCCGCGCGCGTGAAAACTATCGAAAACAAACGCGGCTCATCGGGAGGGACTGTCTCAAAACCGGCGAGTGCCCGGAAAACAGCTTCTCCCCCAAAATTGACGCCGCCGCAAAAAGTCCGGCGGAGTTCTTCCCCCTCTCCCTCTGGGAGAGGGCGGGGTGAGGGATCTTTGCATTTTGCGTCACCTCTCCCTCTGTATTTAATGAATCCCTGTCATCACAAAAACCTTTTGCCTCTGCTTGATTTGCTGTCTCTGGCGAATACACAAGCGAATAATAATACCCGAATCCAGTGCAATGATATCCCCTCACCCTATCCCTCTCCCGGGGGGAGAGGGAACCTCCGCCGCCAATTTCGGACTTTTTGCGACGGCGTCAAACTTGGGAGAGATTCGGAGGGGGTTGAATACTCCTCTTGTTCCAGGGTGCCTCGTATTGCCAACCACCTACTAGACACGCCCAATCTCCCGTGCAATGATTCTCTCAGTCGTACAGCGGGCCTTAGCCCGCCAACCTACCACACAGTCGGGGAGGTCATCATGAAACAGGTCATGTTTTTTCTGGGCGTACTCGTCGTCGTGCTGCCGTGTGCAAGCCAAGACAGCGGCGTTCTGTTGACTCCGGAACAAGTCTACACATTTGACTCGATGGATGAATTGACGGAATACCCCGGTGGGTTCGATGGGGCTGAAGCGGGGTCCGTAGCAGTCGGGGAGATTCCGGCAGACGCGGATGGTTTGAGTGACGGCCAAGGGGCCACGATCAGCGTTGCGTCGGGGCAGGTCGAACTCCTGCTGTTCCCGACGCTGGACGTGGGAGACAACGTAGCGCTTATGCGCGTGTCGGTTCAATCGACCGGACCGGGTGCGGCGGTGGCGTTGGCGGCGTTGGACGGCTCGATGGACGGCTCTATCGCCACGAACATTCCTGCGAACAGCGGGATCTTTCAAGACGCGTATCGACGGCTTGTTCTTGTGTATGAAACACCGGGCACAAGCGTCATTCCCGTGATTCAAGTCGCGAACACAGCCGGTGAGCAGCAGGTTTCCATATATGTTGACAACCTGGAGGTTTTGTTGATCCCCAGGGGCGAGAGTATGCCGACGGATCTCTTATACGGGGGCGAGGCCGAGAAGCCCGTGATACCCACACCGACCCCTGTACCTCCCACACCCACCCCCACAAACACTCCCACCCCCGGCGATTTCACGGGCGAGACCATCACCATCCCCCTCGATCTGCCGGAAGGTGCGACCTCGTTGGAGATGGTGTTGATTCCGGCGGGGACGTTTACGATGGGGTCGCCGTCGGATGAAAGAGGCCGACATTCCAACGAAGGGCCGCAGCATGAGGTGACGATCAGCCAGAATTTCTACATGGGCAAATACGAGGTGACGCAGGCGCAGTGGGAGGCGGTGATGGGGAGTAATCCCTCGTATTTTGGCGGTAAGCCGAATAATCCCGTGGAGCAGGTCTCATGGAATGATTGCCAGACGTTCATCGACAGGTTAAACGATATGGGTTATGGGACGTTTCGATTGCCGACGGAGGCGGAGTGGGAGTATGCGTGCCGTGCGGGGACGACGACACGGTTCTCATTTGGGGATGCGCTGGAGTGTTCTGATACGGGAGAGGTTTATTGCGAGTTAGGGGACCAGTATATGTGGTGGTCGGGGAACAATGCGTATGGAGACAACGTTTATGGTACGAAGGAAGTTGGTTTGAAGTTGCCGAATCCGTGGGGGCTGTACGACATGCATGGGAATGTGTGGGAGTGGTGTTCGGACTGGTATGAGAGTCCGTATGATAGAGGTGCTCAAGTTGACCCAATTGGTCCACAATCGGGCTCGTACCGCGTCTTCCGCGGCGGCGACTGGGGCTACGACCTCCGGTACTGCCGGTCGGCGTATCGGGGCGGCCATTCGCCCGGCGCCCGCCACTACTACATCGGGGTTCGGCTCCTGAGGTCGAGTCCTTGACACTTGGACACTTGGTCTCTTGACAGGGTTGGGGGAGCGAACGGAGTCTTTCATGCGAAGGCTGCCGGAAGCGAAGCCCGAGCAGCCGAAGCATGGAAGACGGAGGGAGCATAAAAGGAAGTCAACCCCCTCTGAATCTCCCCTACCTTTGGCCACGCAAGCGTGTCCCTCTTGGGGGAGAAGAGGAGCCTTGCCGCGGTCATCCGGTGCTACGATCCGACCTTACGCAGCCAGCAGCGTATCGACAACGTGATCGGGCTGGGACCATCGCGCGACCGTCGAAAGATCCTCCACCAACCTGAAGTCTTGGTCGCTCCACACATCCACGGTATCGTCAAACAGCGATACGAACCTCAATGCCTCCGGTCCGACAGCGAGATGATTGAGGTCATACCATGCCGCGAGGACATGCTCAGTCACAGTCCGAGCCGCCGATCGGCTGCCCGTACTCAGCACGTACACAAGTGAACTATGAGACGGAGCGCAGACGTGAAAATCCACGGTCCAACTTCGTCCCGAACGTCCCGCCAGTTTTTCGGCACGCTCAAATCGCAGCTCGCGCTCTGTCAGAAAATCGGCCACTTCGTCGGTAACCGATTCCACCGCGCGTGTGCGAAACGTGAACCAAAGGTCCGACACTCGCAGCGCAGCCTGAGCTACGCGGGATACCACAGCGGATAATTCATCCTGACGACGGCAGCGTGCAAATAGCATCCCTTTGTGGAATTGTACCCCGTGATTCGTGCAAACATCCTCGATCAGCGCGTTCTGCTTCGGCGACCGTCGAGGCGATACCGTCTGCATGCGGAGCCACCGCGTGGTTTCTCCAAGGTCAGAGACGAGCGTTATATCATCTTCCGTTTTGCAAAACAGATCGATGTTGTCACCATCCGGGTACAAATAGGGCGTGCGAATACGCAGGTATTCGCCGTGCTGCGAGCATGTGAACAACTCACCCAAACCGCCGATAAATTCTTCGCAAATGGTACGTTCGTTCATGGGAACAACTCCTCATGAAAAGGGGGCGGTGATTTCATCGTCCCATTGTGCTTTAGCCTCGCCTGATCGCAGAATTGACGCCAGACTGCAACGGGGTCCGATGACGGCGCTGTAATATCGTCGGGTATATGTGCCTGTTTGTCACGGAAATTCTCGGTCCAGCGATGTTTGTGTGTTCTGCCGACTTGGTCGCATTGCGGGTTGTGATGTTCTTTTCCAAGATCCAGCCCGTATATCCGGCCTTCGGTTTTCAGAATCACTACATAGGATAACGCTGATATCAGCCGGTTATAACTGCCGCGAACGAAGAGGGGCCAACCTGCGTCGGACTCCACCTCGGCGCGAAACTCCACGGAAGGTGAGCGATCTTCATCTTCATGCCAGATGATGTCGCCCACGATCCGTTTGGATTCGTTGGCCAGAATGGCTGAAAATTCAGTGTCGCTCAACGCCATGCTTTTCCCTGTCGACGAGCTTGGTCTCCAATCATACGTCAAGTTTAGCAGTTCTCACTTGCTCGGTAAGCGGTATCTGTTGTGACTGCATCGTGTAATTCAGCACGGACGTCAAACCGAAAAGCGATTGATCAACCCTGGCTTTCCATCTGCTCCACCGGCGATTCCTCGCCCGCATACGTAACCCTGACAAGAGTCAAGCCATGTGCCGGAGCGGTCGGCCCGGCTGCTTTGCGGTCACGTCCTTCCAGGATGCTTTGAACGTCATCCGGTGTCAGCTTGCCGCGTCCTACTTCAATAAGTGTTCCGGCTATCGTCCTGACCATGTGACGAAGGAAAGCGTGGCCTTCGATCCAGTAGTCGATTCGGTTTCCCTCGCGCTGCAGCAATGAAGCGGTCATGGTACGTACCGGATTTCTCGCATCGCAGTGCTCGCTGCGGAATGCGTTGAAATCGTGACGACCGACAAAAACCTCCGCCGCTTTTTGCATCGAATCGAAATTCAGTGGCGGTGCGACCCAATGCGTAAATCGCCGAAGCAGAGGGTCGCGGTTGCGGCTGTTCCAGATGCTGTAGCGGTAAGTGCGTCTTCGAGCGCTGCGCCGGGCATCCCATTTTTCGGGGACCTCACTCGCCGACATGACGGCGACATCGGTCGGCAGCCGCGAATTGAACGCCCGCAGGAGCTGACGGCAGGTCATGGTTGTATTCGCTCGCAGCTGAACAACCTGATGCTCTGCATGGACCCCCGCATCGGTTCGCCCGGCTACGTGCAATTTGTGGCCTTCGCCGAGTATCGTATTGACAGCGCGGAGAAGGACCTCCTCGACGGTACGTTCCCCCTTCTGCATCTGCCACCCGGAGAAATCCGTCCCGTCATAGCGCAGGTCCAGGCGGATGGATCGATTTGTGGTTTCGGATTGACTCATCATAGGAGATCATGGTGGGTTACGCTCCTCGGGAGTCGATCTGTTCATCCCGAGTCGGTCTTGTCGCTAACCCACCCTACTTGCTCAGATCACTATCGCGTCTTTCTGCTTCTGTTTCCTGTCTACTTTGAGAAGCGATTCAATATCGCCTTGCCGAACTGACGTGCTGCTCCGCGAATTCCCACTGATGGAGGTGGAGCGGGGAACAACATTGGCACCTCACGCCCTCCGTCACCGGAGCGGGTCGGCTTTTCGGCCCATTCGATGAGCGGTTGGGCCGTAGTTGAGTACGTGTAGTGTCCCTCGAAATACCGCCGCGCTTTCTTTGTTATTTCCTGTAACTCTTCAGGGTGATCCGCTGCCCAGAGGATCTGTTCGGCAAGTTGTTCGGGTTTACCGATAGGGGCTGTCAGTCCGCAGGCGTTGTCATTCAACACGTGACTGATTTCAGAACCGAGGGTGCTCAGCACCGGAATACCGCGCGCCATCATCTCGGTTATTCGGTTTCGAGCGCCGATCAGCGTCTCATAGCAGAACCGATCGACATTGATGCCGAGATCGACGGTTTCCTGGATGCGGGGAAGTTCCTCGGTCGGTATCCATCCTCGAATATCGAAGCGATCCCGCTGAGGCGATGATTCAACCCGTTTCAGGAATTCCGGGTAGGTCTTCTCGTCGTGTCCGTCGATTGCGCCGCCGGTCGAGAGGAACCGGATTCGTTGGTCGCGCTGCATGGCGGTTTGGAGCGCAGTCGCCATCGTTTCCACATCGCACCACGTATTAAACCCACCCGACCAGAACACCACAAATGGGTCGTCGGCAGCCCGCTGCGGTTTACCTCGCACCGGGACCGTCGACCAGCCAATGGGGATGGTGTGGATCAGATCTTCTTCAAATGTATATCGATTGAGTCGCCCCAAAACGCCGAGTTCGCCGATCAGGGCGTGCCTGTGCGGTTCGCTGGTAACCGAGAATCGGTCGCCTCGTTCGAGAGCGGGACGGTAGCGGTCAAAGTAGTGGAATCGATATCCGTCTTCATCTTCGCGGAACGCTTTGGCCTGCGCTTCCCCCATATTGTATCCGTGCAAATCGACCCAGAACGGTCGGTCGCCCGCCGCTGTCGCCGCCCGTGCCGCCGGGTATGCGCACGCACCGACGAGCGCGTCCGGATTTGTCTGTTCGACGAAATCCCGTAGAAACTCGTCCTTTGCGAAATGGGTGACCTCATCCACACTTACATAGGTCAGTCCCGGTTGTTCCAGACGATGAATCTCGCGGTCGGGATTGTCGTGCGACGTCACGCGCATACAGAGTAATGTAACTTGATGGTTTGCGTGGCGAAGCGCGTCGGTCAGATGCCAGGCGCGGTTGCCGCCCGCGTGAAACAGACGCGCTCCCTCCAGCGGTATAGGGCCGATTCCGAAAACAAGAAAATGCGGCATAGGAAACCTCAGTCCCAGCGATAAATCGCTGGGCTATTGTCGGCCGTCCTTCGGACGATCCGGTTTTAGCCCAGGCTTTCAAGCCTGGGGAGCAGTTGCAGCGCGCGCGATCGTTTTCCGACATGGTACCCAATGTGTTCATCCAGGAGCATCAGTGCGTTCTTGGTATCGCTCTCACTGTACCTCAAGCTCGACAGTTTCTCCCCGGCGCTCAGGCGGTTCATCAAACGGATCGCGTCAGGCGATAGAACCATTCGTTCCGTTCGACGGCAAGAGGGGCAGACAAGACCGCCGCGCTCGGGGTTGTAGAACCACTCTGTCTGCTCTATCGCACCGCAGGCCGCGCAGGCAGATAGATACGGTTCAAAACCGGTCGATTGAAGTATCCGCAGGATGAACGCCATGAGCTGTGCCTGCGTGGCTTCTTGTTCGTCCCAAAATGCGAGAAGTTTTGTCAACAAGGTCCAGAGTGTCGGGTTGGGCTCCTCGTCCGCCGTGCAGGCGTCGATCAGTTCCGCCGCGCACGCGGTAAGTGACAGTTTGGTCAAATCGTTCTGGATGCCGGGATGATGCCGGACCAGGGAGACCTGGGTTACCGTCAGCACCTCCTGTCCCTCTTGCTTGGAATAGAGGACCACATGGATTCGATTGTAGGGCTGGAGTGTGGCGGCCATGCGGCTGGTGGTTTTTGCTACGCCTCGTGCGTTGGCTCTGATTTTGCCGAGCGACTCGGTGAAGAGCAGATAGATGGCGTCCGCCTCTTTTGTGCGCCATCGCCGCAGAGCGACCGCCTCGGTCTGATGATATGGCATCGTTGTCAAGCCCTTGAAAGCGACGGAGTGCTTTCGTTATGGTGTTTTTAGCATTGTACCTGTGAACCGAGAGGAATCATGACTGGTGAAGACTGGAAAACGAAGTGGAAGCGATTCAAGTCGAAGGTCCACTCCGTCCTGCGTAGCGACTCATTTCTCTGCGATTCCTGCAAGTGGAATTATGGGAACATCTGCACTCGCCCCGAGCGTCCCAACGCCACGAGCTGCCCGGAGTTTACGAAGAAGTAGCGGTAGATAATTCCCGGGTGCCACCCCCTTCTCCGCAAGGGGGTGCTGCGACTAGCCCGGTCAATCATACGGGCTACGGAGTCCCGGATCGGTCCAGGTGATTTTGTAGCGGCTCGGATAGCCTGTGACCTGCGGCGCTC
>CAZTDD010000008.1:0-103960 GCA_964612675.1 uncultured bacterium
CCCTCGGTTCAATAAAATCAATGGTTTACGCAAATTAATGACGAATTTGGGCTAGAGTCGGTTCAGAACGGACCGCTGCAATTCAACAGAAAGAACAACCTCCCATTCGGCGAGGCATGGAACACGGCGGAGAATTACAAATCCGGGAAAAGCTGTAGTCGCTGGGCGGGGGAGCTGAAAGGGATTTCTTTCGCATCGACACTCGAGATTCCGTACGCGAATACGAGTGGAGCAGAAGTGACTGCCAAGACGGCACGACTATTCGGCGTGGATTTAGCGCGAGCGCTGCGCGTCTATCTCGAAGGGCGTCCTGACCAGCCGAAAGAGTAGCCGCACAAAGAAATGTGATCCTATACGGAAAACTCAGCGCGGATGGTTTTTGCCGCATCCACCATTCTCTTGAGCGAAGGTTTTACCTCCTCCCACCGGCGTGTTTTCAGCCCGCAATCCGGATTCACCCACACTTGCTCGAGCGAGAGAGGCTGCAGGATCTTTCTGATAAGGGACTCCATTTCTTTCCGGGTTGGGACCTGCGGCGAATGGATATCGTAAACGCCCGGGCCGATTTCATTCGGATACCGATATCGCACAAACGCGTCAAGCAACTCGAGCTGTGAGCGGGACATTTCAATCGAAAGAACATCGGCATCCATTCGCCCGATCGCTTCAATAATATCGTTGAACTCGGAATAGCACATATGCGTATGGATTTGCGTTTCGTCTCTCACACCCGAGGAGGCCAGGCGAAATGCATCCACCGCCCACGTCAAATATTCATTCCAATCGTCTCGTCGGAGAGGGAGTCCTTCGCGAATCGCCGGCTCGTCGATTTGAATCACTCGCGCGCCCGCAGTTTCGAGATCGTTTACCTCATCCCGAATGGCCAGCGCGATCTGTTTGCATGTTTCCGCGCGGGGCTGATCGTCACGCACAAATGACCACTGTAGAATTGTGACCGGTCCCGTCAGCATGCCTTTCACAGGCTTCTCGGTCAGTGACTGCGAGTATTTCCACCAATCGACGGTCATGGGTTGTTTTCGTTCAACGTCTCCGAAGATGATCGGCGGCTTTACACATCGCGACCCGTAGCTTTGAACCCAGCCGTTTTTCGTGGACGTATACCCGGAGAGCTGTTCGCCGAAATATTCGACCATATCGTTTCGTTCGAACTCACCGTGAACGAGCACGTCAATACCGATATCTTGTTGAAAACGGATTGTCTTTTTGATTTCTTCTTTCAGAAAGGTCTCGTAATCCTGGCCGGATACCTTTCCCGACCGGTGACCTGCGCGCATCGACCGAACTTCTTTTGTTTGGGGAAAGGAGCCGATCGTGGTGGTCGGCAATAACGGCAGTTGCAGATGTTTGCGCTGTAGAGGTCTCCGTTGTTGATACGCATTCTTTCTCTCGAACATATCCTGTTCGACGCCTGCGACGCGCTTCTTCACGTCGGCGTTATGGACCTGCTCCGAACTGTGTCTCTGGCTGGACGCGTCACGGCTTGCCTTGAGAAAATCATCAACGGTCTCGCTTCCATCTGTGGCCGCTCTCGCAAGAACGGAGATTTCCTCCACCTTTTGTCTTGCGAATGACAACCAACTTCGCAAATCTTTATGGAGGCCCGTCTCAAGCTCCAGATCGACAGGGGAGTGGAGTAGCGAACAGGAAGGCCCCACAAGGACCCGTTCCGAACCGAGCTTATCCGTGGTTTTCTCGATTGTCTGAAGTGCCTGTTCGAGATCGCACCGCCAGATATTTCGACCGTTAATCAATCCGAGAGAAAGAGCCATGGAATCGGGGATCGACTCCAATACGGTATCCAGTTGATTGGGCGCCTGGACCAGATCGACGTGCAAAGCGGAAATCGGAAGCTCCAGCGCCAAGGGAAGATTGTCGCGCAAATCTCCGAAATAGGTCGTCAATTGAATTCGTAACTCCGGAGATACGGAGGCAAGCCTTGAGAATGCTCTCTTGTATGCTTCATGCGCCGCCTGAGGTAGATCGGTAACAAGACACGGTTCGTCGATTTGTATCCATTCCACACCGGCCTGTTGTAGGCGTTCGATCGTGTATTCGTAGACCTCCAAAAGGTTATCCAACAACGATAATGGTTGTAATGTCTCGTCTCTCGATTTTCCGAGCAGAAGAAAGGATACCGGACCCAATAACACGGGTCTTGTAAGAATACCGAGAGATTGGGCTTCGAGAAATTCATCGATAGTTTTTGTCGAAGCGAAACGGAATACCATCCCTTTTTCAAATTCAGGTACAATATAATGATAATTTGTATCGAACCATTTTGTCATCTCCATAGCGGCAATGCCGGTACCGGCAGTCACGTCGGTTTTCGCGCCAGGCGTTACACCGCGTGCCATCGCAAAGTAGGTGTCGAGATCGACCTCGTTCCCCTGCCAAGCGAAACGCTTGGGCACGGCCCCCACCATCGCGACAGTATCGAGAACATGATCGTATAACGAAAAATCGTTGGAGGGGACGTGGCGAATTCCTGATTCTTTCTGTAAAAGCCAATGTTGTCTGCGAAGGGCTTGTCCGGTCTCAAGAAGTTCGGATTCGGAGGAGTTGCCCTGCCAATACGATTCGAGGGCTTTCTTCAGTTCACGTTTTGCCCCCATCCGGGGAAACCCGAGATTTGTTGCGATGACCATTAGTATATTTCTCCATCTGTGGTTGAATGATTGTACAAGAATTCTTTACAGTAACGCAATTGTTATTATATTCGTAAGTCTAATGTGATCCAAGAGCTCCTGATGAGAATTTTATTGTCTTTCTCTGGGAATAAAACCCTGGCCTTCAAGCGAAGTCTTCAGATAGAATGGAGGTATGAGTGAGTACAGGACATCATCCCATGCGAAGTATAGCCTGCATATCCACTTAGTGTGAGTAACGAAGTATCGGAAGAAGGTGTTGAGCGGGGAGATTGCGAGACGGACAAGAGAGTTGATCCGGGAGATCTGCCGGACGAACGAGGTAGAGATCATCAAAGGGCATGTATCGAGAGACCATGTGCACCTGCTTGTGTCCATGCCGCCGTTCCTGTCGGTGAGTAAACTGGTGGGGTACATAAAGGGAAAGACTTCGCGGAAGAACCAGCAAGAATATACAGAGAAACGGCGGCGATTCTGGGGGCAGCACCTCTGGGCACGAGGATATTTCGCGGCGAGTAGCGGTAATGTGACGGACGAGGTGATAAAGGCGTACATCGAACAACAAGACCTTGAAAAGGATGACGACTTTCGAATCACGGAATCTTAAGACGGCTTCAGCCGTCTATCAAACCCCTCGCCTTCAGGCGAGGGTGGTTTAGTATAAGAGAAGAAAAAGAGTTGCATGAATCATGAATATACAGAACAGATCACTTGAACCCGGTATCGTGATCGTCTAAAATGCGAGGAAAAGGGAAGCCGGTGAGAATCCGGCGCGGTCCCGCCACTGTAACCGGGAACGAAACCTCACATGCCATTGTTCACTTGGGTGAATGAGAAGGCGAGGAAGTAGGCGAGTTTCAGGCCCGGAAGCCAGGATACCTTCAATCATAACTTAGCAAACCGAGGAGAATGCTAATGAATTTCACATTATTCTACCTGTCTTTTATCCCTGTTTTGTTTGTTTTCTTGTTCAAAAGGAATCATCTCTGTTATAAGACTTTGCTTATTGAAAAACCGTGAGTCAGCAATGGTCTGTGGTTCGCATTTTCTCATTTTCTGTGAGTCGTGAGAGGGAATAACTGGAATCGTTGCTTTCCGCGTTGGTTCTACGCCTGTGTGAAGGCAGAGACGTATTCCTCGTGCGAGGAAATGGGAAAGGTGTGTTCGAATTTCAGGCGAGAGCTTGTCGTATTGTGAATCGGTTCGCGCACGGAAACGCGTAGCGTGGTAAACCGATCGGCATATTTGTAAACGAATGTGTGTTAAACACATTTGAAACCGTCGATGTAAAGCGAAATTCTACGCATTATTATTCATAAGGAGGAGATATTATGAGAGCAGTGGTTACGGAAGAGTATTCGATACGATTTCCTATGGTCGGTGATCATTTGGATCAAGATGAAGAATATTTCTGGATGAAGTTCGACAATGAAACGGAGACAAGAGTACGCCTTCACGATTATGATCGGCTTTTTAGTATCCCGGGTCTCTATGAATCGATATTTTATGATAAGCTGAAATGTAATTCGCCGAAGACGATTCGATCCTTGCTCGATAATGCCTTGATCGAATATGAACTCAATCCATCGGAATTGCGTGTTCTTGACATTGGCGCTGGGAACGGCATGGTTGGAGAACAGTTTGTAGAGCTGGGGGTAAAGGAAATTATCGGAGTGGATATTATTGAAGAGGCGGCTCTCGCAGCGGATCGCGACAGGCCTGGTATTTATACGGACTTCTTTGTTGCAGATTTAACCGAGTTGCGGTCCGAAACGCGTGAGTCTTTGTCGAGGTATGGTTTCAACTGTTTGAGTTCCGTTGCGGCTTTGGGGTTTGGAGATATTCCGCCCCTTGCGTTTGCAGAAGCGTATAGCTTTATATCCACGCCCGGCTGGATTGCGATAAACATTAAGGACGCGTTTCTGAGTGAATCGAAGGATGTGTCGGGATTCTGTAAATTGATTCGTCGCATGATTAAGGCAGAGAAAATCGACGTTGTGATCCAACATAGATATTGTCATCGCGTATCGCTGAGTGGAAAACCTCTGTATTACGATGCGATTATCGCAAGGAAGAGGGGAGAGATTCCGACCGGGTGGTTCGATGGGGTGGAGTAATAGGTATTCGCGAGAGGTGCGAGAAGTACGTCCATGGCGAGGAGAGAAGATGCCGGTGGAGGCTGGAGCCGCATTATTTTGCCCTTCCAAATGGAGGCGTTCTGTGCGAAATTAGGCGCATTTGGAAGTACACAGATTCCGTCCTTCATGGAGGGTAAAATGGGGAAAGGGACTATTCTATTCGCGATTTCTTTCGTTTCACTCGTGTCCGTATCTCCTGCGCTTAGTCAACCGATTACGACGGGTACACTCATCGAGGAGATGATCGATCTGCACCGCCTCGCGGAGTTTCCGAGTCCAGCGTATAAGACGATACAGTTTTCATCGTACGATCATCGGAGCAGTCTTCCCGGAGGTCCCGATTGGTTTGCGAATTCGGACGGGTTCGGCGGGGAGCCGATACCGAATTTCGAAGCTGTTCTGGTAGAACCGGGTGAGGATGGTATCGGTGAATATCTGATTTGTGACGTTCGCGGACCGGGCGCGATTGTTCGGGTGTGGACCGCGCTGATCAAAGGGACAATCCGGCTGACAGTAGACGATACCGAAACACCTGTCTACGAGGGACCTGCGCAGGAATTCCTCCTTCGGCCCTGGGATTCCTATATCGAGCGGGCGGGTCTCAGGAAATCGGTTTTCGACGGGACATTCGCTCAACGAAATGCAGGATATTATCCGATTCCTTTTGCGGAGCGGTGCCGCATTGTTTGGATAGGGAATGTAAAAGAGATTCACTTCTATCAAATCCAGATTCGTGTGTACGAACCTGGCACGGATATTCAGACCTTTTCTCCGGGCGACCTAAAACAGTATCGAGACGAAATCCAGCAAGCAGCCGGCGTTTTAAGCGATCCCGATGGCAACTGGGAGTTTCAATCATCCCGCTCTCCCGAGCCGATAGCCGCGAGAATCACGGAAAGACAGTCGCAAATAGTATTTGAATCTGAGGGAGCGGGGGCGATAGAGTGTCTCTCCCTGCGGCTTCGCGCCCGCGATTTGGACAAAGCACTCCGTCAATCGATTCTCCACGTCTCATTTGACGGTTACCCGTGGGGGCAGATCCAATCTCCTGTAGGAGATTTCTTTGGAGCTGCACCGGGGATCAATCCATTCAATTCGGTTCCTTTTACCGTGCGCCCGGATGGGACGATGGTATGCCGTTACTATATGCCGTTTGAGAAACACGTGCGCATACAGATCGATAACCGCGGCGAACAGCCGGTGACCGTGACCGGATCGGTATTGCTTTCCGATTACGATTGGAAGCCGGAACGATCGATGCACTTCCGTGCACGCTGGCGCGTCGATCATGACATGGTGGCCTCGAACCAGGCCGTGCAGGACATGCCGTATCTGGTCGCGGATGGCAAGGGTGTGTATGTCGGTACGAGTACGATTTTGCTCAACCCGAACAACGTTCCCAGTTCTGGTGGAAACTGGTGGGGTGAAGGCGATGAAAAGATCTTTGTGGATGACGACCAGGTTCCGTCGACATTTGGGACGGGTTCCGAGGATTATTATAACTACGCGTGGTCGTCGAGCGATATTTTCCTCTTTCCGTATTGCGGCCAGCCGCGAAACGACGGCCCCGCGAACCGGGGATTCGTCACGAACAATCGCTGGCACATCCTCGATCCCTTGCCATTCAAGGATCGCATCAACTTCTATATGGAGTTGTTCAGTCATGAGCGGACCCCGGGAGTTTCGTACGCTCGAATCAGCTACCATTACGGATGCCCCGGACTAAGGGACGACCATCTTCCTATCACCGATGAAGACGTCCGATACCTGGAATTGCCGGAGGACTGGGAGCCTGCGGCACGCGGTGCCGCCCGGGATTCTGTTTTTTATCAGGCTGAGGAACTCGTTGAAGGAGACCCGGATTATGGGCTGCGCAAAGGCAGGCTCTGGGCGCGGGGAGAACTTTTTGTGTGGAATCCCGAAAGACGCGGAAATGAATTAATTCTGACAATACCCGTGCAAGAGGACGGCGATTATGTGATTCATATCACTGCGGCTCTCACCTGCGATTCCGGCAAGTTTTCTGCGCGGTTGGATGGACAGCGCCTGCATTTCAATGGCAAGGACGAAACGAGCCTTTTCGTTCCTCATCGAACGCTGCTGCGCAATTTTGGTTCGGAAAAAAGACACCTGACAAAAGGGAAGCATGAGCTTCTCTTAAAGCATGAAGGGGTTGCCGAAGACGATACACAGGGGTCCATCGGCTTGGACTTCTTGTGGGTGCAAAAACGATGAAGAGAATGCGCGGTAAAATAGATCTGGCCTATTTGTGTATCTTTTTTAGTTTTTCTGTTGTAGGATCGCTGGCGGCGG
This sequence comes from uncultured bacterium, assembly GCA_964612675.1. Taxonomy (GTDB): domain Bacteria; phylum Hinthialibacterota; class Hinthialibacteria; order Hinthialibacterales; family JAKPRU01; genus CAZTDD01. The sequence continues at coordinate 7,118 of CAZTDD010000008.1, forward strand.
ATAGTCCGTCTTTGGTTCGCCCGTTGATATCGAATGGCTCATATACCGAGGCGATTCGACTTTTGGAGGAGATGGCGTTGTCACAAGATGTTGGGGCGACAAAACGAGATACACTGCTATGGGAAGCCGAACGGCTTCGGCGGATCCAGTCCGACTATTCACTTTCCGAGCAGGATATTCGAAGACAGCTGCATCGACGTATCCCCGACTTTACCGACAATGAATTTGATTTGTGGAAACAGAAGGGGCTCTTCGACTGGCGGCAAATCGACGGTCACTCCCGGTTCCTTTATTGTAGTGTGAGCAATCTCTTTCACCGCTACCCGAAAATCCGTAAACGAAGCGCGTCTTACGGCGAAGAACCGTTTGCGGCGTCTCTTGCCCGTATTGTAAGCTCCACAAAGACGCTTACCGATGCTGATGCGCGGTTACGTGGGGCGCGTCGTTTCCATATCCGAATGAAACTTGTCGTTGGAAAGGGCACTATCCCTGCCGGTGAGACCGTCCGATGCTGGCTTCCGTTTCCAAAGCAATGTTCCTTCCAGCAGAATGTGGAACTCCTATCGAGTACCCCGGAGGTTTCCTTTACCGCACCCCCGACCGCCACACACCGGTCCGTCTATTTAGAACGGGAAAGCCGTGCCGATTCCGCAACAAGTTTCTCTATAGAGTATGCTTACACATCTATTCCCCGTTATTTTTCCATCGACCCGGATCGTGTCACACGTTCTGTACCCGATAATCTCCGGAAATATATGGAAGAAGAACCTCCTCACCTTGTTTTTCTACCGGAATTCGAGATGCTTTTGAAAGAAGTAGTGGGTTCCGAAACGAATCCCTATTATGCGGCAAAAAGGATTTATTTGTGGCTCTCGGAGAACATGAAATATAGTTACGCCCGCGAGTATTCTACTATCCGCAACATCAGCAAGTATGCATTCAACCATCGGTATGGCGATTGTGGACAGATAACGCTTCTGTTTATGGTTTTATGCCGTATGTCCGGAATTCCGGCTCGTTGGGAGTCCGGCTGGATGCTGTACCCGGATTTAGTCAATCTTCACGACTGGTGTACGATTTACCTCGATCCGTATGGTTGGGTTCCGGTCGACCCCAATTTTGGTGTGGAAGCCATAAATTCGTGGGACACGCTGAAATCAGGTGAACGGAAATCCATCAGGGAATTCTATTTCGGGAACATGGATCCGCATCGCCTTATTGTCAACTCGGATCACGGGAAATCGTTTATTCCACCGAAGAGACATTTTCGGTCGGACACGGTCGATTTCCAGAGGGGAGAAGCGGAGACAGACGATGAAAATGTCTATTACGATCGGTTTACCTACGATCTTGAGATTCTCTCCAGTAAACCCACGGATTCGCCTTGACTGAATGAAGGGCCGTGCCTCAAGGACCAAACACGTTGATATCGCCAAGGCTCGTCAGACCGTTGCTGGAATCGTATTCCAGGGCATCGGGAAGACGCGGGCTCATCTGCCAGTTCATGAGTGTATCCGGTCCACGGCTTGATAGAAGATAGACATACCGATCGTATTCATTGGTCGTACTGAACTGGTGAATCGTCGGATGGAACTGAGATTCGAGGTATCGGTACGGGTCTCCGACATAGTTGCTGCCGATGGTGTTGTACCCACCGGTATCCGGAGTATGTTTTCGGGCGAAGACATCCAGCGGAATACTGGACAAGTAAGAGATTGGCGTTGTGAGATACACGAATCGGAGTATATGTGGATCGATGTAAGAACTTCCATTATGGGAAGGAGGAAATTTGTTGTTGTCGACTCGATAGGAATGCAAGGCGACTTCCAGCGCATCGATATCGCCGTATGCTCGGGCCAGCTTGGATCGAGTTTGTGCGTTCAGGAAGTTGGGTACAGCGATGGCCGCCAGGATTCCGATGATGGCCACGACGATCAAAAGTTCGATCAGGGTGAAACCCGATGAAGGGCACATCGTTCGAATCGCGGGACCTACTGTCCACCTTCTTGTATCCGTTTGGGGGCATACAGCTCGGTCTGCTATGTATTGAACTCCTAAGACTTCTCTCTCATCTCTCATCAATTCAGCTCCTTGTGGCTATTTCGGGCAGAAGAGCCAATTCAAGTCCATGATTCAATTATAGGACGGGAAGGTGTCGCGAATCAAGCAGTTTTTTGGAACGGGAGGGTGGTGGATTTTTCGATGGAATCACGCTACAAAAGAACGGCCTGGCAGAATACCGCTATGCATCCGAAGGGGGGCATTATGGACGAAATTTCACTGGCCGTCGGTTTGGCTGTAGGAGCGATTCTCGGCGGTGCTCTTATTTGGCTTCTTGGAAGATCGCGGACAGCTGCACTCAATGAACGACTGCTTGGAGAGACAGCCGATCTGCAAGATGCTCGCGAGAGATTAAGCGAGAAGGAAGAAGCGCTGGCTGAGAGAAGTCAAACGATTGCACGTCTGGAATCCGACCTCGAACATGAGAGAAAGGCGGCTCAAGAGAAGATCGCTTTGCTGGACAAAGCATCGGAAGATCTCAAGAACGCTTTCCAGGCTCTATCGTCGGAAGCGCTCAAGAGTAACAACGAATCTTTTCTCAAACTGGCTCAGGCCACACTTGAGAAGTATCAGGCGCAGGCAAAAGGCGATCTCGAACAACGCCGGAAGGCGGTTGAGAATTTGGTCACTCCCATGAAAGAAACGCTGCAGAAGCTGGATTCTCATACACACGAGCTGAGTGTCAGCATGGGGGAGAGGATCAAGTCGTTGGTCTCGACCCAGGAGAAACTGCAACTCGAGACCGGGAATCTGGCGAAAGCGCTGAGAGCACCCACAGTGCGTGGCCGCTGGGGAGAGATCCAGCTGAAACGGGTTGTTGAAATCGCCGGGATGATTCCCTATTGCGATTTTGTCGAACAGTTCTCGATTACGCACGAGGAGAAACGTTTGCGTCCGGATCTTATCGTGAAACTGCCCGGCGGAAAAAACGTTGTTGTGGATTCAAAAGCACCCCTGCAGGCATATCTGGAGGCACTCGAAGCACAGGACGAAGAGGAACGCCGCATACAACTGAAGAATCATGCTCGTCAGGTCAGGGAGCACATGCGTCAGTTGAGCAGCAAAGCGTATTGGGGCCAATTCGACTCCGCTCCCGAGTTTGTGGTTCTGTTTCTTCCCGGGGAGAGTTTTTTCAGTGCGGCTCTTGAGCAGGACCCGGGATTGATCGAGCAAGGGGTCGGCGATCAAGTGATTCCCGCCACACCGACAACCTTGATCGCGCTACTGAAAGCGGTCGCTTATGGATGGCAGCAGCAGCAAATCGCGGAGAACGCAAGAGAGATCAGCAAACTCGGGAGTGAACTGTATGAACGTATTCGTGTCTGTATCAGTCATTTCATCGATGTGCGAAAAGGGCTCGACCGAGCGGTCGAAAGCTATAACAAATCCGCAGCGTCTCTCGAATCCCGCGTTTTGGTTTCCGCACGCCGGTTCACCGATCTGAGTTCACGTGTGAGGGGCGAAATCGAAGAATTGACGCCCATCGAGAAAACAACACGTGAAATTCAAGCGCCGGAAGCGAATGATTAAGGCACTTTTCCAGGGTCAATGTAACGGCGCAATTCCGACGGCAGTATCGACTCTCTTCAGATGAAATGCTATGTCCTTTTCGAAAGGCTGGATCGTAACAGTGAGGCCCTCAGGACCTGCTTCTACTGACGGCAGTCTTTCGCGTTCCCCTGTGTATGTGTCAAATTGATGAATCTCAAAGACACCGGTTCGGATCTGGGGCAAACTCACTTTCGATTCATGAAGAGGACCGTATTCTCCGTAATCCTCGATGACCGCATACCGATGCGGACGATCGTGAATCCATAGAAGTATCAGTTCCTCGTCACCCCGTGCATACGCCAGGGGGCGCGGGACGAAATCCTCCACCCAAAAACGCTCCACCCGGAACCAATCGGAACGGTTGTTTTTGACAGCGATTTCATGTTTCCCGCTCGGGACGGAAATGGAGAATTCTCCTTCGACTGCTGGATCGTAGTCATCGTTCCGCGCAGGGAATACTCGGCGCTCAACTCGCTCTCCGTCCAGAAGTATCGAGCAGCCGGCCCCGGCCCTGGCCACCGTTCCAATCTCGAATCCGAACTGAGCGGGATGTTTTAGGTCGATTTCGAAAATCGGATTCGGTGCCATTTCGCGGTGATATTGACCATGAACGAACGAGGAACATCGTCCAAGACCTTCCACCGTCCCATCGCGGTTTATGATAAATCGTTCTCGGTCGGTTTCAGCCCAACCGAGGCCGGGACCAAAGACAAAATCGCTGTAATCTCTCGGATGTGCAGTAACTTTCGTTCCCAGGGGAAGCAATTCCTGTTTCAGCCAGTCGATCTCATCCACATAGTGGGACAATGCCTCGAAATGATAATAAAGATCATACGGGCGGACCCAATTGTCCCACCACCAGGTCATCGCGGTACCGGAATCCCATCCGTGCACCGAAGCCCATAACTGATTGTGAAGAATAACACCGTCACGATCGCCTTTGTTCGGGCCGCGATAATCATAGGAGAGTTCTCCGAAAAAATGTGGCCGGTCAGGATGTTCGAGAGCGGCACGCTTGGAGGTGTTCATGATTTTATCGATGATGCCTGTAATGTATGCGTGCGTCTGGAGGTAATCGAGTCCGTTGATATTCTCCATGCGGTCGTAGTCGCCTGAACCGCTTGTTGTTTGAAGATGGTTGTATGGATCGATCGTGCGTAGATACGCCGACATTTCTTCGTGCCAGCTTTTCACTGTTTCAAAATGAAAATTGGCTGTCAGGTTGACTTCATTCCAGAATTCCCATGCCATCAGGTGTGTGCTGTATCCCCAGCGAGCGACCAGGTAGCGAAGGCGATCCCTGTAATGTCGTTTCGCTTCCTCATCACGGAAAAACTCATCTGGACTTCGAAGAAACCCACCGTTCCTTGTGTTGTATGGGTTTTGATCCCAGACGGGGTTCGTCTTGATTGAGTATTGACCGTGGTGATTGATCACCCATTGGATATAGATGCCACGCTGTTCCGCTTCCCGAAATATGCCATCGATCATCCGGGCGTTTTGCAGACTGTATGTGCCCAAACCATGATAACTGTTTCCTGTCCACTCGATCTCAGTCCTTCCCCACGGACACATCCAGATACGAATCCAATTGATCCCGGCGTTTTCGCATTCCCGAAGATAATCGGTCCATGTACTTAACCTCGCCGGACTGACCCAGCCAAGGTTTTCACCCAAAGGAAAATAGGAGTCATTATTCTCGAACGAGAAATGGCGGAGACGAGTGTTATCGATCCGCACGAAACCTCTATCGCGTCTCGGGGTGACGACAAATTCACCGGAATGAACGAGTTTCGATTCCTGACGAGTTACAGCGTTTACACGGAACGAATAATCCCCCGGCAGTTTCGGTGTGAACCGGAGGATCCAACCGTTCTCGCCGTCGAAGAAGCATGGAACCTGCCGTTCAAATCCAGCCGACAGGATCGTTGCATCGACACGAATATCTTCCGAGTCGTATGGATTCTCGTATTCCAAGTCGATTTCAAACGATGTTTCGAAAAATCCAAGCTGAGGAACGCTATCTTGAGCGTGTCCTGCACCAACAGCGACTAAGCACAATACGGCCGGAAGGAAAAACAATTTGAATCGCGAGAACTGCGAGACTGCTGGAGAATTCATGTACGCACTCCTGAGATACGTTTCGGAAAAAGGTTTGTTTCCAGTATACCCCGATGAAAACCTGTCATCCAGCGCCGAATTGTCTCTAGGCTCCTGTTGGACATGAAAGAGTGGACGTTATACTGAAAAATGATGAACCAAAATCCAAGGTGTACACGCTGGTCACTTCAAATTTGTATCTATAGGTGTGAATCATAGATGAAGAATATCGACAGCCTCAAAAGCATACTGCACCGCATTGATGGAAAAGGATACAAGGCCTATAAAGATATCCAAGGTGCGTACGACACGGGGAAGATCTCTGTTTATATCGACCATGTGCAAGGCGATCCTTTTGCGGCGCCTTCGAAAGTACGTGTCCGAATTGCAAGAGAAACATCCGGTGTACCTCACGACCTCTCGGACTGTTTCGCTCGCCGAATTGCGCTTCAGGACTACCTGGCCCGAGAAATCGGCAGGAGTATTGGCAAATCCATCCGAGGCGACCGGGGGTCCGGCAAGAGCGGCCTAATCGCCATCGACAGGGGAGCGCAGGAAGTGCTCGAACGGACTGCCACTGTGGTGAAAGACGAATGGATCGAAGCGAGGCTTGCGGTTGGTTTACCGGCTGCGGGCCGGAAGGTCCTCGGTAGACAGGCGGAGGCTATGTTATGTACCGAGCTGCCGAAGATCGTCGATAGTTCGTTGATTTGGAGTAACCTGTCATCACGTGAGATCCGTGCTTTTGTAGAATGCATCGAAAATCAGGAGTTTATTCGCGGACGACTCGATGAATTGGGATTGATCGCTTTTGTCGCCGACGGGGCGATTTTGCCTCGTCAGAGCGGTGCCAGCGACCGGCCGCTTTCTATCGATAAAGCCGTTGCGTTCAGATCTCCAGATTCGCTGCGGATAAAAATCGACTCGTTGCCGAATCCGATTCCCACTGAAAGTGGTAATTCAAGGTGTATTTCCGGTATGGGAATCCCGAAAGGTGTTACCTTGATCGCCGGAGGGGGCTACCATGGGAAATCGACTCTATTGCGTGCTCTCGAACGGGGAGTGTATCCGCATATCCCGAACGATGGCCGCGAATATGTTGTTACCTATAGGGACGCAGTGAAAATCCGTGCGGAAGACGGTCGTCGTGTGGAGCGGGTGGACATCAGCCCGTTCATTAACAACTTGCCCTACGGGCGCAGTACGGCTGAGTTCAGCAGCGACGACGCCAGCGGAAGCACAAGTCAGGCCGCAAATATTGTCGAGGCACTCGAAGTAGGAGCAAGTGTTTTGCTATTGGATGAGGACACCTCGGCGACCAATTTCATGGTCCGAGACGCTCGAATGCAGGCGTTGGTCAGCAAAGAAAATGAACCGATAACCCCATTTTTAGACCGCGTACGGGAGCTGTATGAAAGACAAGGCGTTTCCACCGTTCTTGTTATGGGCGGCTGCGGCGACTATATCGATGTTGCAGATACCGTGATCATGATGCGGAATTACCTGCCTTCCGATGCGACTGAAGAGGCAAAGCAGGTTGGCGAGATGTTTCAGAGCCAACGCAGAGAAGAAAAGGTCGGTTCCGTCTCCGATGTGACCGAGCGCTATCCGTTGCCGGAGAGTTTCGATCCGTCACGAGGACGGCGCGATGTGAAGATCGACGCGAAAGCGTTGGATTTAATTCTCTTCGGCAAAGAGCGGATCGACCTGCGTTCTGTGGAGCAACTGGTCGATTTTAGTCAAACCCGCGCGATTGGCTGTGCGATTCATCTTGCGACGGAGCGCTTCATGGACGGGAAGACCTCAATGCGTCAGGTGGTGGACGCAATCGAATGCTTTTTCGATGAGAATGGATTGGATGAATTGGACCCGTTTCACCGGGGTGAACGTCACCCGGGCGATTTCGCAAGGCCTCGAAAAGTTGAAATTGCCGCTGCGGTCAACCGTTTGCGGTCGGTACAAATGAGACAGAAATAATTCATATCTGCCCTTGAACCCGAAGTTCGTACTGATTTTTGTCCTCAACGAGCCTCGTTTCGGAAGACCACACAGCCCAGGGGAGGCAACGTCACATTGATTGAGTATGGATGATGATGGTTGGGGATGTCTTCTGCGGCACAACCGCCGTAATTGCCGCACCCGCTTCCACCGTATATATCCGCATCGCTGTTGAGTAACTCATCCCAGTGACCTTCACGCGGGACACCGATACGATAATTGTAGCGAGGGACAGGCGTGTGGTTGAATGCAACCAGTATAAACTCCGTGGTTGTTTTTGCTTTCCGGAGGAAGCTAATCACACTGTTCTCGTTATCCAGACAATCGATCCATTCAAACCCGTCCGGATGATTGTCCAGCTCGTGCATCGCGGGATGTTGCCGGTACAGACGATTTAGATCTTGGACCCATCGTTGTATGCCTTTGTGGAGTGGATAAGAGAGCAGACTCCAATCCAGTTCCTGGTCGTGGGACCATTCTTTCCATTGACCGAGCTCATTTCCCATGAACAGGAGTTTCTTGCCCGGTTGTGTGTAAAGATTTGCGAGCAGGATCCGAACATTCGCAAACCTCTGCCAGTAGTCCCCGGGCATTCTCCCCATCAGAGAGCCTTTTCCGTGAACCACTTCGTCATGAGAAAGCGGCATCACGTAGTTTTCGGTGAACGCATAAATCATGCGAAAGGTTATTTTGCTGTGACTGAATTTTCGATAAATGGGGTCTTGGCGGAAATAATCCAAGGTGTCGTTCATCCAACCCATGTCCCATTTGTAACCGAAACCCAGGCCGCCCAGGTACGTGGGCCGGGAGACCATGGGCCATGCGGTTGATTCCTCGGCGTAGGTCTGGATTCCGGGACACCGGCCGTACAACTCGTGATTCAAGCGTCTCAAAAACTCAACGGCCTCCAGATTCTCATTCCCACCATATTGGTTCGGAACCCATTCACCTTCTTTGCGGGAATAATCGAGGTACAACATCGAGGCGACAGCGTCCATGCGTAGGCCGTCAGCATGATACTTCTCCGCCCAGAAGAAGGCATTACTGTAGAGAAAACTCTGTACCTCCTTGCGTCCATAATTAAAGACACAACTCGCCCACTCCGGGTGAATCCCCTGTCGCGGATCCGCGTGTTCATACAAATGGGTTCCGTCGAAATAGCCGAGACCATGCGCGTCGGTCGGAAAATGGGAAGGAACCCAATCCAAAATGACGGCGATTCCTCGTTGATGCAGGTAATCCACCAGATACATGAAATCCTGCGGCGTGCCATACCGACTTGTCGGAGCAAAATAGCCGGTGACCTGATATCCCCACGAACCATAGAAAGGATGTTCCATGACCGGCATGAACTCGACATGCGTAAAACCCGTTTCGAGGATATATTCAGCCAGCCTGGGTGCCAACTCGCGATAGGTGAGAGGACCGCCTAGATCTTCCGATTCTCGTATCCAGGAACCAAGGTGAACCTCATAGATGGATATGGGGGCATCGTGGCTGCTCCGTCCCTCTCGGTCTTGCATCCAGTTGTCGTCATCCCATTGGTAGTCGAGGGGCCAGACGATCGACGCGGTAGCCGGCGGTGTTTGGTGATGAGTGCCGTAAGGGTCGGCTTTGTCAATACGGTACCCGTTGCGGGCACGGATATGAAACTTGTATTTGTCGCCCTGACCGATGTTCGGTATAAATCCTTCCCAGATACCGGAGGATCCTCTCGCGGAAAGATAGTGCCGGTCGTTGGTCCAATCGTTAAAATCGCCGATAACGTTGATATCTTGCGCGTTGGGAGCCCAAACGGCGAAATACGTGCCTTCGGTGCCATCGCCCGCCGTCATGGGATGGGCGCCGAGCTTTTCATGGAGATAATAATGACTACCTTCGTTGAACAGAAACAGATCGTCGTCGGTTAAACGAGTTACGTCGTAACGAATATTCACATCTTTATATGTCATTTGAGTTCGCAGTTCCTTCGCCTTTTCTTTTCAATGTACCGCCGAATGCCGAGCAGCCAAACACAAGAGAGAGCAGTGCGGTCGACTATTCTGCGTCCCGAATCAAAGGATTTGCCTCGGTTGGGAGTCTTTTCCGTCTCCTCGAATGATGACGGTCCGGCAAAAAGTGGTTCTTGTACGTCAACCCCACCCGAACCCTCCCCAATCTTGGGGAGGGAGGTCCGCGAAAGCCGGCGTTCGCATGAGCCCGAAAATAGACACGCAAACGCTTCTCTTCTCCCCCAAGACTGGGGTCGCTCAAGAGGGGGTTGATACCTCACTTCCTGCACTCCGCCGACTTTTTGCCGCATCGTCAATGACGCCGGATACAGTTCCCAAACCGGCGAGTCTCAGGTAATGTTTGCTGTAACACTTGCCTGATGGAGGTCCGAGAATGGCTACCAGCAAACCGTCTCAGAAAGATAACGCACAGAAACGCTCAACGATGACCCGACGGCAGTTCAACACAACCGTTGCGGCGGCGGCACTAACCGCAGCATCCGCGAACCGCGTCCTTGGAGCGAATGACCGCATCAATGTTGGTGTGATCGGTTGCGGAGGCCGATCCGGTGCACATATCAATACGATTCTCCGACTGAAAGAAGAAGGCGCGAATACAGCGATTACCGCCGTGTGTGACATCTACCGTCCGCGTATGGAAAAGGCCAAAGAGCGGACCGGCGGCAGAGGCACGATGCTCCATGAAGAACTGTTGAGTTGGGATGATGTCGACGTTGTTCTGGCGACCGGCCCGGACCATTGGCACGGTTATCACGCGCTGGACGCTATGCGCGCGGGGAAAGACGTCTATTGTGAAAAACCGCTTTGTCATTGGAGCCAGATTGAGTTGCCGTTCCGGCTCGTGGACACCGCACGAGAAACCGGTCGATTGATCCAAATCGGTACGCAATGGATGTCGATCAAGGCGTATCACGAAGCGAAGGAGATGATTGAGGCCGGTGCGATCGGAAAGCCGCTCATGGCGGAAACAGGATACTATCGTGTCGGCGATTGGGGCGAGCGGGGCATGCCGGTTGACGATTGGGATGCGAAACCCGGTCCCGATCTTGATTGGGAGCGGTACCTGGCCGCCGACTGTCCATGGCGCGAGTTTGATGTAAGCCGATTCTTCCGCTGGCGGATGTATTGGGATTACGCAGGCGGGCCGGCCACCGATCTGTATCCGCATCCCTTCACGCCCGTTGCGTATATGCTGGGGTTGGACTATCCCGAGCTCGTTGTCTGCACCGGCGGAAAGTACCGCTACTCGGAACGGGAAGTGCCGGATACGTGCAATATGATTGTTGAGTATCCCGGCGGTTTCACGGCGCTTGTCACTGGAACGCAGGGAAACGACTTCAATGCACTGGGAACCGATCAGCGTCCGATTCTTCGCGGTTGGGATGCGACGATGACTTTCCAAGAAAACGATATCGTCATTCAACCGACACAGGGTTCCTCTGTAGAAGAGAAACGTATCCCGAGTGAATTGAAAACGCGATTTCCTGAGTTTTGGTCGGAGTTCTTCGAGTGCTGCCGGAATCGAACTCAACCCGCGGGAAACATCGAACTCGGCGCGAAGGTTCAAGTGGCGATGCAGATGGGGATTCTCTCGCTTCGAGGTCAGCGTGCGGTGCGATTCGACCGGAAGAAGCGGGAGATTGTTACTTGATGGATCGGCGGGTAGTCGGTGGAGCAGACGAAAGGAGATATCGACCCCCTCCTTTAGAGTTCTCATGTTTGCCTTCGGCAAGCCATGAGATTCCTCCTCCGGTCTCGGGGGAGGAGAAGAAACGAACATGTCGCGCTGTCTTCTCCCCCAAGTTTGGGGGGTTCGCAAAAAGTCTGGGATACGGACTTCAACCCCCTCCTAACCTCCCCCGATCTTCGGGGAGGAAAAGAAACGGACGCAGCTGAGTCATTTTCTCCCCCAAAGTTTGGGGGAGATACAGAGGGGGTTGAATACTTCTCTATTCTTACCCTTCGCGATTTTTTGCGGTCCCATCAAGATTGGGGGAGATACAGAGGGGGTTGAAAGCCTTCCGTTGTGTACCAACCTGACTTTTTACCGGATCATCAAGACTGGGGAGGGCTCGGGTGGGGTTGACGCGAAGAAGAACACGATATTTGCAACGGGGCGAGGTTTATCAATATGACGGACACCTCTGATATCCAAAGGCTGGAACAGCGCTGCCGCAAGCTGACACAGATACTTGCTGTCGTTGTCGTTGTGGCCTGTATTCTTCAACTAATTTCTATCGTGATCATCGGCTCGCTGTGGCAGCAGCCGGCCAAATATGCGACTTCATCTGCTGGAGTCCAGCAAGAGCAGAACTCTCTCGATATCGATGTAGACAAATCGCCCATCACTTTCGAGCAGATCAAGGAGTCCGTTGTAGGGGCCGATCCGGCGCAGCAACAGATGGTCGAGGAGTCGCTGCGCGGCAAGAGGATCCGTTGGGAGGGCTATGTCGAGGAGGTCCGTTTGACACTATCGGGTGTATATGAGGTATTTGTCGATATGGAACCGCCAGAGAGTGAGCCGAATACATATGACGTTGTTTTTGAGGTACCGGAGGCAACGGCCCTTTCTCTAAAGAAAGACCGGCATATCGAGTTCGAGGGAACGGTTTGGTCGGTTGTGAATGTGATTGGCTCCTGCAAGGTTCAGCTGTTGGACGCAGTTGTGCGGTGAGTGTTTGGCCGGTCCCAGAGCGATCTCCCGGGAGTTGGACTCCCGGGCGTAGGCGCTGGAACAACTGAATGGGAGAAGCAAACTATGACTGATCACATATTAAAAGAGCTTCGGGGGCGATCAAAGAGGATTTGGCGAAGGAGTGCGACCACGATCTTCGACGCCTCTTTGATAAGTTGAAGGATGTCCAAAAATCAGCATCCGGACAGGTTGTTAACTGGACAAAACCTCATTCATCGAAGGAGGATTGTGATTGAAAGTGGCATGAGAAATGGGCGTGTCAACGATCGTGCACCAGATGTTCAGCGTCACGGGAAGGAGAGAGCGTGCCATGATAAGACCAAGCCGATATGTCGTTCTGTTAGTAGTGCCGGTCATTGCCTTTTTCGTAAGTGGGTGTGCCACCGCCCGCCTAGATCTGCCTGAAGCAATGAAAGACTCGGTTCGCTACGAGAGCGGGTGTCCTGTACTCATATCAGAGAAGACTAACGCTGTTTTGCTGAGCTTTTCGACGATACCCTTCAACCGACAACAGAACGCAGCCGTATTCATTCAGGTGAAGAACAACTCATCCGAGCCGTTCAACATCTCGCCGAGAAATGTCGGAGCTACCCTCGATGGCAAGACCCTGAAAGTCTATACGTATGAAGAACTGAAGAAGAAGATAGAAACAGATGCGGCGTGGCAGGCTTTTGCCGTGGCGTTGAACGGCATGTCCGCCAGCATTAGGGCTGCGCAGCCGCGGACAAGCAGCACCTTTGGCACGACAAGCTACGGGACGTACAGCGGATTCAGCACCACCTTTGAGCCAGCTGCGACAGCGCAAGCCCAGGCTGTCATAGATGCCAATACGAACCAGCAAATCACGGCTATCGAAGCAGGAAGGAATGCCAAATTGAGCGGATTGCAGTCGCTGCTTCGGCTGACGACCGTCCAACCAGACCAAGTCAAGGGAGGGGTGGTGCAGATCGAGCCTCCTGTCGCTTCCAGCAAGCCAAAAACGCTCCGAATAACAGTATCCACCCCCGCAGATGAGCATGCTTTTGACCTGGTATACAAATCTCATTAGGTGGAGATGTTGTGTACGAGGTGGGTGTGTTTAGATTATACGCGGTGCGGCGTCTTGCTCCGTGCCGTCACGAGAGAAGTGGACTTCTGGAGGTGAGATTATGAACTGTCTTTGCTCTGGAGGAATGCAGCCTGATAAGGGGAAATGCCGTCTCTGTTCCCGACAGGCAGCTCTGTGCAATTCGCACGTGATCCCTGAATTCTTCTACGAGCAGAATGGGCTCTATGATGACAAGCACCGCTTCAATATCCTCTCCACCGAACCCAACAGCCATCCTCCTTACGCCCAAAAGGGAATTCGGGAAAGACTTCTTTGCAAGAGGTGCGAAGGCAAGCTCAGCCGATGGGAAGGCTACGCTCGAGGAGTTTTCTACGGAGGGAGGTCCATTGAAATCACCTTGAATGATCCTAGGGGCTTCGAGTGCAGAGTTGATTACGCTACGTTCAAGCTTTTTCAACTGTCGATTCTTTGGCGCGTCGGCATAAGCGACGATGATGGATTCTCGCGCGTAAACCTTGGCAAACATGAACAGGTTCTTAGAAGAATGTTGCTTGACGAGACACCGGGCAATGCGGAGACCTACGGATGTGTGATCGTCTATTCTTCCCAGCACGAGGACATCACGTCCAACATGATCCACTGCATGGGAATGGCGAACCCCTATGGTGTCGACTGTGTCCGACTCCTCCTAGGAGGGTTTTTCTGGTGTTTTTTTCTTTCGGATAAGGCCATTGATCCTCGCCAAAAGGAGCTGTTTCTCCAAGAAACCGGACTCTTTCGTGTGCTGAAGATGGACAACGACCCAAATGGGTACATCAGATGTCTGGCGAAAGATCTCTATAACGCGAATCCTCGCCGCTTTGAACAGTCCAATAATGACGGCTAGGAAGTTGACCCCTTCACAGACCGGCATTCTGTTGACCTCTCCGTCTGGCTGGAGGAGGATTCCGGGCAGCAGCGTAGCCAAAGTCAGCAGGATGCCGCCACGGGGCATCCTGAACATTGTTGCTGTCGCGCGCATCGAGACATACGCCTACTGCGAACCGAGAGTCTGAGCAACTGCGCACCTTAAATTGAGGCTTAAGATGTGCCCGTACCTGAAAGGTGAGGTTGAACTGACTGAGGAGCGAGAGAGGCACATCACCGACCGACACCCTGATCTTCTGCCGGAACACAGGGAGCTGATCGGCAAAACTCTGGTCGACCCGGATCAGGCTCGCCGAAGTAGTCGCTTCAGTAGTGCCAGGTTGTTCTCCCGATGGTACAATGATCTCCGGAAGGGCAAACACGTGGTGGTCGTAGTAGTCAGCGAGGCGGAACCGAGCGAGCGGCACTGGGTCATCACAGCTTACTTGGCCAGGAGCTTGGTGGAAGGAGAAGTGGAATGGAAGCGACCTTGAAGTTCAGGTACGACCGCGAGGCGGACATTCTGTACATTGACAGGTGTAGCCCTTACGCCGAGCAAGATTCGGAAGAGCTGGGCGACGAAATAGTCGCACGCTTGAACCCCGATACGGGCGAGGTAGAGAATCTCGAAATCCTCTTCTTTTCAACCCGCCTCCTCCGCAAAGAAGTCTTCGAACTGCCGGTCGCAGCTGAACTGCGGGTTCTCGCGAAGGAAGCTACCTGAGACAGATATCCAAGCAGACCAGGACTGCGGATTCTCAAATCACGGGTGAATCCGTTCCTGGCCTGCCCTGGAGCAGAAAGATGACTGAAGATCGAATAGTCGACGAAGTCCGGAAAGCTCGCGACGAATACGCAAGGCAGTTCAACTACGACCTGGATGCCATCTGCAAAGATCTCCAAAAGAAACAGGAGCAGCCGGGCAAGAACGTGGTTTCATTCCCACCGAAGCGTCCCGATCAGGATGAAAAGTCACCGTGATAGACGCTGACCAGTCGCCGCACCGCTGGGTGACTTCGCAAAGCCTATCGCCGTCGAAGCCGAAGGAGATAATGACGATGAGACAAAGTCGATTCCCAAACGGATGGGATGAAGAACGAGTCAAACGTGTTCTTGAGCATTACGAAACCCAGACTGAGGAGGAAGCAGTTGCCGAAGATGAAGCTGCCTGGGAAGAGCCATCGCAGACTTTCGTCCAAGTCCCAAATGAATTGGTTCCTGCTGTACGGGAGCTAATCGCAAAGAATGCGCGATAGCAAAGGCAGGCATGGACGATGAGATTGACAAAAGAGGAGAAAGAGATTCTTGATTCCGTTGAACGAGGTGAGTGGAAACGGATTCCAGATTCCGATAATGAAGCAAAACGCTACGAGGAAGCGGCTCGCGCTACCCTCCGAAAGGATAAACGTATCAGTATCAGGTTAACACAGCATGATTTCGTGCGAGTTCAGAAAAAGGCACTGGAAGAAAGTCTTCCTTACCAGACTCTGATATCCAGTGTTGTGCACAAATTTGTCAACGGACAACTTGTGGAAAAGACATGACATTATGACGAAATCCTTTGAAAAGAAGACAGAGGATAAGCTGGGCTGGCGCCAAAACCGAAGAAAATGAAAACGATGAGACAAAGCCGATTCCCAAAGGGCTGGGATGAAGAACGAGTCAAACGTGTTCTTGAGCATTACGAAACCCAGACTGAAGAGGAAGCAGTTGCCGAAGATGAAGCTGCCTGGGAAGAGCCATCGCAGACTGAGAAGTGACTGACAAGTATCACGAAGAGTGCTTTAGAATAAACGTGATACACAATAAGATTCTCCAATGGATTGAATTGCCCCGTCTTTCTTGAATTGTCCACCCCAACTGGGCTGAGTGGGATCTTCGGGGTCGTTCAATCCGCGGTTCGCGCTCACCAGCCACAAGAACGAAGGCGAGTCCCCTTCACACACCCCGGTACATCCCATCCCTTCATGCGGATACACAGCGCAGAGAGGTCCGTGGTTATTGCGAATGTTCTCGTTAACCCAGTCGAGGTTTGAAATCGGGTCAGAGCCGCCGAACATGCCCTGGTAAGTCTTGTGCGAGTGGATGATGAACAAATCGGGGAACGTACCGCGCAACCAGGCAATCGTGCCATCCTGGGGCGCGATTTGATGAATACGTAACTTGCTGAGGAAGGTTTCCAACTCGGCAGCGCTGCGCGTATTCTGTACCTTCCACACGGCTTGCGCTACAACACTGCAATCACCCCAAACACCTATATATACCGGACGGGGATCGGGCTTATCGATGATAGCAATCAACGCCTCTGAAGCCTCGCTGTCTTTGCCTTTGCCAATATTCACCCTGCCCTTTTTGCCCCATGTGCCGCTGTGCCCCTGAAAAGTCACCGAACGCAGATAATCAGGTGTAGGATATAAGGGATCATGCTTCTTCAGGTTCTCATAGATCATCTCGTAGCGGTCGATTACATCAAGTATATTCTGTTTCTTGGCTATATTGGCGAAAGTACCCGATGAAGCGATCAATCCTTCGATGTCAAACTCATTGGCATACAACAGGAAACGAACCATCGACTGCATATCATCCGGGTCGCTTTTACGATCGTCTGGTACATTGCCCCCCTTGACGACGCCAATCGGTGGAAAATCCGTTGACATGACCACGCGCAGTCTTTGGAAGTTCTCCTGTGGCTCCTCAGTCTTTGTGTCGGAACTTGATGCGGTACTTTCATCTCGCATGTTAGCACACATAAAGGGCTTAGCCACCTTATTTTCAACGGCTATGGATCGAGGAGCCTGCAATATTGAAAGTAAAACAAATAGGATTAAATAACGATATTTCTTCATCACAATTTCCCTAGAACAGTTATGTGTTCTCACTATTATTCTCTCGTTTTATCCTGCCAAGATCTTCAAGTTCTCTATCAACAACCACGCTCCATGACAATGGAATATCACTGCACGTTGATGATCACACGGCGGTAAGCGTAAAGATTCGGAGAGCCATTGTCGTGCAACTCCAAGATTATGTGAATGTTTTTACCACCTCCATTTGAGGGAATTGCTACAGTGGCGGAGTCAGAGGAACCGTTTTCAATCGTCACATTTCCACTATAGGAACTGGGCTCACTGTAAAAAGACCACGAGTAAACAAGAGAGTCGCCATCAGGATCGCTGGAACCATCCGCACTGAGTGTGACGTTCGAACCGGGAGAAACCGAAACTTCCAAGACCTGCCTGGAGGTGTCGCCATTCACAACGGCGATAGGGTGGTGGTTGGCATCCGCGTAGTTGCTGGCGATACTCCAGTCCATGCGGGCTGCAAAGTCGTTATTATAGCCTTTGCTCCAGCGTTTGATCGCTTTGGCCCCCTCCGACGTGTTTCCATACATGTAGTACGGATCGTATTTTGTTTCTGTCTCTTTCTTGACGCCTGACATACTTCGAATACCGCTCTTCTTGGTGAGACTGAAACGGCCGCCCCAGCCACCTTGATCAATCTTATCGGGATCGTTAAGCCCATTGGGACACACATGCATGAAAGCGGGCGTATCGCCTTCCGTAGCCCATTTTCGGTCAGGGTATACAGCCCCTAAAGGACCATGGTTTTGGATATGCTTGTCCAAATGTTCATCAGATGGCTGCCATCCATAGACCCCTGTAGCACGAATATATAGCAGCTCAGGGAAATTCTTCGCGATCCATGCACCTGCGTCGTCCTGACCCAGAATGTCAAACACACGTAATTTGTTCAGAAACTTAGATAACTCTTCTGGCGAGCGCGTTTCACGTACTTTCCAAAGCGCCTGTGCTATAGTGTTTACACCTCCCCAGCCTGTAACCCATACAGGTCGCGGGTCGTCCTTATCTACTGCTGCAATAATCAGTTCGGAACCGGGGCTATCTTTGCCTGCACCGACATCACTCATACCATAACTCTTTTGCCCCATTACAGAAATGGACTTTAAGTAATCAAGAGAGGGGTACCCGTCAGCATGCACGCTGAGATTTGAAACCACCTTACCATAAGCGTTGAGGATTTTATCGAGCATGTCGGTATTGCTTTGAGACTTCTTCCAGCATCCGGTCGAAACAATCAAGCCTTCGATATCATATTCGTTTGCGCAAACCAATTGACGTACCATAGATTGTTCATCGTCTGGGTCCGCACCAAGGTCGGTGGTATTAATAATCCTGGGCTTAGCATAATCCGGCGAATGAACGGATTCTAATACATCATTAGAAGATAAAGATATCTTAGTTGAAAGAATCATCATAATTGAAAGTGAAAGAAATACTTTGTACATCCGATTCTCCTTCGTGTTGGTTTTCTATGTTGCAGATTTGCTATTCGATGTTGATAACCACCCGCTGGTATCTCGTTGATGGAGGAGCACCGTTATCGGTTACCTCGCAAATAATGTGGACAGTTTTGTTCTTCCCGGCATCGCTTGGTATCGTAAGCAAGGCATCCTCTTTATCGGCATTCTGGATATCGATAGATCCTTCATAGGTGTCCGCTTCCTTATATCGCCACCACCGAAAAGTCAGTTTGTGACCATCAGGATCGGTAGTTCCTTTCGCGCTGAGTTTTACTTTTGCCCCAGGCTTCACATTCAAATCATTCGCATGAGTCAGTTTAACCACCGGCGGGTGGTTGGCTTCTTCATAGGATTTCACACACCAATCCGCCCGTGCCGCGAAATCATTTTGAATCGCATCAATCCAGCGCCACTGGGGTTTGAGATACGCAGTGAGTTTCTCGTCATGTGGAATTTTCTTTTTTACACGCGAGCGTCCCCACGCCGAACCCCCATACCACCGTCCTTCCGGATACTGGTATCCAGGTTCCGGCACAGGATCAAGCCATGTGTTTTCGCGCACCTTCACAAAACGGCCGCCCCAACCGCCCCAGCCGGGCGACTCCGTACTGCGTAAACCGGTCGGTATGACATGCAGAAACGAAGGTGAGTCGCCCTCGGAACGGAAACGGCCATTCTCATGCGCTTTGTACAAGGCAAGCAGAGGTCCGTGATCCTGGAGGAGATATTGGTTCATCCATTCAGCGGAATAGTAACGCTTCATCTCCTCGGGTATCTGCTTTCTCTGATGATCATAAGCCATAGCGATAAACTGGTCGGAAATAATCGTGGGAATGTTGTACTTCCCCCAGTTTGGACGGATATAATCTTGGTAGGTGGAATC
Organism: uncultured bacterium; assembly: GCA_964612675.1. Lineage (GTDB taxonomy): Bacteria > Hinthialibacterota > Hinthialibacteria > Hinthialibacterales > JAKPRU01 > CAZTDD01. The sequence goes on from CAZTDD010000008.1 coordinate 26,693, forward strand.
CTGTTCCCAGATAAAGAAGAGCCGTATCTTGTTCGCCACATAAGCCATTTTCCCCGTGTGTTCTTCTTCAATCGTTTTGAGGGCTCTGGCAATGGTATTCGGACCACCCCAGGCCTGGAGCCAGATGGGGCGGTCATCCGATTCATCCAATAAGACTTCGACTATATGCTGTGAACCAGCAGTAATTTCTTCCATTTCACCTTCCGCTTTCACATTCCCAAGAAACGTGCGGGCTTGCAGATACTTCGGTGTGGGATACTGTCTGTCATGCTTCACTAAATTTGGATAGATTTTTTCATAAGCATCTAAATAAGGTTGAACCCAATCGTCCCCGGCCCAATTGTGCCCCTGCCAATGGTATTGAGAACTCGATGTGATTATCCCTTCGATGTCCCATTCATTTGCATAGAGCAGAAACCGGACCATAGAACACTCGTCATCAATTTCTCCGTCACTCGTAGCAATAACACGGGGCTTCTCAGCTGTTGCACCATTGTGGCAAACCCCAAGCACAGCGACAGCCAGTAAAGTCGACAATACGCGCATCTTAATTCGGAAACCATACATTTTCATTTTCTAACTCCTCGTAATGTTTCGGCGGCCCGGTCAAACAAGAGCTCCATACCTTCTGCATGCCCGCGAATGGATGCGTCGGTGCACCCTGCGTCTCCGAGGGCGTCCGTGGTGTCGAGTATCTCATCGTGGGTTAACGAAGAAGTCGGCACAATCACTGTGAATTGGTATTGAAACATGATTGGCCAACTCCCTGCCTTCGTTTCTTGTCTTATGATCGCGTTGCTCTAAGGGAAGTATAACGGATAAGGCGTCTGGGATGCCACCTCTCCCGATGAGTTGTACTGGCCCGTTGACATGGGGGATGAACGTTTGTAAAGTATCTGCGTAGTTACTTAATCGAAGAGACAACTGTGACCGATCCAGAAAAACAGGCGCGCATTTTTAAGGTCTTATCTGTAAGTACACGGGTGCGGATGATCGAGTTTTTGAAGCGTCGGTCTCTTTGCGTCAACGCCCTCGCCCGAGCGCTGGAGATTACGCCGGCGGCGGTATCGCAACACCTTCGCATCCTGCGGGACGCGGGAATCGTCATCTCGGACAAGCGGGGTTATTTCGTCCATTACCGGATCAACGAGAAAACACTAGCCGAATGGAACAAAGTCGCAGAAAAACTGCTCGGAACGGATAAGTGAAGAACTGACGTTTTTTTTGACCATTGAATAAGCAAGTACGAAATTACCTAAACAAAGGAGACTGATCATGAGCGAAAAGAACAGTTGCTGCCAGAAGCCCGAACACCTCAAAGGGAAACCGGAGGAGTGCAGCCCGGAGCAGATCAGAGAATGCCATGGTGACGTCAAGACGCACCCCTGTTTTCCCCAAGACGAAAAGTGCCAACAGGAAGGAGAGCACGTATGAAGCTCGGGATGCTTATCACCCAAACCGATCCGGAGACTGTCTTCAACGCCTTGCGCCTGGCTCTTTACAGTCTGGAACAGGGCGATGAGGTGCGCATTTTTCTCTCGGGCAGAGGTGTCGAGATTGACGGGATTGAAGACCCGAAATTCAATGTGAAAGCGGAGGCTCAAAAGGTCCTGGACGCAGGGGGAGAGTTTCTCGCCTGTGGAGCGTGCCTGAAACTGCGGAACTCCGAAGGATCGGAAGTGTGTCCGCTCTCGACTTTGAAAGATCAATATGAGGTCGTTCGGGATTCGGATCGGTTGGTGACGGTTTGATCCTGCTGCTTGTGAAAATTGCCGGAGCGGCAAAAAGCTAGCGGGGTGGAACAAGAGAAGTCTTCAACCCCCTCTGTATCTCCCCTTACTGCAGCCACGCAAGCGCGGCCCCTTTGGGGGAGAAAACGGAACCCCAGTGTTTTCTCTTTTTCCTCCCCCGAAGATCGGGGGAGGTTAGGAGGGGGTTGACATCGAAGAACCACTTTTTGCCGAAGCACCAAGATCGATCCGAGCACAACAAGCGTGGAGAGGATGAATGGGCGCTGACAACAGGACTGCAATCGAAGTCCGAGGCCTGGCGAAGCGATTCGATGAACTGCAGGCCGTCGCGGGTGTGGATTTCGAGGTGTTTCAAGGGGAGTTATTCGGTTTTCTCGGCCCCAATGGCGCGGGAAAGACCACGACCATCAATATGCTTACAGGTCTGGCGCGCCCGGACTCGGGTACGATTCGTATCGGCGGTATCGACTGTACAGGTCACCCCAGAGCCGCCCAGCATCTTACCGGTGTGGTTCCGGACGAAAGCAACCTTTATCCGGAACTCACCGGCTTTGAGAACTTGTGTTTTTGTGCAGCGCTGTACGGAATGCGCAAGGCCGATAGACAGGCCCGAGCCAGGGCGCTTCTTGACGATTTCGGCCTGACCAACGCGGCACATCGCAAGTTCGGCGGCTATTCCAAAGGCATGAAGCGCAAACTTACGATCGCTGCCGGGATCATCCACGAACCCCAGATCCTGTTTCTGGACGAACCCACCACCGGTCTCGATGTTGCCAGCGCCCGCCAGCTGCGGCAGCTGATAGCCGATCTGCATGGGGCTGGGACCACGATATTCCTGACCACCCACTACATCGAGGAGGCGGAACGGCTTTGCGACCGGATCGCGTTCATTGTGTCCGGCCGTATTGTGCGGGTCGACACGGTTGAGCATTTGCTTCAGCCGTTTCAGGAAAAACATGTCGTTCAGATCGCATGCGACAACGCGCTGAACGGAGTACAGAGCAGCCTGTCGGAGACTTTTCCGGATATCGAATTCACGATTCTGAAGCACGGCGTGATACGGGTGGAGGCGGACACCCCCATTCGCGTGGGGGCACTTGTCCGCTTTCTGGAGGATCAAGGGGTGGAAGTAACCGAGGCCCGCAAAGTACGACCAAGCCTCGAAGATATCTTCGTGAGAATCACCGGCATCGAGGTCGATGCGATGCGTAAAGAGAAAGAAAAAAGGGGAGGCGGTCAATGAAACTCTGGGTCGCCTTCTGGAATATCCTTGTTAAAGATATGCGGACCTATTATTTGAAACCGCCGAACATCAGTTGGGGACTTGTTTTTCCACTGGCCTGGACTGGGATGTTTTTCATCAAATCCGGAAGCGGGCTCGGAAGCATATCGACACTGCTTCCAGGTGTCGTGGCTGTCTCTATCCTGTTCGGCACGACGTCGATGCTGGCAGTGACAGTCACATTCGAGAAGAAAAACCGTTCCTTTGAGAGACTCCTGTTGGCACCTATTCCGCTGGATCTGCTCATGCTGGCCAAGACCAGCGGGGCCATCCTGTTCGGTGTGGCGAACGCTTTTGTGCCTGTTTTCATGGCCGCTTTTCTAATCGACCTGTCGGAGGTCGCCTGGGGCGTGTTTCTGCCGGCTGTCTTTATGATCGCCGTGGCCTCGACGTTTCTGGGTCTTTTTATTGCCGTGGCGGTGAGCGAGGTTTTCGAGGCTCAGACTTTCTCCAATTTCTTTCGTTTTCCCATGATTTTTCTCTGCGGGCTTTTCTTTCCTATCGAGAATCTCCCGGTTTTCCTGAAGCCGTTGTCGTATGCGCTTCCTTTGACCTATGGAGCCGACGTGCTTCATGGGGCGGTCCACGGGGCGCACATCATGCCGTTTTTTCTCGACCTGACCCTCCTCGGCGCATTCTGCGTTGGCTTGTTCATCGTGAGCCTTCGCAACATCCGGAGGCGCTGGATTGCCTGACTCCCCGCCCAGTGACGAGTCTCTGATGCAGGCTGTTCGAGACGGAGATGTCAAGGCCTTCGAGGAGATTGTCAGGCGTCATCACAGGTGGACCTGGCGGATCGCCTGTCGATTCCTTGCGGATGAAATTCACCAACCGAATGGAGTTGATCGAGGATGCGAAAGTGGTCGTTATTTCTACTTGTTGCGGGTTTGATCCTGTTGGTTGCTTTCAATGGATGCGTCGTTATGCACCCCACCGATCCATATCTGCCTGTCGACAGCGATGCGCCGACCGTTTCTGTGCAATCGGACAAGCCGTCGTCCGCGGGATTACCGGCGAAGCCGATCGCCTTGCAGGAGGCCATCGAAATCGCTTTGTCCAGTAATCCCAACGTGGCCGCGATCGGCTGGGATGCCGCCGCAGCCCACGCTCGGCAAGAGCAGGCTTTCGCGGAACGGCTGCCCAGGATTGGCACGACAGGCGCATATAGCCAACATCTTGACGAACAAAGGCTTCTTCCTGTGGGTCAGCCGGGGGAGCCGGCGGTTTTGAGTCGGGACATTCTCTCCGGCGACGTGGTTTTGTCTCTGCCGCTGGTAACCGGCGGTCGACTAACAAATCAGGTGAAAGCGGCCGATCTCCTCCATCAGACCGCGGTGCATCGGCTTTCCCGTAGCCGGGACGAGCTTGTTTTCAACGTTTCCAGCGTTTTTTTCAGCATTCTTGCTCAAGAACGTGTTATCGAATCTCTCGAGTTTTCGCTAAAGACGTTGAAAGAGCATGTCAAACGTGTGAATGCGTTGATCGAAGCGCAGAAGGCCGCCAAGGTTGACCGAATGCGCACTGAAGTCCGCCTTGCGGATATTCAACAGCAATGGGTGCGGGAAGAGAACCTCCTGACCACCCAGCTTCGTATCTTGGCCAATTTCCTCGGAGTGAAAGAACGCATGGATCGGACTTCATTGCAGGGAGAGTTGGAATTGAAGGAAACGATAACCGTCCCGGACTTCGAATCGGCACTCGCAACGGCGCGGAATGAGCGCGATGACTATCTGGCGGCACAAACCGCCCTCGAGGCTCAAGCGAGGAACGTAGACATTGCCAGAGCGGAGCGTTGGCCGACCGTCTTTCTTCAAGGGACCTATGGCGGGCGTTGGGCTGTTGGACCGACAAGCGGAAAGGGAGATGACTTCGGCGATGTGGGCCGGATCGGCCTTGCGGTAGAAATGCCTCTTTTTGAAGGAGGACAAATCGACGCCAGGATTCGCGAGCACCGCGCCGATCTTGCCGCCGCACAGGAACGGCTCCGCGAGCTGGAACTGCGGATTCGGCTCGAGGTTGAAACGGCCTTGTCCTACGTCCGGTCTTCTGAAGAACGGCTGGAGGCCATCCGAAAATCCATTGAACAGGCCCGGGAGAGCCTTCGAATCGAACAGCAGAAATACGATCTTGGCAGGGGTGCCATTGTGGACGTACTGGATGCGCAAGCCGCCCTTCTGGATACAGAGACGACTTATTATCGGGTGCTCGCCGAGCTGCAGACCGCCCTGGCGCAACTCAAACTGGCGATGGGGGAAGAATGAAAGTGAAAACCGTTTTGACATTCCTGGTTCTTGGCGGGCTGACTGTGGCCGGGATATTCTTCTTTCGCGGTGACAGCTCGGACGAATCCGAGACCGCTCCATCCTCAAACCGACAACAGCCGCCGGCGGTAGAGGTGATGACGGCGCGAAAAGAAACGGTGTCGCTCAGTCTGGAGCTGACCGGCTCGGTGGAGCCGTACCGAGTTGCTCGCCTGGCTTCGCCCGCTGAGGGTCCGGTTCACAATCTCCGTGTGCGTGAAGGCGACCGAGTGAAGGCTGGCGATGTGCTGCTTTCCATTGGGCGAAAGGAGGGCATCGACGCGTTGATTGCCTCGTTGCGGGAGGAACTCAAGAAGGAGGAGGATAATCTACGCAGGACGCGCGAACTGGTGGAAAGCGAGGCTCTCCCCGGCGAACAGCTCGATCAAGCCGAAGCGGCCTATGAGAAAATACGCGCGGAATTAGTCAAGGCGCAGGAAACCGCCCGAGACTATTCTATTACCGCTCCCTGGAACGGTGTGGTTTCCCGTGTGCTCGTTCGAGACGGTGAGTTTGTAGCACCGCGTGCGGCCGTATTGGAAATGTACGATCCATCGAGCCTGGTGATTCGCGCGGCGGTCCCTGAAAAGCACGCCGCGAACGTCGCTATGGATATGCAGGTAGACGTCCGTTTGGATGCCTATTCCGGTTCCGGTGACAATTTGAAAGGCCGGATAGAGCGAGTTTACCCCTACCTTGATACCCGCCTCCGTACGCGCACCATCGAAATCACTCTGGATGACCCGTTGGACCTTCTCCCGGGCATGTTTGCCCGGTTGAAGCTGTTGCTCAAAACCGTGGATGATGCGGTAGTTGTTCCCGTCGAAGCGATTGTGATGACACCGAAGGGGCAGAAGGTTTTCGTGCTACGGGACGGAAAGGCCATCGCAAGGTCGGTGGAAATCGGTATTGAGGAAGAGAACCGAACGCAACTTGTTGCCGGCATTGAGCTTGGCGACAAGGTAATTATCGCCGGCAACGAAAAACTCAAGGACGGCGCCGCCGTAAGACTTTCGAAGAATGGAAACGCAGATAACACGAAGAAAGGAGACGGGGCTGAACCGCCGGCTGGAGAGAAGAGCAAGGCGAGAGGCGACCGGCAAGGAAAATGAAGCTGACACACTATGCTGTTCACCGCCGACTGGCCATCAGCGCCATTGTTATCGCCCTTGTTGTTCTTGGACTCTACGGTCTTTGGCGGTTGCCGGTCGACTATTTGCCCAGCATCACCTACCCGCTCGTCAAGGTACAGATCCGGTGGCAGGGAGCCACGCCGGAAGAGATCGATACGGATATCGCCGATCCTCTGGAGCGCCTGATGGCCACAGTCGACCGGTTGGATTACCTCGAGTCGTCTTCGATGGAAGGCGTGTACGCGCTGGACGTTCATTTTGAGTACGGTGCCGATGTCGATATCGCGTTCCAGGATGTCCTTGCGGCGTTGACCCGGGCCCAACAACAACTGCCCGAGGACATCGAAGCTCCTTACGTCTTTAAAGCCGACCCTTCCCAACTTCCGGTGATGCAGTTGACGGTCAGTTCCGACCGATGGGGCCCCGTGGAGCTCCGAGACTGGGCCGACCATTGGTTGCAGGACCGCATCTTGGGTGTCCGAGGCGTTGCGGGAACGGAAATCATCGGTGGACTTGAGCGGGAAATTCGTATTCTACTCGACGCTCCAGCATTAGAGAAATACCAGCTTTCTTTGAATACGGTTATCCAACGGATTGCCGCAGAGAATGTCGATCTGACCGGTGGCCGCGTCACGGTCGGCCCCAAGGAGATCATCGCTCGTACCCTGGGTGAGTTTTCAAGTCTTGACGATATTCGCACGATCGTCGTCGCCCGCGAGGGATATCAAAAAGTGTATTTGCGGGACATCGCCGATGTGATCGACGGCCATGAGGATGTGCGGGTGATGACCCGGTTCAACGGGAGAGAATGTGTCAAGATCTCGGTGCTCAAACAAGCCGAGGCCAACACCGTCCAGGTCGCAGAGAATGTCAATCAATTGCTGCACGAGTTGAAACCGATACTGCCGGCGGGACTCGAACTCGACTACGTGGAAGACCAGGCGGTTTATGTGAAGCAGGCGCTGGGGGGTGTGCGCAATGCCGCGATAGCGGCGGCGGTGTTGCTGGTGTGTGTTGTGTACCTGTTTTTGGGGAGCGTAAGGCAAGTGTTGGTGATGATCATCGCCCTCCCCCTGACCCTGGTATTGAATTTCGGTTTGATGAAGCTCGCCGGTTTCTCACTGAATCTTTTCTCTCTCGGGGGACTTGTTGTTGCTATCGGCGTGGTGTTGGACAATTCCATCGTCGTTGTTGAAAACATCTCTCGGTTGCGTCGTGAATATCCCGGCCGGGACGTCGGCGGACATGCTGTGGATGCAACGCGGCAAGTCGGGCCGGCACTCATAGCCGCAACGCTTTCGTTCCTGGCGCTGTTTGTGCCCTTCCTTATCGTACCGGGGTTGACGAGCCTGCTGTTTCGCGAGCTGATCCTGGTTATCGCGGGTATTGTGGTGATCAGCCTTGCCGTGGCCGTATCGGTGACCCCGATGATTACCGCGATCCTGTTGGGCGGAACTCGCCACTCAATTCGCCCCGGTTGGTTCGAACGGTTTTTCGCTCGATTCACGGAGGGGTACGGCTGGGTGTTGGACCGGCTGATCGGATGGCGATGGGGGGTTGCGATGGTGTTTCTGTTGGTTCTTGGAGGCGCATTTGCCTTGGTTGGGAGACTCGGCGGCGAATTTCTGCCGTTGATTGATGACGGTCGGCTCATGGTAAAGGTCAAAATGCCGACCGGTGCCTCTGTGCATGAGACTGACCGGACACTTCGTCGAATTGAGGAGCAGATTGCGGGCGATCCGCTGATTGAAAGCGCGTTTACCCTTGCCGGCGGCCAGGTCAAAGGACTGACTACGTACGAAATCGCGAATGAAGGGGAAGTCGATATTCAACTTGTACCCAAGGCCGAACGGGATATCGGCACCCACGAATATGTTGCCCGACTTCGCAAGCGCCTCAGGACGATTCAGTCGCCGGGAGGGAAAACGATGGTTAAGCAGATGCCTATCAAGGGCATCCCCGGCATCCGGGCATCGGACATTATTGTGGAGGTTCGCGGTCAAGATATGCAGATCCTTGCGGAATTGGCCCATCGAACCGCTCAGAGAATCGGCGAGGTGGGAGCGTTCCAGAATGTGTTCATTTCGATGGATTTGTCGAAACCCGAGTATCAGATCAAAGTGGATCGTGTGAAAGCCGCTGAACTCGGGGTATCGCTTGCGGATGTAGCCGCATCCCTCCGGTCCCTAATTTCCGGGGCGGTGGCCACTCGGTACCGTGACGGGACGGAGTATTACGATATTCGGGTTCTGGTTCCGGAGACACGGTTGGCTGCAAAGCGAGATGTAGAGAACTTGGTACTCAGCCGGGACGAGGGCGATTTTCTCCGGTTGCGGGACATCGCGGATGTTGTCCAAGCGTCGGGGCCGGTGGAAATCATTCGAGAAAACCAGGTCAAGCAGGTGACTGTCGAGGCGGATATCGTCGGTGGGGACCTGGCCGGCGGGGTTCGAAAAATGCGAAACGCTTTAGCTGGACTCGCACACCCGCCCGGCTATGAGTTTCACCTCGGCGGGCGAGCCGAGATGATGGCGGACATGAAGGATACCGTGTTGGCGGTTCTCGCTTTCGCACTGTTTTTTTCGTTCATCGTTCTTACCGTGCAGTTCAACAGTCTTACGTTGCCGGGTTTGGTTTTGGGCAGTGTGCCCGTTTGTTTTTCCGGTGTGGTTTTTTCGATGTACGTCACTCATCTCCCGTTGGGGGCTACTGTCATTATTGGTGTCTTGGTGGTTGTCGCAGTAACAGTCAATGACGGTGTTTTGCTGCTGACCTATGCCCGCGATATTCAAGACCAGGAAAGGTTAACACCGCGCCAGGCTGTGGTGGACGCCGCGAAGATCCGCCTGCGCCCGCGAATTATGACCACGGTGACGACCATGGTGGGATTCTTGCCTCTGGCTCTCAATATGGCCGAAGGCGGCGACATGCTCCAACCCATGGCAGTCGCTGCCATCGGAGGGTTGGGGATGGAAATTCTGGTGTCCTTTTTTCTCATGCCGTGTATGTATGTCATGGTGTCGAGTGACAATGTACATACACAGAGTTACGATTAAGCGGAAATGGTCACTGAAGACTGCATTCCCAAGTCGAAAATACCACGCATTCCACGGAGATGACCGATGAACCCAAATCCGCATCGACATCTTGCTGCGCTTCCGGGACGACTATCAGTTCAGCGGCCATAGTGACTTCGAATGCTGCGTTTAACCTGATCCCACGAGAGGCCCGAATCCGGCTTGCTCGTCGAGTTGGCTTTTCGGCGAGCCAACTCCTCTTTTTGCCATTCATGCACAGGGACCTCTGAAGGGGCAGCCGCCAGATCATCCCAAAGATCTTCCACCAGCTGTAACTTCTCTGGCGGACTCAGGTTGAATATGGACACGGCGTTCGAACTCATTGTCACCTCCTTGCTGCGAGGTTCACATACGTTGGAATGGTCCCCTTCAGCTGTCAACCTACGTATCGTGTGTTTTTTTGCAGAAAGTCCGCAGTGACCGGAACCACGGGTGTGTTATGACCTTTCGGAATGCCCCATACAGCATGAACGGGATCGCCGGTTCGATCCTTTTGAAAGAAACTGTGAGCTATCCCGGAATCGCCTCACGTTCCAGTTCGACCTTCAAAACACGGTATCCAGCGCGTTCCACATCGGAGATCGCCGAAGAAATTGCAACCTGTAATGACTCGGCGGCCCGGTCAAACAAGAGCTCCATACCTTCTGCATGCCCGCGAATGGATGCGTCGGTGCATCCGGCGTCTCCGAGTGCGTCCGTGGCTTCAAGTATCTCATCATGGGTTAATGAAGAAGTTGGCACGATCACTGTGAATTGATATTGGGACATGATCGAATTCTCTTTCAGATTCTCGGGTCCAATCAGATACGGCGTGCAGCCCAGTCCGGCTCCTCCAATGTATATGGCGTATTATCCCACACAGCTACCTCTATTTACCATCTTTTTCTTATTGACAGCGCCGACTATCTAGGCTACAATTAGAGTGTATTTGGAGCCTGATTGGAGTCTAGTTGAACGATGAGCAGCGACAAGGTGACCATCAAAATCCCCCGTCCGTTGTACGTGAGGATTCAGGAAGTCATTGAAGGATCGGGGTTTAGCTCACCCACCGACTTCATTGTATATGTTCTGCGGGATCTTGTCAGCGAGCACGGCGTGAGTCAGCCCGGAGAGGGGCTCACGAAGGAAGAAATCGAGACGATCCGGAAGAGACTTGCCGGCTTGGGGTATCTGTAAAGTGTTCAAGGTTCTGCTTGCGAAAGACGACATTGGCTGGAATTGGAAGTTGTAAGAGGTTGCATTGATGAAACTGGTTGTCTTCGGTCTCGACTGTGTTACACCGCAACTGGTGTTTGAAGCCTGGCGGGACGATCTGCCTGCTCTCAATGCGCTTATGCAAAAGGGCATGTACGGTAAACTGGAATCCACCATTCCACCCATCACCGTCCCCGCCTGGACCGCAATGATGACCTCCCAAGACCCGGGGATGCTGGGTTTCTACGGGTTTCGGAATCGAAAAGACCACTCCTACGACGGCCTCTATTTCGCAAACGCCAAATATGTCAAGGCAAAAACAGTTTGGAACTATCTTTCGCGGAACCGATTGAGCTCCCTTGTGATGGGCGTACCACAGACCTACCCGCCGAAACCGCTCCGTGGAGCGATGGTCGCCAGTTTCCTGACACCCGATAAGTCGGTCCAATACACGCAGCCCGACGAAATTAAATACGAGCTGGATCAGGCCGCCGACGGGGATTACATCATCGACGTGAAGGATTTCCGCACCGATGATAAGGATCGCCTTCTCGAGGCCCTCTATACGATGACCGAACGCCGGTTCAAGGCTTTCAGACATTTGGTGAGGCGGGATCCATACGATTTCGCCATGATGGTGGAGATGGGGCCGGACCGGATCCACCACGGATTCTGGCGCTATCACGACAAGGAACACCGCCTTTATGAGCCGGGAAACCCCTACGAAAACGCGATTCACGATTACTACGTTGAACTGGACCGGGAGATCGGTCGGACGTTGGATGAGATTGAGGATGAGAATCTTTCAGTGATGATCGTTTCGGACCACGGGGCGAAGGGGATGACCGGAGCGATTTGTATCAATGAATGGCTGCAAGCCAAGGGGTATCTCACGCTGAAAGAGAAGCCTACGGAGCGCAAACGGCTCGAACCCGACATGATCGATTGGTCCAAGACGAAAGCATGGGGCGAAGGGGGATACTACTCGCGGATCTTCTTCAATGTTGAAGGACGTGAGCCTGAAGGGCAGATTCCGGCCGAGCGGTATGAGAGTTTTCGAAATGAAATCAAAAGCGAGCTCGAGGCCCTTACCGATGAACAAGGCGAGAACATTGGCACTCGAGCGTTCAAACCTGAGGAGATTTACCGCGAATGCAAAGGCGTCCCTCCCGATTTGATCGTTTATTTAGGCGACCTGAACTGGCGCTCCGCGGGCTCGGTAGGAGTCGGGTCGATTTATCTCTACGAGAACGATACCGGGCCGGATGACGCCAATCATGCCCAAGACGGCATTTTTATATGGGTACCCCCCTCCGGTGTCGAACCGCGCAGAGAGGAAGTGTACTCAATTTACGACATCGCACCCACGATTCTGCAGGTGTACGGCATCGATCCGGCACCCAATATGATCGGGACCACTATTATTCGATGATGGAGCGGCAAGAAGTCAGAGGTGTCGACGAGGAGAGGTATCAACCCCCTCTGAATCTCCCCCAATCTTTGGGGGAGAAATCAGAACCGACGTGTTTGTTTCTTTTCCTCCCCCGAAGATCGGGGGAGGTTAGGAGGGGGTTGAAATCCGTATCGCTGAATTTTTGCCACCCTGTTAAGATTGGGCAGGGGTCGGGTGGGGTTGACATAAGAACTTACTTTTCTGAAAAGTCATCACCAAATAAGGAGGACGCAGAGATGACAAAGGGTTTCACGTTGTGGTTCACAGGACTCTCAGGGGCCGGCAAATCGACTTTGGCCCGTGAAGTGGAAGGCCTGCTGCTTGAGCGTGGCCTGAAAGTGGAAGTGCTGGACGGGGATATTATTCGGACGAATCTGAGCAAAGGGCTCAGTTTCTCCAAGGAAGACCGAGATATCAACATCCGCCGAATCGGTTTTGTTTGTAACCTGTTGACACGCAACGATGTCATTACTATCGCTGCTGCTATCGCACCCTATGCCGCTGTTCGCGCAGAAAACCGCAAGCTAATCGGGCGTTATGTTGAAGTGTTCTGCGACTGTCCGCTCGAAGTGTTGATTGAGAGAGATGTGAAGGGGTTGTACAAGAAAGCCTTGGCAGGCGAAATTGATAATTTTACGGGAGTGTCCGATCCATACGAAGAGCCGGAGAATGCCGAAGTGATTGTCCATACGGATAAGGAAACCGTGGAAGAGAGCGCTACGAAAATCATTCGAACACTTGAAATGATGAACTACATTCCCGCGGTGGATGACGAGTCCGAATACTCGCCGGAAGAAGAGGAAGAGATTAAGCAGCGCCTTCAAGCGCTGGGGTATATTTAGCCTGTTTTCACAGAAGGATTGTCGAAGCGGGATTTGCGAACCATGCTTGGATTCTTAAAAAAAGCAAAGAAGCAGGTATGTGTCATCGGGCTGGACGGTGTGCCCTACAGCCTTGTGCAGACTTTCGTGAAAGACGGGACAATGCCGGTAATGGGCGACCTGGTCGCGGAGGGGCATCTTCATCGGATGAAGGTGACTCTCCCCGAGATTTCCGCGGTTAGTTGGACCAGTTTCATGACGGGGGCCGGGCCGGGCGAACATGGGATCTATGGTTTCATGGATTTGAAATCCACGGGAAAGGATCTCCGTTTTCCGAGTTTTCGCGATGTGAAGGTACCGACATTCTGGGATCGTTTGGGAGAAAAAGGCAAGAAATGCATCGTTGTGAATCAGCCTTCAACGTATCCCGCGCGGCCGATACCGGGGATTCTGGTTTCCGGTTTTGTTGCCCTGGATCTGCGCAAAGCTGTGTTTCCGGCAAAGTGGTTTGTTGAACTGAAACGAATGAATTATGAGCTCGATATCGATACACAACGAGCACGGGTGGACACGAACTATTTGATTCAATCCCTCGATGCGACTCTCGAAGGGCGCCGTGCCGTGCTTGATCGTTTGTGGGATAAAGAGGAATGGGATTACTTTCAGATTGTCATTACGGGAACCGATCGCTTACAGCACTATTTGTGGGATGCGATTGAAGATGTCGACCACCCACATCACGAAGCCGTTCGACAATACTACAAAAAGGTGGATTCATTCATAGGAGAAATCGTTGACCGGTTTCAAAAGAAAACGTCGAAAGAGCAAGCACTGTCGAATTTACTCCTTCTTTCGGACCACGGCTTTACGGGTATCAAGAAGGAGTTCAATTTGAATGCCTGGCTGCGCGAATCCGGCTATCAGTCGGTTTCCGGGACAGATATGCAATCGCTTGAGGCGTTGAGCAAAGACACCAAAGCCTTTGCGCTTGATCCAAACCGGATATACTTCAACCGCAAGGATCGTTTTCAGGATGGTATAGTGGACCCAGGGGAAGTATCCGCTCTCTGTGACCGCATTGAGCAAGAATTAGGCTCGGTGCGCTGTGACGGAGAGCCGGTTGTTCAACGTGTCTTTCGTCGTTCAGAAGTGTACGCGGGGGCGCAGGAATCGCACGGACCCGATTTGATCGCGTTGACCCATTACGGGTACGACGCCAAGGGAACGCTCGCAAAGGATCAAGTGTTCACAGAGACAGATCTCAAAGGAATGCACACGTGGGACGATGCATTTTTCTGGTCCGTTGGAGAACGTGGGAACGACCTGAAGATCATTGAGCTCGCGTCCATTATTGAAAACGCATTTGCAGGTTAGCTTGTGAGCCGTGTCTTCGGAGGCGAGACATTCTTTCGTGATGGGTCGGCAATTTGATGGCCCGACAATGTTATGGGCTGGCAATGTGACGGCCCGACAATGTGACAGCCCGACAATGTGACAGCCCGGCAAAAAGTGAGCGGCTGGTAGCAGAAGTTCCCTCTCCCTCCGGGAGAGGGCTAGGGTGAGGGGTCATTATTGAACTTTTTGCCGTCGCGTCTTTTGTAAGGTGCACAGAATATAGTGTTGTAAAAGACCCTAAGGCGAATCGATCGGGAGTTGGTAAGAGATGAGAATATCCGGTTCTCTCATAACGTCTGTCCTCTTTTTCTCCTTTCTTGTTCTCTGTCCGTTACGCGCTGAGGCCTATATCGGGCCGGGTGCCGGGTTTGCCTTCGTTTCTTCGTTTCTTGTCCTGCTCGTCACGTTTTTTCTTGCTTTCTTGACATTGCTGACCTGGCCGATTCGCTGGATCATCCGGCTGCTGCGGGGACGCAAAGCACACAAGAATAGTCGTATCAAAAAGGCTGTGATTATTGGACTCGATGGTCTGGACCCGGATTTGGCGGAACAGTACATGGACCAGGGGCTTCTGCCCAACTTCGCAAAACTCCGGGATTCGGGAACGTTTTCCCGATTGGGTACGACCATTCCGGCGATCTCGCCCGTCGCCTGGTCTTCGTTTCAGACAGGGGCCAATCCCGGTCGACATAAAATCTATGATTTTCTCACACCGAATCGAAAGGTCTATCTTCCCGAACTCTCCTCCGCGCGAATCGGAACCGCTTCACGTACCCTTTCCATAGGAAAATACAACATCCCTCTCGGCAAACCCACGATTCAGCTGTTGCGGAAGAGCAAACCGTTTTGGAATACCTTAGGAGAACACGGCGTATTCAGCACAGTGTTGCGCGTACCGATCACTTTCCCTCCCGAGAAATTCAACGGTCTGCTTTTGTCGGCGATGTGCGTACCCGACTTGAAAGGAAGTCAGGGGACATTTTCGTTTTACAGCAGCGACCCGGACGATCGTGGGAAGTTCACAGGAGGAATGCAGATTGCCGTTGAGTCGAAAAACGGTCACGTCGAATCCTATATTTCAGGACCTGATAACACGCTTGTAAAAGACTCCCAAGAGATGCGAATCCCGTTCCGGGTTCATAACAACGGAAATGGGAAAGGTGCTGAGATTCTCATTGACGGGAAACGTTACCCGCTACCACTTCGCGAGTATACGCCATGGATTCGGTTGACTTTTCGTCCGGGTCTCGGCATGAAAGTGAAAGGGATTTGCCGATTCTATTTGCTCGAAACCTCTCCGCATTTCAAACTCTACATGACTCCGGTGCAGATCGACCCGGATAAACCCGCCTTACCAATATCGCATCCGTTTACGTTTGCCATTTACCAAGCCAAAACTCAGGGGGCGTTCGCAACGCTGGGATTAGCGGAAGATACCTGGTCTCTCAACGAAAGGGTGTTGGATGAAGATGCTTTTTTGAAGCAGACGTATTTAATTCACAAAGAACGAGAACGTATGTTCTTCGATGCATTGGAGAAGACGAATAGAGGGGCTGTCGTGTGTGTTTTCGACGCGACCGACCGTATTCAGCATATGTTCTTCCGATACCTCGACGAGAGCCATCCGGCCAATGCCGGCAAAGACGCGGAGAAATTCAAAGACACGATCAAAGATCTATATGTTCGAATGGACGAGATGCTGGGCCGTGCGATGGAGAAAATTGGGGACGATGCGGCTTTGTTTGTCATGTCCGATCACGGGTTTAAACTATTCAAACGGGGCGTCAATTTGAACACGTGGCTCCATCAGAACGGATACCTTACCGTATCGGACAAACCCACTGGTGCGGAGTGGTATCAAGACGTTGATTGGTCGAAGACAAAAGCCTATGCGCTTGGACTCGGTGGGATCTTTATCAACCTCAAAGGCAGAGAAGGCAAAGGGATCGTCGAACCCGGCGAAGAGGCCGAGAAACTGAAACAGGAAATCATAAATAAGTTGACGGGTCTGTACGATGAAGAAGAACAAATAGAAGCTGTTCGGAGTGTGTATGACAGCAAGGATATTTACAAGGGACCGTATATCACGGAAGCCCCGGACTTAATCGTCGGATTCGGTCTCGGATACCGCGCCTCGTGGGGTTGTGCGACGGGGTGTGTAACCGACGAGATTTTTGAAGATAACACAAAGAGTTGGAGTGGCGATCATTGCGTCAATCCGATCGACGTACCCGGCGTCTTCTTCTGCAATCGGGAAATCGCCACAAATAAGCCGCACATTATGGACATCGGTCCGACAGTATTGGATTTGTTCGGGGTCCCCATTCCGGGATACTGTGACGGCAAATCGCTGATGCCACGCCCACCTCAATAGTGGATGACTTGAAGTGTGGAAGTAAACTTAGGGGTTTACAATTATGACTCGAATAAGGGCTGGAATAACCAGGCAAATAAGGATGGAGAACAAACGAAGTGTGTGCGTTACTGTAGGGTTCTCGTTTCTCGTCGGACTGATTTTGTTTACGGCAGGCTCTGTTGAAGCAAAGAAAGTAATGGTTCTCGGCATCGATGGGATGGATCCGAAGCTGCTGCAGAAGTTTGTGAACGAAGGCGTAATGCCGAACTTCGAATCTCTCATCGCTCAGGGCGATTTCAAACCGTTGCAGACAAGTACCCCTCCGCAGAGTCCCGTTGCGTGGTCGACTTTCATTACAGGAATGGACCCGGGCGGGCACGGGATCTTTGATTTTATCCACCGTGATCCAAGCGACATGGGGTTCTATTTGTCCATGTCGCAGGCGCAGCCTCCGGAGAAGAAAATCCAGCTGGGATCTTGGGTTATCCCGCTGTCTGAGGGAAAAATCGAGCAGCTGCGAAAAGGAAAAGCCTTTTGGCAGATCCTTGAAGAACACGGTGTTCCGACGACGATTTACAAAATCCCCGCCAATTTTCCCCCTGTGCCTTCGTCCGGGAAATCTCTTTCGGGTATGGGTACGCCTGACATTCGCGGTAATCCAGGCGAATTTTCCCTATACACAACAGATGTTCCGTCTCATGCAAGTAGACTGGGCGGTAACGCGTACAAAGTCCCAGGTGGGAATATTTATAGAGTAAAAGTTGAGAATCACCGGATCGACGCGGAACTGGTAGGACCCACCAATACATTTCGGCTCGTTCCAAAGAATACGCGTTCGAGGCGTGAGCAACTGCACAACCCCGAATGCAAGGCGGATTTCACCGTGTACGTGGATCCCCAAGAAGACCTTGCCAAATTCGTCGTGCAGGACAATGAATTTATTTTGAAACAAGGCGAATGGAGCGATTGGGTGCGGGTCGATTTTGATGCGGTGCCGTATCTCGTCTCCATCAGCGCCATCGGACGCTTTTACCTGCAGCAGGTTCGGCCCGAGTTTAAATTGTATCTCTCTCCGCTGCAGATCAATCCGGAAGACCCCGCAATGCCGATTTCTACCCCCGAAGACTGGTCCAACGATCTATATGAGAAGCTCGGCTATTTCTACACTCAGATGCTACCTGAAGATACGAAAGCGTTGCAGGAAGGGATTTTTACAGGCGAGGAGTTTTGGCAGCAGGCACAATTTGTGTATCGAGAGAGAAGGAAGGCACTCGACTATTTTCTCGACACGTTTGAAGACGGTCTCTTGTTTTTCTATTTCTCCAGTTTGGATCAGGGGAGCCATATGCTTTGGCGCTACATGGATCCGAAACATCCCGGATACGACTCCAATGCCACACTCTTGTCAAAAGGAATCGAGACGCTGTATCGCGAAATGGATGATTCGCTCGGAAGGGTTCTGGAGAAGATCGATGATGAAACAGTCTTGATTATTATGTCGGACCATGGATTTTGTCCGTTCTATTGGGGAGTAAATCTGAATTCATGGTTGTATGAAAAAGGATATCTCAAATTACGATATCCCGCCCAGCGTGGACGCTACGATTTCTTTCAAAATGTTGACTGGAAACGTACACAGGCATATGCGCTCGGTTTGAACGGTCTCTATGTAAACTTGAAGGGCAGAGAAGAAAATGGAATCGTCTCGCCCGGCGCTGAATATGAGGAACTGCTGGACCGCCTGGAAAAGGACTTGCTCGAAATGGAAGATCCTGCGAGAAATGCTCATCCTGTCAGTCAAGTGGTTCGAACGCACCGCGATTTCCACGGACCGTATGTAGAGGACGCACCGGATATTATCGTCGGGTACAATTGGGGATACCGCTGCTCGTGGGAGAGTCCCCTGGGGGCGTTTCCTGAAGACTTGTATCCCAATAACTCGGATCCATGGAGTGGCGACCATTGTATGGATTCACGGATCATTCCGGGGGTTCTGCTGACAAACCAGACAATTACAATGGACCAGCCTGCATTGTACGATCTTACAGTTGCTGTATTGGATGAATTCGGTATTCCCCCGCTGCCGGAAATGATCGGGAATGACTGTATTGGTCCGCTCGGTACAATCCCTGCTGAATCCGAAGATGAAATTCCAAGCGATTCAAAGGACGAAGTGAGAGCATTAGGGTATGTTGAGTAGCGAAGAGGAAGGAGAAGCGGAAGATGTTTGGATCGAAGGTCAAGATCGACAAAGCGCTTTTGGAGAAAATCAAGAAGTATTCCGAGATGGCCGGTTACTCCTCGGTCGAGGAGTTTGTGACACATGCACTTGAAAAAGAGATCGCACAGCTGGAAGAAGCCGACTCCGACGAGGAAATTAAGAAGAAATTGCAGGGCTTGGGCTATATTTCCTGAAATGTAGCGACGAGAGTTTTAACCTTTTTTCTAATAGCGGCAGACCTTGGTAGGGAGTGAAGATGGTAGCGCTTGTGGGATGGTTCAACGAGGTTGTGACCCGGTTGTTTGATGTGATCTGCTGGCCTTTTCTTTCTTTTGATCCCATCTGGGCGATGATCTTTATCTCATTCCTGACCGGAATCCTGATGCTCTGGATCTTCGGCAAAACATCCAATCAGACTGCGATTAAAGAGGTCAAAGACAAGATCCGTGGAAATCTCATTGCAGTACGGCTCTATCAACACGATATTCGGGTGGTTTTGCGGGCACAGGGACGGATTCTGCGACACACAATTACCTATATGAAGTATTCTCTCGCACCGATGCTGGTTATTATTATACCGGTACTGGTGATTATCATTCAGCTCAATCTTCGTTTTTCGGTCCGTCCTCTTTCCGTTGATGAACAGGCCGTTGTGACCGCGAGGGCTCTTGATGCCCAGACGATCGAGAAGGACGCACAACTGAACGCACCGGACGGGGTAAAGGTCGAGACTGCCGCTGTCCGCATCCCGTCGGAGCAGGAAATCGCGTGGCGAATACGACCCGAAAACCCAGGGCGATACGAGCTCCGAGTGACTGTAAGCGAGAGCCTCATGGAAAAAGAGCTCGTTGTCGGTGGTCGATGGGGTAGAGTTTCCGCGTTGCGAACAGGAAAAGATTTGATTGATATTCTTCTCTATCCCGGCGAATCGCCGATCCCTCCGTCGTCGCAGATCGAATCGATCTCGATCAATTATCCATCGCTCGCACTATCCGTGTTTGGCTGGAATATCCATTGGTTGGTTCTCTTCTTTGTTCTCTCTATTGTGTTCGGTTTCGCATTCAAAGGTTTCTTCGGCATCGAGGTCTAGCACTCTCTACTTCAGCACCTTTCGTTACACTCTCTGGAGTTTCAGCGCCGCTTGACACTTCAACAACGTGTCTGTATATACCATGACTACGGTACACGTTAGAATTGACGGAAAGACGACTGCAAGCGGAGGATGAACATGGTTTTCAGAAAACGGTCTTTCTATTTCTTTTCTGCGATCATTCTTTTTGTTTTTACCTCATGGATTTCGTACACAGCGCAGGCCGAAATCATCTGGCTTGAGGCGGAGTGTTTCGAGAATACCGGCGGCTGGGTGAACGATGCACAGTTTGTCGATCTGATGGGATCTCCGTACCTGTTGGCAAACGGTGTGGATCAGCCCGTCGAGGATGCAGTGACACAGGTACGGATACCCGGCCGTGGAGAATATCAACTCTGGGTACGCTGCAAAGACTGGCTTCCTTCGTATAGTCCAGGCGGCTTCGAAGTTACCGTGGCGGGAACGAAATCGCGAGAGATATTCGGCAAATCGGAGGACGACCGGTGGAAATGGGTCCATGGCGGCCGCTTTGAGCTGGATGCGGGGAATGCGGAAATCCGTTTGCATGATTTGACGGGTTGGTGGGGACGTTGCGACGCACTTGTTTTGACGGACGATCCGGACTTCGCACCGGCAGATGATTTGTATTTGCTGGAGGTTCAGCGGACAAGATATTTTCAACCCTACGAACAAGTGGAGGAGATCAAGCCCTACGATGTAGTCGTTGTTGGTGGCGGCCTTGCCGGGAGTGCCGCAGCGATTGCCGCCGCACGGCACGGTTGTTCGGTTGTGTTGATTCAGGATCGACCGGTCTTGGGTGGAAATGCGTCGTCTGAAATCGATGTGCCTCCCGCCGGTGACGAAGGACAGGAGCCACTCGACCCGGGAGAGACGGGTATCATCGAGGAATTCTATAACAGACCGGATCGTGGATGGGAACATGATTGGTCGGGTGCCATTGAAAAGGTGGTACGCGGTGAATCGAATATCGACCTTCGCCTGAATACACGCGCGATCAATGTTGTGATGAAAGACAACGAAACGATTGAAGCCGTTCTGGCGCTCGATGTTCGTTCCGGCGAACGATTGCTGTTTCCCGGAACAGTCTTCATTGATTGTACCGGCGACGGATGGATCGGTTTCTGGGCTGGAGCGATGTTTCGGAAGGGCAGGGAGGGCCGCTCGGAGTTCAATGAATCGTTGGCCGTGGACGCGGCCGATACAAAAACGATGGGCAATACGCTATTTGTAGCGAAATTCCGTGAGGGAGACGATACGCCCTTTGTATGCCCGGAATGGGCGTATGCTCAATGGATAACGGAAGAGGATTTTGAGAACGCGGGAACGCATTCTTCTCTGGAGGAGGTGCTGTATCCCGTTGACACTCCCAGCGAGCCCCTGGCGCACCGTTTTACCCATGGCTCCGGCGTGCACGGCAGGCAGTATGCCTACCATCGCCCCGAAGGACGTGCAGAGAAACAAGAGCTGCGCAGAATGCCGGTGACGCCGGATCATTATGACAATTTCGAAAAGGGCAAGGGCTACAAGGTCAGAGACGAACATGGTGGCTTTTTCAAATGGTATGTGGAACTCGGCGGGGCCATGGACACCATCGAAGACGCTGAGAAGATCCGGGATGAGTTGTTCCGAATTAATCTCGGCCTTTGGAATTATGTGAAGAATCACCACGCCGAATACAAACAAAAAAATGAAAATCGGCGTCTGACATGGATCAATTTCGTACCGGGAAAAAGGGAATCCCGACGGCTGATCGGCGATTATATCCTCACACAATGGGATTACGCCGACCGTATACTTCACGAGGATTGTGTGGCGTACGGTGGTTGGGGGATCGATATTCATCACCCGAATGGGTATTGGAAATCGGGTCCCATGTATTACAACGCGTATCGCGGCTACAAAAACAGCATTCCTTTCCGCTGTCTCTATTCGCAGAATATTTCGAATTTAATGATGGCTGGTAGGGATATTTCGGTTTCCCACGTTGCGCTGGGTGGCACGCGGGTTATGCGCACAAATTGTATTATGGGACAGGCGGTGGGTACCGCCGCTTCGCTGTGTGTGGAAAACGACGTACCTCCCCGTACTGTTGGTAAGGAACACATCGAAGAACTTCAACAAATGCTGCTGAAAGACGGATGTTACATTCCCGGAGAGAAGAATGAAGATCCGAAGGATCTCGCACTGTCCGCGAAGATTACCGCATCGAGCGTTAAAACCATCGAAGATCCCGCCTCGGTTTTGTCACGTTCGGGAACGCCCCGAATCCACGATCTCAACACCCCGCGGGCTGTCATGTTCAAGCCCGGAGCGAAGCGGATAAAGCAGGTTGCCCTCTATCTCCGGTCTTCGAATTCGTCACCGACGGAGATCACCGCAACCCTTCGTCCGGCGGAATCATTCGGCGATTTTTCTTCGCGCAAAAACTTGGCCACCGCGACTGCTTCTGTGCCGCCGAAAAGCAAGGGATGGGTGAATTTTGAATTGAATTGTGATGTGGAACCGGGAGAGTATTATTATGTGTTTTTGCCTCCTGCCGACGGACTGCAATGGGACCTATTCCGCACATCGCGTAAGGAAACCGAAGATACTTGTCGGGCCTACGGAGGACCGAATTGGACACGGCGGAACGAATGTTATGCGTTCGCTTTGAATGAGGAAGACGTTGACCTGGAAGATGCTCCACAGGTGACCCTTCGCGCGGAAAATATCATCGATGGATTCAACAGGGCGGTAGACGGTGTCCCGCATTCCTGGGGGCCGGGTCCGTCAGGCTCATTACCGCATTGGGTCGAGTTGACATTTCGGAAAAAACAAAAACTCGATACAATTCATGTTACTTTTCAAAATCTGGCGTATCTGTGCAGCGACTACAGAATCAATGTATTCGACGGCCGGAACTGGGACACGGTTGTCACCGTCCAAGATAATAAAGAGCGACGAAAGGTTCACAGAATCCCGGAGGTTACCACAGACAGATTACGACTGGTGCTGAATGCACCGGCATCGGGTGATGAAGCAGACACACCGCAGATCTGCGAAATCCGAATCTACAATGAATCGGAATAATCCAAACAGATCGGTGCGGTGAATCTGTTTTCTACTACTGAACGAGCCACTGTTGCAGAGTCCGGTCTCGTTCATCCTCGTCGCATGTCTTTATGACAAGCGAGGACGACGCGGATGCGCGTTCATAGCGATCGACGGGGAACCCGTATGTCGATTGGGCTTCCTCGTCGGAGAGGGGCTCGCCTGAATGGTCGCGCATGTTCATTAACAAAACTTCCCGTGGCGAAAAAGCGGCAATCAAGTCAGGCAAGTCGTAGCCCGTGAGCACACCGCCGATCAGCTCGCTTGAATTGAACTGATATTCCCGGTTCATCACGATCTGTGAATAGGACGCCAATCCATCCACAATCGAGATGCGCTGAATTTGTCCGTCAAGGACCGCTGCGTGAAGCAAGGCTGAACCGGTTGATGAGTATGCCACGGCGGAAATACGGTCTCGATCCACGTATGGTTGATCGACCATCGCGTCAACACAATTAGTAATCTGAGACGCGCGAATCCCAACAATGCTTGTACCGAGCATAAGTGCCAGGTAGGGATCTTGATATTCGCGATTGCCGCTCGCTGTTTCGCCGATACCTGCCAAGTCTGCAGCGAGAACCACATGGCCTTCACGGGCCAGTTTCTCAATCAGCGAAAGCTGAGATATTTTTCCGGAAGACGGGAACAATAATGTGAGCGGACACTTCGTTCGGTCCTGATTCGCTTTATCCGGTACTGCCAGAAGGACAGGAATTGACATACCATCTTCGCTGCAGAGAACCCTCTTCTCAACAACATATCCATCGAACACCATCCGTCCGATGAGCATTAAGTCCGATTCGGAGGGACCTAGATAACCGGACAGACGTTTTGCCTCTCGTTGCACGGATTGGCAGTGTTCGCGCGGCTGAGAGCGGCTCTGACTGAGTCGGTCGTACAGATCAATCGCATATTCCCGGTTGTAATCGAAGACAGTCTTTCCACCTAGGGAAGTCAGAATCTGCCCCGTCTCTGTGGAATTCAGTTCTTCCAAAGGAAGCGGCTCGAATTCGATGTCTCCAGTGGAACCCGGAAAATCAAAATGCAACCGAAGGAATTCGTACAATGACTCACGGTTTTTCTTTGTTGACTGGTGAGGAGCATCGTCCGACACCATCTTCAGGTTTTCTTCCGCCCCAAACACTCGGAAGGCGGCTTTCGCTTCGGCCACAGTCTCATGTACACCGGCGATACTGAAGAAATCATTGGTGGTTGCGATAACAAGGGTCGGTTTCGGAGCACGGAGTTCCAGGAAATCCGGATGGTCGAATCCCAGTTCGATTCCTCGGAAGAAACACTGTTCGGCATCCTGCGGGCCTATTGATTCAAGCAGACGGCGAAAACTCGTGACATAACACTCGGGGGCACCAATCGCGATTCGGCTGTCGTAGGCCATGATGTATGAACTCTGCGTGCCGCCGCCGGATCTTCCCTGCACGGCGATTCTGTCGGGATCGACCTCCTCGCGTGTCTCTAAATAGTCGAGCGCACGGATCATATCCCAAACAAAATAGGAGGCTACCGATACACCGTTCAAAAATGTCTGTTTGCCTACATAAGAATGCTCGCCGGTCGATCCGTAACGCGATTTCTTCTTCGAGTCATCCAGATACATCAGTCGTTCGCCTTGTCCGACAGGATCCATTGCGAGCACCACGAACCCTTTTTGGGCGAGATTGAAAATAACATTTTGGTACGTTGCAGAACGATATCCCTCCGACGTGTGGCCGCAGACATACAAGACCGTCGGTCTCGGGCCGTCGATATCTTTCGGAATCAACATACAACAGGTCACATACATCTCGGGACGCGATTCGAAGATGATCTTTTCATATCGACAGAACTCCGTTTCGCCTGTGCCCGTGATCCGCGCGTTGAGGGGTGTCCTTTCGGGCATTTCACCGAGAATCCTTCGATAGGCCGAACGGGCGTGAGCAATCCGTGTCTGCCACTCCCGTTTCGATTGGAGGCGCGTAATCGTTCGTTT
The DNA here is from genome assembly GCA_964612675.1 of uncultured bacterium. Lineage (GTDB taxonomy): Bacteria > Hinthialibacterota > Hinthialibacteria > Hinthialibacterales > JAKPRU01 > CAZTDD01. The sequence continues at coordinate 51,864 of CAZTDD010000008.1, forward strand.
TCGTTGTTCGAGGCGGTCGAATGCTTCTTGATTCAAGTAGTGACGTAACGAGAGTTTTGAGTCTTCCCATTTCGCCCATCCACTCAATACCGAGAGATCGCCTTCTTCCACGTCCTGGATGGACTGTCCGGAAGCGTTCGGAGAAAACAAGAGAAGGATCGGACATAAAAGGGCTGCTGCAATAAGGTATCGATACATGGCGCTGACTCCAATCGAAGAGTTGTGCTTGACTTTGTCGCAGAATCGGAAATGCGAAGCGCACAATGAACAATCCTATGATGTGTCCATTATGAGGTCAAGATACTAAAGGAACCGACGTGTGTTTCAGATCCTCGAAAGAGGCTCGGATATTCCTGTTTAGCCAACAGCGATCCTCATTCGAGAGAGGCGTGATAATTGCTGATCGCCTCGGATGTCCTCAGGTAGCGGTCGTAAATACGAAGAGATTTGATTTCGATATGTCCCGTCGAGGACAATTCAAACTCATCGGCTCCATTAACATCCCCCAGTTCTTTTGGAAAACGTCCCCAGCCTCTTTCGCGTTGTTTCCCACCGTCACAGACGATGCCGTCGATTACGTACGATACGATTTTCGGTCCGCCATCTAGGATCACTGCGACGTGATGCCATTTATCCGGAGTGATCGTGTTCGGGTCCGAATCCCAGGCGAATTGATGAGTTCCATCGGAAAACTCAATCCGGACATTCGATTGTCCGGCGGTTTTCAGAGCAATCCCTTTCTTTTGACTGTTTCGTGTGTCGAAGATCGTCTGACCGGCCGTGCAATCATGCGCGCGAAGCCAAAGGTCTATGGTGAATCCTCCGTTTGTGTCGAGGTTCGGCAGACGCGGCATTGTTCTTGTATCGTCTTTCTGACCGGCGTTCCATGAAACGAGAAGTCCGTCCTGAGTCACGGTGCTGCGCTTGCCCTGGCTCCATAATCCTTCAAGCAGAGTCGCATCGATTTCATGGATGCGTGCGATACTCTTTTGTGTTTCGCTGACCCAGTATTCTCCATCTTGTTCAATCAAATCGGGGTAACTGATTCGCACGGATTCATCGGGATCGTACAAGAGGATTTCGGGTTGCGACCAGTAGATTTTTCCGTCTTTTTCAATCCCGCCGGACAGCCACACCGGATTGCGTTTCTCGTATGTTTTTCCACTGTGGTGGTTGAACCAGAAGAGATACTTGCCGTTTTGTGTTTTCCAGACTGCCGGACAGGCTCGGTTATGTTTGAACTTCCGTCCGCCCGGTGTGTACGTGGCATGTTCGGGTTTTGTCCATGTCCTCCCACCGTCTGTGCTGTACGAATGACAGGGGTGGCCGGTTGTCGTTCGATACATACAGAAAAGGGTACCGTCGCTGAGTGCGACGATATTATGTTCTTCCTGGACGGAGCCAAACTCAGGTGCGCGGATGCCGTGTTGGCCCTTCGGGAGCATTTCCCAGTGTATTTTTTCTGGGTTTTTCTCGTGGAGGATATTTTTCGAGTGGAATATCCACCCTTCTCCCTGTTCCAGCATGTATCTGCCGAGTTTGGTGAACGCGAAATAGACGGAACCGTTGTGAATCATGGGTTTATCGATGCCCCAGAATATCTGTGTTCCATCATCGAATCCATTATTGGCATCGCAAGCCGTTCGACGTACAGGCAGGCGGTACCGTTTCTCGGACCAGGTTCTGCCGTTGTCGTCGGAGTATTTAAACACGTACCAACCAAGCATGTCGGCCCGCTTGCCGGTGATCCGGTCTCCATTGTAGTCGTAAAACCCATAGACCCGCCCACTCGGCACGACGAGGGGAACGATCCATGAGGCCTCCGGACCGGTTTCAGGTTCGATGTCGATCAACTCACTCCAGGAACGGCCTTTATCGGCGCTGATGGTTGCTACGACATGTTGCCCCGGATCGCCCTCTTTTCCTTTACCGGTCGTCAAGGTGCAGAGCCAGTTTCCGTCCTTGGTTATGACCACATACGGCTGATCGCAATATCCCTGATCGGGAATCGTTAGGCCTGTGCGGATGTTTCTCCTATCGAACTCGCCGTTGGCCGGACTTCCGAACATAATCAAAATGGCTATAAGAAACGTGAGGCTTTCGAAAGAACGCATGTGTTCCGAGTCTCCTTCCAAAACGAGGACTTGCGTTATCCTCAATGGCAGTCTGGTTTGTCGAATACTCATAATAGCACGATCGATTTTATCTCGCGCATCCCCTTGCTATATCGCGGAAGCTGTAGGGTTTCTATCGATTGCCGAGGCAATCCGGCTGCGGAAGAGCGGTGTCGAATTGACTGTCATGCAGGACAACGCGAGCGCGCTCGCCCTGTATCGAAAGAGGAGATTCATGATCGTAGGCGAGACTTTCGATGCAGAAGGCCCGATGTTTCACATGCAAAGAATGCTATCGGAAAGCGGGTCTTTTGTCCCTGTAAACGGATAGAACGTTCGGGGTATTAATCCTTGAACCGATATCCTACGCCTCGGACGGTTTCGATGTATTGACCCGACTTGCCCAGTTTTCGGCGCAGTGCGACGATTTGGACGTCGACCGAACGGTCCGTTACGGGATAGTCGTCGCCATGCACGGCGTCAATGATCTGATGGCGGGTGAATACCCAACCCGGGCGGCGCACCAGGAAGTGCAGGATTCGGAACTCGGTCAACGTCAAGCTGACCTGTTTTTCGTCCACAAGCAGCTGGTGTCTGCCGGGATGGATCTCCATATTGTGCACTTTTATCACCGATGTTTCGTCGACGGGCTCCATGGCCAATCGCCGGAGTACGGTACGGACCCTCGCTACGAGTATATTTGGGCTGAACGGTTTGGTGACATAATCGTCCGCGCCGAGCTCCAGACCGCGCACGACATCGGACTCTTCGCCCTTTGCACTCAGAATAATGATGGGGATTTGCTCCGTTGCGGAGTTCTGTTTTAACAATCTGCAGACTTCGAGACCGTCGATTCCAGGGAGCATCAAGTCCAGGACGATCAGATCCGGCGACATCGACTTCGCAGTCTTTAGTGCATCTTCCCCGGTTTCGACACACGCAACGTCATAACCGCTTTTCACAAGATTATACTCGACCAGACTGAGGATATCCTCTTCATCATCCACAACCAGAATTCGTTCTTTTGCCATTGCGATTCTCCTCCATCAGTAATCTTTCATAATAGTTCATGAGAAATATTTGCATTCTGTTAGAATTCGGTTAAGGTACTTCGTCTCCAGAGGCCTCGTGGACTACCGGGCGCGACGCCCCCGCTGTGAGTCGCCCGGTGTTCTTCTTTGGTTCATTTCCGGGGCGAGTGGATTCCGGTTTCCGGCTCGGTTGGGAGACAAGGTTCTTCCTCGATCCGTGATTTGTCAAGTTGTACTTCGAGCTTGTTTCCTTGCCTTGGGTCTGAATACCTGCAGTCAGGGCTCGCACGAGACCGGTCAGGCGGAAGAGAATACAATACGGTTTAGTAGGAATCTAATCGGTCGCTAATCGCCCACCAACCGGGCTGCTCTGAAATCCTCGGGTCAATGCGAATCGGCCGTTCACAAGCAGGTAACTTCTGAGCCGGATGTATCTTGATCGGAAATCCGAGAATAGGTTGTACGGCTTGAATCGTACTTTTTCTATTATGTGTACTGCTGGACAGCGTGAGGATCGATCTTTTTCTGGGGCGGTGAATATGGAGATAGCCACTCGATTAACCAATCACAAGAAGTCAGCCTTCACACTGATCGAATTGCTGATTGTAGTAGCGATCATCGGGATCTTGGCGGCGATTGCCGTACCGAATTTCTTGAACGCGCAGATCAAGGCGAAAACGGCTAGGACGAAATCCGACATTCGGACGATTCGCAATCAGGTCGAGATCTTCCACATGGATACCGGTTTGTGGCTGATCGACGGAAACGACTGCGACGGAACCGACAAGTGTTGTTTCCCGGGGATGTGGTTTGGTGTGAGACCCTCGGCCGTCGGGATTTCCAATGTTGACACCGGCGAGAACCATTTTTCCGGCCAGGTTTATCTTCCGTTGACCACGCCGGTCGCTTATCTCAGTTCTATACCAGTCGATCCGTTCGGGTCTGGGGTGTTTTACGCCTACGAAGACCGCGACTGTTCCAACACAGGTGGAACGTACGGGATCTTGGCGGCCGCCGGTCCGGACCGCGATAACGGCGACTGGCATCCGAGTAATCAGGCGGTTGCTTATGATGTTTCGAACGGCGTCGGCAGCAGCGGCGATCTGTGGTATGCGTGGCGATTCAACAGTAGGCCGGACCCGAGCTACGACATGTACTACGCCAATGTGAACTGGGGATTCTGATCCGGCCGGCGGCTTTTACGTCTTGCCACGCATCCTTCTGCGCGTCAGTCGGCATATTCCGCGTGTGTGATCTTGACGACCACTGGATTCGGCCACTTCGAGTTATTATAGATCCTCTGAGCCCTCATCGCCGAAATCGACAGACCCTCTGCAGTCTGTGTCCAGGTTGTCTGCGGATCGACCTCGGGACGATACTCCAGAACCCTTCCGGATTGCCCGAGGACCGAGACTTCGGTTTGAGGAGTGGCTCGGACACTCTTCAAAACAACAGTCTTTCTCTCACCTTTCGGCCAATCCATCCGTGTGACGAAAGCGTATACCGTATCGGTGTCCTTGCCGCGTGTGAACCAGATATTTTCCTCATTGGTGATGTACCAGGGGCGAATCTCGTAAATGGCTTCACGGTTGATGAATAGCCAGAGAGCCAATTCACGCAGCCGGGCCGTCTGTTCGATGGGGATTTCGCCGTCCGGCTTCGGTCCGACGTTCAGCAGCAGGTTTCCACCTTTCGCGCGGGTCTCGATCAGCATTTCGATAAGGCGGGTTCCCGATTTGTAGTCCTCATTTGTCGGTTTGTAATGCCACTGGGTCCCCAGGGTGAAGCAGGCTTCCCAGGGGCTCGGCATCGGTTTCCCAGGGATTCTCTCTTCGGGAGTTTCCATCGCGCCGCGAGTAATCAATATATCCGGCTGCATCCGCCACGCGAGTTGTTTGAGCCCTTCCGGTTCGCCGTCGATGAACAACACGTCGATCGGCCCGTAAGTGGACAACAGTTCTTTTAGCTGCGCTTTGTTGTGTCGCATCAATTCGGGATTGTTGGTCGGCAATGCTTCCGGCCTGCGACGGCTTATATCATGGCCCTGCTTGTACAGCACGTGGAAATCGTCCGGCGAAAAGTAAAAACCGACGTGAATCCCTTTCTCACGAAACGCATCGACAACCTTGTGGGTAATGTCCTTCCCGTACGGCGTATTCATGACACTGAAATCGGTTGTCTTTGTATCGAACATGCAGAACCCACTGTGGTGTTTCGTCCCGAATACAACGTATTTCATACCAGCGAGTTTTGCCAATCGCGCCCACTCCTCGGGGTCGAACTTCTTCGGCAAGAAGGTTTTTGGCAGTTCATTCACAAATCGTTGTAGATAATCCTCCGAAGCGCCCACCATGGAGTGACTGATCACCGAGCCCAGCTGAGAATCCACACTCCAGTGGATAAACATCCCGAGAGCCTGGTCCTTGAACCAGTCGCATCTCTGCGAATCATTTGTGGGTTCCTTCGGAAGGTCCTCTTTCGTAATTTCTGTGGATTCGCACCCGAGAAGCAATACACAGAACAGAATCGATGAAATCAGGACATGCCTCGTAAAATGCATAATTCACTCCTTAGTGTGCGAACTGGAATTATTGATATGTGGGCTGCTCGAAATGGTGCAGAAATACTCTCTATCTTCTTAAGAATCAGTTGCCGATTACAGTTACTTTTTCGATTCCTTCTTTCCACCAGCTCTCCAGAAGATCGGCCCTGAGACTCTTTTTCGCGGTAGCTCCTGTCGCACGGGACATATCCAGTTCAGCACTGATCATTTCGTCTTTGAAAAAACTGGCTTCTACCAATATGTTGCCGTCCGGTCCGATAATGCGGCTCTGGCCGTGGGACAACATTGCGGGGCTGTTTGCCTGGACAATGTAGACATCATTTTCATCAGCGCGCGCCGAGATCTGTGCGCGATACGGTTCCAGTTTGTGCTCGGCTTTAATATTCGATTCACTTGAGATATAGAATACAAGCCGAGCGCCCGCCAGCACGGGAAGACGAACCAGCTCCGGATAGCGTTCATCATGACAGATGATGATGGAGCAGGGAATATCGTCGATCTTGAAGACCACAAGACGACTGCCCGGTTCCGCCCAATCGTCACCGCCAACCAGCTGGATCTTCGCGTACCGGACCAGTTCTTCGCCGTTTGGACCGAAGACAACTGCGGTGTTGTACAAGCTGCCATCGGTATAATGCGGCGTGCCGACGATGGCATAGGTTTCCTCGCGGAAACATGCGGTTGCGATGCGCGACTCCGATTCCGCCAATTCATCCGGAGTGCATTCGGAAATGACGGATTTAACATATCCCGTGGTCGCACACTCCTGAAAAACGACGACACGAATGCCCTGTTCGGAGCATTTTTCGAGGTATTCGATAATGAAGTCTGTGTTCTTCTTCACGCTTTCCTGCGGCTGAAACTGAACAGCGGCCACGGAAAGCCGTTTTTTGATGGTCTCATCCGCCGCATAAACGACGGATACCGGCGAGAGGAAATACAGGATAAGGAACGAGCAAAACCAGCCCATGGGCCTCTCCGGGAACCTCTATCGTGGTATCTGCAGAAGCCAATTGCCTCTTCCAAAACACTTGGAATCATACTCCTCCCCGTTCCGTGAGTCAATGAGGGAAATTGTGGCGTTTCATTGCGTTTGATTGTCCGACAAACTCCTACTCCTGGATCGGTGCCCGCCCGCTCGTGTTGCTGGTCGCAACATGGGAAAGAACTCCTCCGGGGCCGTACATAAACAGCTCGCCTCGGCTGATTAAGCCGTTCGTGGGCGTGTAGGGCAGCCAGTAGTTCGCGGAGGTCCCGTAATCGTACGGATCGTATCGCTTGTCCGGCCCTACGCTGTTAAGGAACCAGCGCAGCGGACCGAGGCGCAACGAGCCGGTCGACGGATCATGGACGCCGTAAAACGCCTGCTGCGGGAACGTCACCAGCAAATACGGCATCCAGATGTTGCTGTATCGCTGAGACGCGTCTTGATGTAGAAAAGGATCTTGCTGCGGCAACTGCGACAAATAGGCTACCGGTGAGGTGAGCCGGTTGAGAGGATACGGGATATTGGCGTGGGCGAGATCTGTGTAGGGGTAGGCATTGTTGTCCATGAAATACTGTTCAAGACCTTTTTCGAGTGCTTTGAAATCCGACTGAACGCGAGCTACCTTCGCTCGAATCTGAGCGTTGAGAAAATTTGGAACCGCTATTGCAGCAAGGATTCCAATGACGGCTACAACAATCAACAACTCGATCAATGTAAACGCCTGTCTTTTCATTTGAGAATCGGTCCTTCATGTATTTCAGTGCAGGATCGCCGATAGCCGTACAGCGACCCGCAAACGTCGAGTAGGATATTTCGGTTCATACAAAGAATCAATCACTTTGAAGGTTTCTTGCAGAATACTCACAAAACTCTACTATGTGCGTTCCGATGTCCGTCCCTGGACTCCTTCGCATCAGACAGGGGGCCGACTTGTGTAATTGTTGATTATGCGGCTCGTTTTCTCTACGATCTCAAAAAACACAATCTTCTTCTTTGGATTTTGCGAATGACTCATTCAAAACGTCTACTCGCCCTCGAACCCTACTACGGCGGATCGCATCGAGCCTGGATCGACGGTTGGCGTCGGCACTCTCGTTACACGATCGATCTACTGACGCTGCCGGCACGGAAATGGAAATGGCGCATGCGCGGTGCGGCGATCGTGTTTTCCGAACAGCTGGAAGAGCGCTACCCGAATGTAGGATGGGACGGCCTGATCGCAACCGACATGATGAACCTTGCCGAGTTTTTGGCGTTGACCCGGCCACGCCTCGAGCGTACGCCGGTCGTGCTCTACCTGCATGAGAACCAGATCGGTTATCCTCTGCATCCGGAGGAAAGAAGAGACTATCACTATGCCATAACGAATTTCGTTTCTGTTCTTTCGGCCTCGAAAGCAGTGTTTAATTCGGAGTATAATCGGAAAGAGTTTTTCTCGGGTATTCGATCCATTTTTGCGCAAATGCCGGATTGCCGACCTCCTACGGAGATGCTCGACTCTGCCGAGGCATCCTGCGAAGTGATTCCACCGGCTATCGAACTGCATGAATTGCGTAGAGCCCGGCAGCCGGATGGCGGTGCCCCTGTCATTCTATGGAATCACCGCTGGGAACGCGACAAGCAGCCGGAACGGTTTACAGACGCAATCGATACACTGCTGTCGAAATCCATACCGTTTCGACTGATTGTCTGTGGAGAGCATTTCAGGGAGATTCCGTCTTGTTTTCTGAAGATAAAGGAAAGTCTTGGGGATCGATTGCTGCATTTTGGGTTCGCTGAGTCCCGTGCAGAGTACGCCGATCTCCTGTCTCGAAGCGACATTGTTGTGTCGACCGCCTTGCAGGAGTACTTTGGAATCAGCGTTGTCGAGGCGATGCACGCGGGAGCGTTTCCGCTCCTACCGAACCGGCTTGCCTACCCGGAACTGATTCCGGCGGAATACCGTGACGAGGTTCTGTATGAGGATAATGAGTTGATGGACAGGCTGGGACGAGCAATTCAATGCTCTGCTGCAGGCACGTTACCGGATCTTCGCGATACCGCCCAACGCTATGACTGGTCTCATCGAATCGAGTCCTATGATGGACTCTTCGACCACCTGGAACACACACACAACTGACCGGATACGCAATCAGCAGGGCGCCGGTAGAAGTGCTGCGATTTTGCTGAACAACTCGCTGAGATTCAGTTTTGTGATGTGATCCTCCGCACGAAGATACTTCGCCCGTTCTTTCATTCCCATATCTCCGATGGATGAGTACACAATCACAGGGATATGTGCCGTATCCGGATTGTCTTTCACTTGTTTGGTGAAAGCGAGTCCGTCCGTATGCGGCATTTCAACGTCGGAGATAATCAACGAAATGTCGTTATGCTGGCGTGACAATTCGAGTGCCTCACGACCATCACGCGCTACAATGGGTACGAATCCGTGCTCTTCGAGCTCCAATTCGAGCATTTGGCGAACGGAGGGACTGTCTTCTGCAAGCAGGATCTTTCTGTTTGCCCCTTCAATCTCTATCGATTCGCTGTCTTTGGCTTCACTCTGTACTTGATCGGGTATTAACTTCAAAATGATTGTCTCGTAATCGAGTAACAAGATCATCTGATCTTCAGTCGGTTGGACTATGGATATAACAAAGGGATTTTGGATATTCTCGAACACCGATTGGGCATTGATAACCTGTTCCCAGTGAAATGTATGGACTGTCTCTACGTTCTCTACAAGAAATGAATTGAGCATTCCAAAGAACTCCGTCACAATGACGCGATACCTGCCATCGATCGGAGTAGGAGTCCCATTCAGGAACATCCCGAGATCCAGCACCGGAATTACCTTGTCATGGTCGTTGAATACTCCTCGTACCGCCGGATGGACTTCGGGAATGACGGTGAACCCGGACATCTCCGAGAGGACGCGATTGACCTTAAGAATGTTGATACCGTAGGTCTCTCCTCCCGCTGTATATTCGAGGATCTTGAGTTCGTTCGAGCCGGATTTCAGATAAGTATCCGTGTGTGTATCGACATATTCCGCCATCTCTTCCTCCCTAGTTCCTTGGCAGTTCGAACCAGAATCGTACTTGATTGTCTTCGTCCATATCGGCCCCAATTCGGCCGTGGTGCGCCTCGATAGTGAGCTTGCTGAACGTCAAGCCCAGACCCGTCCCATGATAGGACCGGAGGCGTCTCAGCTCGACTTGTCGCTCAGGCTCGAAAATCCGATCGAGTTGGATTTTGCCTTCTTCCCCGTTCGGGTTAATGACTTCGATGCGGATGCAATCTTCTCTACCTGACAGTCTTGTCACTACATACGAGCCCGCAGGTGCGTGTCGAATTGCGTTTACGAGCAAATTATCGATTACCCGCTCGATCAATCTCTCGTCGCAGGATATGTCGGACTCCAGCGATTCGTCAGTCTCTTCATACAGCCGAATGCCTCTATCTTCGGCAAGAGGACCCACGAGGCGCACACAACGCCGCAGAACGTCTTTGAGATCGGTGGGGCGGCAGGTGGCTGTGATGCCGCTACCTGCATGCCTGGCCTGGTCCAGAAGATCTTCCAGAATTCGGCTGGCTCGCTCTACCGCCAGCTCCGTCGACTCTAACACACTAAGATGTCTAGGGTTCTTGGGATCGTGTTTCCCTTCTTTCACCCTGTTGAGAAACTGTCTCGTGACTGCCAAGGGCGTTTCCATGTCGTGGAGTAGAAGGGCGACAAACTGCAGATGCAGCTGGTCCTCCACCACTTCCGAATTACGCATTACTTATTCCTCATCATACCGGGTTCTGCTCATATCAATCCTACAAAGCCTATCGGGTTTCCCGCCAGTGTTCTGGTTTACCAGTGCAGTGAATGGATCGGCAGAAGAGACGAGAAGACCGTACGTCCGACCAGTGGAGTTCGAACTCCTCCCTCATTATATCAAACAATTCATCAGTGAATGGAAAAATGGGGCAGGGTATGGTTGAGGCCGGTTTTCGTCTCTGTCCATCGGATCGGCCTCCCGCAGCCAAAGCCCGGCCATTGCGCCGCAACCGGCGAGAACCGCTTTGTACGGCTTTCCGTTTGATTGTGAGTTCTGAGAATCCATCGCTTTTTATGGTCCTGTGGAGTTCTATGAACTAGTAATTATAATAGAACTGAATCGATTCTGCTCCAGATTGGCGGATAAGACTCAAGACTACGGTACACTTGTACCGGTAAACGGAGGTTTGTATGAGCATATCGGCTCGAACTTCATTTGCGTTTCTTATGGCGATGCTTCTTCTCTCTCTTCCCATCGTCGCTGAAGATGTCCATCTCGATCTATCGAATCTGATCGATCGAGACGGGTTTGTCCCTGACGGACAAGGGAGTGGTGATCCACTGAGCGAGGACGGGGACTGGCTGGATGCGGCGAGTCTGCCGAGTGATTATACGGACGGTAGCCCGTATCCAACGCGAGACGGCTTCACTACGTTTTTGTACGGCCCGCTGAGCGGTGATTCACCGGACTGTTGCCGGGTTGACGGCCAGGAGATCGGTGTGCCCGCTGGAGAATATGGACAGCTGCATCTAGCTCTTGTTTCGCCGGACACGACTCTTATGGATCTCTCACGCGAGATCACACTGAATTACCAGGATGGTACAAGCGAGATGGTCACCCTCGGTCCGTTTGCCGACTGGTATGGCACGCCCGCACGGTTCTTTGATGCGGCATTCTCGTGGGTTGACGATTCGGCTGTAGAGGAACACCTGAGCATTCGAACGAAGGAGAATGACTACGATTACATTATCGAGAGCACCGGGTCGACTACATCGGATGCTTTTGACTTTACTTTCGTCGATGCAACCAGTGTTCTCATTTACGAGTTTGATTTGGAGGATTCGCTGACCGACGCCACATTGGCGATCGATATGCAAAACAACTTTGTCGTCAGTATTTCGGCAGATTTCGGCGGTACGTTCACGGAAGTGCTGAATTCAATGGAAATGTTTGGCGAAGATATTCATTCCGGTTCCAATCGTGACGTTTACGAAGTCGATCTGACGCCGTTCCTCGAACAGATGCCGGAGAACATCCTGTGGATTCAATTTACCGATGGTAGCACCGTCGACGGCTGGGGACCGGCTATCTGGACCGTCGAGGTGTATTCGGGCGAAACCATTCGATATGAGGGCGAACCGCTGACTGAGATCGATACGTCGAATGCCACGGTGTATGCGGACTTCCGGACAGACGGAAGCGACGATGAAGCGCAATACCTAGTTGATGACCAGAGCAACGCTCCCACCGCCGCGAATCATCGTTTTGCAGACGGCGGCGGGTTCATCACGTATGGATTCGATCTGCCGGACGATATCTCGGAGGCCAAAGCTTCGGTCAACATGGAAGCCAATTTTGTGGTTTCAGTGGCAACCGAACGCAACCTCACCACGCATATCGACTTCATCGCCGGAGGCGAGGATGAGGAATACATTTGGGAGCAACAGGGTTCCGTGGGCCGTCCCACCGATCGATTCGTCGACGCTGCGGGATATCTGATTTACTGGCTTGATCTGCCGGATGATCTTACCGCCGCCCGTCTCGACATCGATATGCAGAACAACTTCCTTGTCTCCGTTGGAAAAGACGTGTATCCCGAAAATCTCGTTCTGGATTCAATGGCGATGTTTGGCGAAGACATCCACAACGGCAGCAATCGCAGTGTCTATACGGTCGACCTTGCTCCGTACCTGGAAGACAACGCCACGAACGAGGTTTTTGTCATGTTTGAAGACGGCTCCACAGCCGACGGTTGGGGACCGGATATTTTCCGCGTTTCTGTGAAATCGGGAAGCGAGGGCGAGTATTCCGAGGTGCTTAACGCGATGGATGTCACCGCGGACGCCCCCGTGCCGTTTACCGGCTCGAACACAGGCAACAAGAAATATTACACGATCGATCTGTCCCCGTTCCTGGAGAACAACTCGTCAAATGAAGTATTCGTGAAGTTCACGGACGGAACGCCTGAGAATGGGTACGGTCCGGGTCTTTTCCGAATGCTTGTGTATAGCGGCGAGATCGTCCCTCAAATAGACGGGTTGGCGATGGAAGGTATCATGACAACGAGTGGATTGCCGGACAATGCCTATCCCTGGGGTGCGAACTTTATGCGCCGCGCGTATCCGGTCAACCCGGTGAAGACACTTCAGTCCATTGTATTACCCGAAATACGGGACGAGTGGGATATCTTTCTGTTTGCAGCGACGCTGCAAGGGGAAGGAACCGGTGTGACCGATTGGAGTGTTTATTAACTTTCTGAAAGTCGTTGGTTTCTGTTGAAGTAGAGTGTCTGTAAAACTGCTCTAAGACTGCTGGTCCAGGAGTTCAACTCCTGGACCAGCGTTGTTTTACCCGGCGCGTTGAACTCAGCTCAAACCCCACTTCTTCATATTCCTGAGGCTAATCGCAATACTCTCCAGGGAATCGCGTTGACATCGGTCTTGTTCGACCATCAGATATCCGGCATGTGCTTCCTTCGCGGCCGCCAATATCCCCGGCCAGTTGAGATTCCCTTCACCGACTTCCGCAAATACCTGTTTCCCGTCCGATATGACCATGTCTTTAACGTGTACTGTTGGAGCACGCCCAGGAGTCTTCCGAATCCACGCCGCCGGATCGCCGCCTCCGTGTTGAACCCAGTACACGTCGATCTCGAAATTAAAGAACTTCGGGTCGCTGGCCTCAAGCAGAATCTGTTGTCCGGATTTTCCATTATAATGAGTGAATTCGAAACTGTGATTGTGATAGCTGAATGTCATTCCGTATTCCGCTAATTCTTCGCCCTTTTCCGAGCCCAGTTTAGCGAATCGCTCATAGCCTTCGGCGCTACGGAATTTGCCGGGCATACTACTGACAACAAGATGTTTGACGCCAAGTGCTTTGTTCTCATCGACCACTTTTTGCATATCCTGTTCAAGCGCTTCCCAGCCGGTATGGGCGGCTACCGCGCTCAGCTCGTTCTCTTTGAGGCGTTTGGCCCATTCCGATGGCTTCATTGGGCCGAAACCCGCGAGTTCGATAGTGTCATAGCCGATCTCTTTCACGCGGGCCAAAGTCCGAGCGGTCTCATCTGCTGTTTCCATGTGATCCCGAACCGTATAGAGAATTAATCCCGCTTTACTGGTGGGCACCTTCTTCAGTGCGGAAGCGTTTGCGATCTCCTGCCCGGCAATCGCGGCTCCCGCTGCGGCTAACGCGCCCGTCTCGATAAATCGGCGTCGCTTCAATGTTCGTTCTGTCATGGCTGTTCTCCTCTTTTGACCTGTATCGGCCGGATTTGCACTCCTGACCGATTCTCTTTTGCCGTGTTCTTATTGTACGGCCTGTCTGGCTAACCGCAAGCCAGAGAGAACCGGTGTCTACCATGGCTTCGGACCATCGCGGAACTTATCCATGGTATGCGAATAGGCATGTCCCCTCGAATTCCAAAGCATTTCGCCGAAATTCGGACAGGCAGGGTCTGTTGTAATGATCTCCCAGCGCCCTGATTCGGAAGACCTCTTCCAGCTCCACCAGACCGCGATACTGTCGTGGCGGGGAAACCGCGCCAGACCGTCAAATCCCCAGGGCTCATCCCAGATCATGACGCCCCGCCAGAAGCCAACCAGCTTCATACGGATAATTCCGTCGGAGGCGTATTTCGATGTATCCCACTCGTGGATTGTCGCGGTACAGTACGGGAAATACATTCGTTGGAACCACCAGAGCCACGCCCGCAGCACATAGTCTCGATCGTAACCGTTTGGGTCGCGATAGCCTGCGGCATAAAATCCAGATAATTCCTCGATTTCTTCTTTTTCGTAGTATGTAATAAAACGTTTAAACGTTGACTTCACTTCCTCCGCTGTTGCACGATGTTCCTCTGAAAGACCTTTTCCAAGGTCGAACCATTCTTGACTCGTGGGACGACTATCCAAAAAGCGCCGCGACCTGCCGTTTAGGTGTTTCTCTCCGGCCTGGAATTCAATAATCTCTTTGATTCGGGAGCATTCTGTATCAAATACAAGGCAATCCAGGAAATTGACGGTTGATTCGAGTCTTTCCTTTTTCTTTGTTTTTGCTCGAATTCCTATGATATCTCCGTCTATCGTGTTGATTTCTACTTTCGGTTGATCGACGGTATGGGAAACGTCCCAGCTCGACCAGGATGCTTCCACGGGATGATCGTCCGGTTTGGAGCGTTGGTTGATCCACTTACACACTTGATATTCTTGAGCCCCTTCCACCGCGGGCCACTTCAACAAATAGCGGTTTTCCTCGGTCTTTCGGGCCTCAATACCGCGAACGGCAATCGGTACATTGATCGAGAATCCCTGGCGTTCGTAGAGATTTTCGTGGGTTTGCATTACATGAATGAATTGACCCACCTGTTCGACATAGGCGGCTTCGGTGTCCGGTTCGGGTTCGTATCGTGCAAGCAGTTGTTCGTATTCTTCAACCGACTCACACTCACCGGGTTCTATGATTTTGCGAAAATGTCTTTTTACGGTTTCTTTCGCATGTAACGGTAAAACGGGAATAAAAAATGTATCGTTTTTGTTGGGGATCAGTTCGTGTTCGATACCTCTGGCAAATAATCCGTACGCCGCCTTCGCAAGCAACCCTTCATCGGCCATCCAGTCAACGTCTTTCGATATTCGATGAAAATCGGCGATCGATTCCGACAATGAGACCTGATAGGCGATTTTTGTTTTCTCTAAAAGTTCCTCTTTCGAACTGATCAAGCCGCGATGGACAACTTCACGCAACGTTGGAAGAATATCGTCATACCAAACGTCCGGCCGCGCATACTCGAACAAATCCCAGTTCGGCTCGAATGCATAGACCGTTGCGCCCAACATTGCGGCCTGAAGGATCATCGGCCGGTAAATACCTTTCGGGAATCTCGTCGGCCAATCATCCGGACAGCGTCCATACACACCGGGTTCGATGAAATGGGCGTTCTGCCACCACCACGACTGCGCCTCAATTCCCCATCGATCCACCACGTCCGCCATCCAAAATCCCCACACCGAGGTCTGGCGAGGAAGGTGCCGGTTACCGATATGCTCGTTTTGGGGAAGGACGTATGCGCGATAGGTTTCAAGCGTATGCCGCAGTTTCTTGCACAATGCATCACTACCGATATGCAGCCACCGCAGGCCTTGATGCTGCAGGGAAACTGCGAGTCCGTTTTTGGCGCCGAGTTTTATTAAATCGATCATGTAACTGATTTCAGGGGGCGTATATATATCGCTTACTTCCGGTATCGGATCGTAGAAGGCTGTTCGGTTTTCCGTAGCCTGGACAGCGAGAATACAGTCGTAGCGTTCAATGAGCTTAACAACATAGCGCAAGGGGAGAGTGTATTTGGGGTGTGGGTCCATTACTTGAAGACACACGGGAACCTTCGCGTCCTCCAACTTGTCCAAAATCGACAGATACGTTGAATATCTCCGCTCCAGGTTCAAATCTCGCACTTCGATTTGGAAGATGCAGTAGGGTTTCAAATCATCCGGAACATGGTTTTGCCAATCGTTGATGATCAAATCCGGTTCAGAATGGCGGATCGCACGGCCTTGAAAAATAATCAACGGGTGTTCGCGTGAGATCGACAATTTAAGCGGTTTTGCCCCAGGCGGAGGCTCGGTTTCTGCAATACCAGGTAGAAGCACAAATGGAAGCAACAGAAACCAGCAATGAATATATCGGTTCGATTTTAGTGAGCATTTGCGATACATGAAATCTTCTAACTCCAGGGAACGGTGGCTTTCACTGCTCTGATTACGAGGCAGGGCGTTTAAACAGGCCGATAGTATGAATGACTGGACATGCGCGCGAGCCGGTGATCTGAAAACGAACCTTTGATGCTCTGATCGGCGAAAAACGAAGGAGTCGCTTGTGACCGATCGTTGTTTCTTCCGCTATAGTCTCCCAGCCGTCTGCTGTCTTTGCTTCGAAAACAAAATCCATCACGCGCTGACCCAGTTCGATGGATTCCTGGATCATTGCCACGTCGAACTCGGTTTCCTTTCCCAAATCAATCTCAATCCATCCAACCTTTTCACCGTCATCGGTCGCCCAGTATGTTGACGAGTCTCCATCCAAAACATTATCGGCATCGTACGCATCGCTGTCTTCACGAACATTACTCGCCTCCGCAGTGCTTCCTCGGGCGAGATCATTCTCAAACGTTTTGTCTAAGGTCGTACGAAATTCCTTGAGCCGCTTCACGTCGTTTTCATGGATCAATCCCCGTTGATCCGGTGGAAGGTTCAACAAGAGCACTCCGTTTCGTCCGACCGATTTATAATAAATGTCCAGAAGATGGTCGAGAGAATGGACTTTGTCGTCTTGTTTTTTGTGGTAAAACCAGCCCGGACGGATAGAAACATCGCACTCGGCGGGATACCAGATACAGTTCTCTGTTTTCCCTTCGCGGACCATTCGATCCGCGAGCTCCTGTCCACTGCCGTCCACGTACGTGCGATGGAGTTCGACCCAACGCAGCTCTTTCATGTCGTCGGTTACGGGTTGAACCGACCACTCGGTTTCGGAGGCATACCCCTTTTCGTTTCCGCACCAGCGAATATCCGGCCCGCACCCGAAAATCAATGCGTTCGGTTGACACTCCCGAACGACTTTATAGTAAGAAGGCCAATCATAGACCTGTCTTTTGCCGTTCGGTCCTTCGCCGCACGCACCGTCAAACCACACCTCCGCGATTGGGCCGTAGTTCGTCAGCAATTCGCGCAGCTGATTCCGAAAATACTGATTGTATACCGGTGAATTCCCATACGTCGGTTCGTGACGATCCCAGGGCGACAGGTAAATACCGAACTCGAGACCGTATTCACGGCAGGCATCGGACAATTCCCGTACGACGTCGCCTTCTCCGTTTTTCCACGGACTGTGTTTGACCGAGTGTTCGGTGTATTTACTCGGCCAGAGGCAAAACCCGTCGTGGTGTTTCGCGGTGAGAATCAGCATTTTCAGACCCGCGTCGCGAGCGACTCGAGCCCATTGACGTGTATCCAGCTTGGTTGGATTGAAGATGCTGGGATCTTCCGTCCCCTCGCCCCACTCTCGGTCCGTGAACGTATTCACCGTAAAGTGGATGAACCCCGTCATCTCCATCGCCTGCCATGCCCGTTGTTGAGGAGAGGGAAGAGGGGGAACCGGTGCCGGAGGTTCCGCAGATACGAGGCAGGGAACTGTCGCTGTAAGAATTGCACCCCACAGCAGGGACTGAAGATAGCGTGCGTGAATCATCTTTCATTCTCCGTTTTGGCATTCGGGTGATTTCTGTGTGCCTTCAAGGTAGAGGTTTCCGCACCTTCTGAGAAGAGCCGCACGCCGTCACCTGCACGAAGCCGTGAAAACCTGTCTATGCAGCCTCATTGACATCCACTCACACTCGGAATACCCTTCCGGCCACATATCCTCTACTGTGTGCCGGTAGGGTGGGGTAGCGAAAATCCCTTCGCAGGTTGTTTGTGACGACACCTTCGAGGAACGAAATCCACGAGAACAGGACTCATTTAGGGAAGTAATCATGGATCAAGGCTTAGCGTTTATCGATTGGTTAATTGTTGTTGGTTTTACAGCAATCATGCTCGGCATTGGTTTCTATTTTGTCAGGCGAGCGGGAAAGGACATCCAGTCGTTTTTTATCTCCAGCCGTTCGTTGCCGTGGTATATCAGCGGGGCGTCGATGATTGCCACCAATTTCGCGTCCGATACGCCCCTCTGGGTTAGCAGTCTCGTCAGGAAATACGGTGTCTATTATATCTGGCAGTACTGGGCGCCTCTGATCGGCTATGCGCTATCGGTCGTTCTGTTCTCGCGGCTCTGGCGACGAATGCGTGTCATAACGGACGTCGAATTTCTCGAGAATCGATATTCCGGAAATCTCGGGCGGGTTTTACGATTCTGGTCGGGTGGAACATTCGCCTTCTTTGTCTGCCCGCTCATGATTGGCTGGGTTACGAAGGCGATGGAAGTGATCACCCGCGAAGCGATGGGACTTCCTGCGGAATACCGGATTTACACCACTGGGGCCGTTGTTTTTGTGGCCTTAATTATGTGTACCATGTCGGGCCTGTGGGGCGTGGTGTACAGCGACTTTGTTCAGCTGATTGTCGCCACGTTTGGAACGCTGACCCTGGCTGTGATGGCCGTCCATCATGTCGGCGGCCTGGATGCGATGCTGGAGAAACTTTCTGCTATGCAGGAATGGAGCGGGAGGGCGCTGAACATCGCACCGGATATCGGGACGGGCGAAATGCAAATGTCGATTTGGAACGCCATCGGGTACTTTGGCATCCTATGGTACCTGACTGCCATCTCGTCCGGATACCAGGCGCAGCGTGTTCTGGCGTGTAAAGACGAACGCCATTCGACATATGCTATGCTCATGACGACCGTGACCTACCACGGAATTCTCGCGTGGCCGTGGATTATTGTCGCGCTCTGTTCCCTGATTCTGTTTCCAACTCTCGGCGAGGGAGTCAGCCAGGATTGTGCCTATCCACGGATGATTGTCACAATCCTGCCGGTTGGATTGAGAGGACTGCTTGTTGCGGCCCTTTTCGCCGCCTTTATCTCTACAATCAGCACGTTGTTTAATTGGGGGTCATCCTATCTGATCAACGACGTGTACAAGCGATTTGTTGTGAAGAACGGATCGGACAAGCATTACGTTTACGCCGCCCGTATCGCAACTCTCGCCATTGCTGTCGCGGGCGGGATAATTTCCTTCTACGCCAGAGACATTCAACAGCTGTTAACAATCTTTTATGTTGTTACAGCCGGGACCTCGGTGATCGCAATTCTTCGATGGTTGTGGTGGAGATTGAACGCCGCGGGGGATCTAGCGGGGATTCTTACCGCCTGGATCATGGCGGTTCTCCTGCTGTTTGTGAAAGCCTTTGACAAGCCTGCACAGATGATTTTCGGACTTTCCCCGGAGACGGAACTCAGCACCGATCCAAATCTTCTTGGCGCCCGCATGCTCTTTATGGTGGTGAGCGTGACCCTGGTGGCTGTGATTGTGTCTTACTTGACGCGACCAACGGATGAAAAGCACCTGAAAGAGTTTGTCCTTCGTGCCAGGCCGTTTCGTGCTCTCTGGGGACCGTTTCTCCGGCGTCACGGGATCGAGTATCCTGAACGAGAGAGCTTCGGACGCACGATCGTCTCCTGGCTATTAGCGATCGCTTGTGTTGTCTCGGCCATATTTGCGATTGGAAAACTGTTGTTGGGCTCTCCCATTATCGGAGCGATTTGTGTGGTGATTTTTGCCGTTACTTTGCATTTGACCGTCAAACGAATCCATGAGGATTTTGCTTCAATGCCGGACGAGAGTGTCGAACCCATTCAACCAGACTCAGGAGGATCGATGAAATGAAACAGGTGTTATCTCGGCGAGTTCACATGTTTGTATTGGTTTCGCTTTGTGCGGCGGTTTTTCCGGGATTTCTTTATTGTTCTTCGGACATATCCGAGAAACCGCGTGTGATTGTGCTAACGGATATTTCCAATGAACCCGACGACGAAGAATCCATGGTGCGCTTTCTCGTGTATTCGAATGAGTACGACGTCGAGGGCCTGATCGCAACGACTTCCGTTTGGCTCAGAAATAAGACGCGTCTCGACTTGATCAAGCGCCAGATCAAAGCCTTTGGACAGGTTCGTGAGAATCTAGTAAAGCATGCGAATGGTTACCCCACTGTCGATCAGTTACTCAGCATCGCTACTGAAGGCCAGCAGGGCTTTGGAATGGACGCTGTCGGTCCCGGCAAAAGTACCGACGGATCGAAACATATCATCGAGGTTGTCGATCGCCCCGATGATCGGCCTGTCTGGGTCACTGCATGGGGCGGAGCGAACACGCTTGCTCAAGCGCTATGGGATGTGAAATACACGCGGTCACCGGAGGAACTGAAGCAATTTGTGTCGAAAATCAGGGTATATACAATATCGGACCAGGACAATTCCGGCCGTTGGATGCGAATTACATTTCCCGATTTGTTTTATGTGGTTACTCCCAGCAGTGTCGATTGGCGGGAATACTACAAAGCGACCTGGACCGGCATCGCCGGCGACCGGCATTACAAAAACGGGCCGTATCATTTTTTTGAACTCGTTGACAATCCATGGCTCACAGAGAACGTCATAGAAAACCACGGACCGCTTGGAGAGCTTTATCCAAAACTCGAATATATTATGGAGGGCGATACGCCCTCTTTCCTGAACTTGATCAACAACGGCCTCGGGAGTCACATTAGTCCGACATACGGCGGTTGGGGCGGTCGATACGAACTCTATCAGTCCTACGCGGAAACGCGCCCCATTTACACAAACAGTCGCGATACGGTTCAGGCACAGGACGGCTCCGTTCATACAACCGCTCAAGCGACAATTTGGCGGTGGCGACAGGCTTTTCAGCACGATTTCGCCGCACGCATGGATTGGTGTGTTGCGGATGAATACAAGGACGCGAACCACAATCCCGTTGCCGTATTGAATAATGTCGTAGGCAAGGGCATTGTCGAGATCGGCGTGAAATCCGGTGATGAAGTGCGATTGTCTGCGGAGGGATCTCGTGATCCTGACAGCGATGAATTCGATATAAGCTGGTTCCCGTATCCCGAAGCAGGATCATTCAGCGGGGCTGTCGAATTAACCTCGACCGATTCGCTGCAAACCTCATTCATCGCTCCAAAAGTCGAAAAAGAAGAAACGATTCACATCCTTCTTCAGCTAAAGGACAATGGAAACCCTTCTCTGTTCAGCTATCGTCGAGCGATTGTCCGAGTTGAACCATAGAGAGACTGTTTTCGAAGAGTTTCGGTAAAGATGGACGGAAACAATGTCGTTAAGTTAACAAAATACTGAGCGGTTTGCTGGGAGGGCGAGGCTCCCGCCGAGCCGAAGACAAAGAAAGAACCGGCTCACCAGGAGGTTCGCCCTCCCTTGTTCCTTCTTGAATGTTTGAGCTAATGACATCGCGGGCGGAGAGAGGTGACGCCGGATTCGGCAAATGTGTTGTACAGATCTTCTGAGCTCCGAATCGGTGGTGCCGACAATTTGAGACTGGAGCCGCAGGTCGGGGGCTTGCGAGAAGAAGGAGGGGTGGGCAGAATACTCTTAATTGAACCGAAACACGACACCTGTAACATTGTAAGCACGGAGGTCTCATATCATGCCGATCTCTTTTCCTGTCAGCCGCAGACATTTCATCAAAACCACCCTCGCTGCATCTGCGGGCTATTTGTTCGCAAGCAAAGCTGGTGCTGCTCCTGAGTCCGGTGCGCAGAGCGGTCATTGGGCCTTTCTGGCCGATACTCACGTTCCCGAAGATCCAAACAATGAATATCGGGGCTTCTTTCCTTTTACCAACTTCAAACAAGTTACGTCGGAGATCGAGAAGGCCAATCCCGAGGGGGCCGTTATCGTAGGAGATGTCGCACGACTGGAAGGCTTCATGGGAGACTACGCGAATATACGCGATCTATCGAATTCACTTCGCAGTCAGGTGCCTCTCCATTTCTGCCTGGGAAACCACGACAACCGAAAGAATTTCCTGAATACGTTTGCAGAGCTCCCGGGCGAACGTCAGCCGGTCGACGGGAAATTCGTCAATATCGTGGAAACAAACGGTGTTCGACTTCTGTTTCTGGATTCGCTGCTGTACGTGAATCGGGTTGCCGGACTCTTGGGCAAGAATCAAAGGACCTGGCTCGAAGGGTATCTGGCTGAAACCGACGATACGCCGTTGGTCCTGTTTTTCCATCATACACTCGGCGATGGGGACGGCGATCTTCTCGACTTCGAAAGACTTATGGCGCTCATCGAGCCGCAATCGAAGGTGAAAGCGCTTGTGTATGGGCATTCCCATGTATATCGGTGCGATGACATTGATGGTATCCACTTGATCAATTTGCCCGCCAGTGGCTACAACTTCAACGATAAGGAGCCCATCGGTTGGATTGAGGCGAATCTCGCCGGAGAGGGCGTCGACCTGACTCTACACGCCATTGGAGGAGACCAATCCAACGACCGGAAGACGACATCCTTGGAATGGAGGACCTGAATACGCCGGTGGCAAACATACAGCGGAACCCACGGCCGGTGGATATTTATTAGCGGGAGACACCTCCTGACCCACCGGCTATTGCTTTTGCGTTCCGGGTTCCTTTTGTGTTATTGTTCAATAAGGAAGAACTACAACCGAGGGTGGAGAATTATGACACAAGAACTTGCTATCAATGGCGGTCCGAAAACCATGGAAGGGCCTCTTCCCACGTGGCCGGCGTTTGATGAGAACACTATCGCTGCGGTCACAGAGCCCCTTCAGACGGGTAAAGTGAATTACTGGACGGGACAGAAAGGGATGGAATTCGAGGCCAAATTCGCCGAATGGAACGGAACCCGATTTGCCATCAGTACCACCAACGGAACAAGTGCTCTCCATACGGCCCTTGCGGGATTGGAAATCGGGCCGGGCGATGAGGTGATCGTCCCTAGCTATACTTTTATTGCTTCGTCCTTCTCGATCTTGCAGGCGGGTGCTGTGCCTCGGTTCGCCGATGTGAACAAAAACGACCACTGTATCAGCGTCGAATCCGCCGAGAAACTGATTAATGACAAGACAAGGGCGATCATGGTCGTTCACCTCTACGGCAACGTGGCGGATATGGACCCGATTCTGGAATTGGCCCAAAAGCACAATCTGTTCGTCGTCGAAGACAACGCCGAGGCCTACGGCGGTGTTTACAAGGAAAAGAAGACCGGCTCAATCGGCCATATCGGCGCATGCAGCTTCTGTCAAAATAAAACGTTCACCACGGGCGGTGAGGGCGGCATGGTTACCACCGACGACGAAGAGGTGGCGTGGCGATGCAGAAGCTTCCGCGACCATGGTTACGACGTCAAGGAACGTCTGCGTCTTCTCGAACTCGAACAAAAACTTCCTTATATTCATACCCGCCTGGGATGGAACTACCGGATGACCGAGATTCAGTCGATCATCGGTCTGTGTGAATTGGAACGAATCGATACCTGGAATATGCCGCTACGGAAACGGAATGCCGGAATCCTGATGAGTGAATTGCAGGACATTCCCCAGATTCTTCACCTCCCCATCGACACCCACGAGCGGCAGAACGGCTGGTACGTGTTTCCGATTACGCTTGATATCGACAACATGAACTGCGATGTCGATACATTTCTAGCGGCCTTGGGCGCTGAAGGAGCGCCCTGTTGGCGGGTTTTCTGGCCGCAGTGTCACACCGAAGAGGCTTATGTGAACCATAACGGGTTCGGAAAATCGAAGTTCCCCTTTGTCAGTCAACATCATCCTGAGCCGATCGACTATACTCAGGTGGATGTTCCGAACGCCATCTGGCACCAGGCACGCACTTTTATCACATTCATCTTTCCAACGTATGAAGAGCAGCATATGCAGGGAATCGCGAAGGCGATCAAAAAGGTGATCGGGGCCTACGCGAGATAGGCCGGCGGCAAGTGGATCGATCCGACAACCGAGACAAGAGAGGACGAGAAACGGGACGGGCATTATGAAAGCAAAATGGGCTGTTTGTGGATCGGGTGGAATCGCGCGGCGTCGGACCATACCGGAAGGTATCGTACCGGCCGATAACGCCGAACTCGTTGCGGTGTATGACGTCGACCAGCGCGTGAATCGAGCGGTTTCCGAGGAGTTCCATGTCCCGGCCGTCTCCAGCGAAGAGGAATTGCTGAAGACCGATTGCGACATCATCTATATTTCGACACCGGCTCATCTGCATTGCGATCAGGCGATTCGTGCGGCTCAGGCCGGAAAACACGTTTTCTGTGAGAAACCTCTGGGGCTCACCGTGCCGGAAGCCAATCAGATACGAAGTACGTGCATCGAGCGGGACGTGAAACTCGGCGTAGGATTGATGATGCGTTTTCATGCGTATCATAAAGAAGCGCTGAAAATGATCCGCCGGGGCGATATAGGCATTCCTGTTTTCGGACGGGCGCAGCTCTCTTGCTGGTATCCACCGATTGAGAACGCGTGGCGGCAGGATCCTAGCCTTGGTGGCGGGGGCAGCCTCATGGACCTGGGCGGGCATTGTATCGATTTGTTGGAGATGTTTTTCGGTCCCGTTCGCCGTGTCTGTTGCATGACAGCAAATCTGGTTCAGACATATCGAAGCGAGGATACGGCCGTCTTGGTTTTGGAATTCGCTAACGGGGCAAAGGGATCCGTAGATAATCTGTTTAATGTGCCAGACATAAGTTCGAAAAACCGTCTCGAACTATATGGTTCGAAAGGAAGTATCCTGGCTGAAGGAACCATTGGACAGGGCGATGCCGGAGATATGGTCGCGTTGATTGAACAGGCGGATACGGGGTATGAGGCGCAACAGGAACGTTCCGGCGGAAATGGAAAGAAAATCGCTCCCGAACCGGTGAATCCTTACCGTGCCGAAGTAGAATCGTTCTCGAAAGCAGTGCTCGATAATTCGTATCCGGTTGTCGGAGGACACCTTGGCGTTTGGAGTCAAATTGTCTTAGCTGCATGTTATGAATCGGCTGCAACTGGAAAGGTAGTGGATCTTCCCTCGTGCCCTGAGAATTGACGGCACCGCAAAAAGTGAGGTGTCAACCCCCTCTGAATCTCCCCTGCCTTTGGCCACGCAAGCGTGTGCCTCTTGGGGGAGAAAACGCTGCAGACACGCTCGTTTCTTTTTCCTCCCCCGAAGATCGGGGGAGGTTAGGAGGGGGTTGAAATTCGTATTCCCGACTTTTTGCGATGGCGCCAAAATTAATAGACCCAAAGCCTAGCCACCGCAGTGAGGACAGAAATCATCACCGTGAATCATGGGCTGATTCTCGTACATGATTCCGCGCGCACCAAACGTTGCGCAATTCCGAGCGGCGTCTCTCTGGCCGTTTTGCAGCAAGTCTTCTAATCTCGTCCTGTTCTCTATAACGTTTGGTAGAGAATTGTTTTGTCCGCACGAATCGATTAGTGCGGCGGTGAGCCAATCCCCTCCACCGGCGGCGTCTTTGAAATCTGAAACGCTTTCGGCCCGTAAATTTCGCCACCCGGAGCGACCGCTGCGAGTGTGCGTTCGATAAAAAAGCCCTTCTTTACCCGTTGTTTCGATTTCCATCGGGACGTTCGTATTGTCGGAAAATCGACGTATACCTGACCTTCGCTCTGAAGAATATTTTAAAATATCCGATAATCCGACTGATTCTTCGAACAATGTTTCATCTTCGATGCGATTGGGTTCAAAGACGATCAAACAGGATTGTCTCTTCAATTCCCGTGCGGCTATGATCGCGGCCTCGGATGTCTTGTCAAAATAGAAAACGTCGATTCTTGACGGCAATTTGTCAAAGACGGTATTTAAGTCAGTAAGATTCAAAGGTGAGTACGCGGGCATCTGTTTTTGACATCGTGGACAATACTTCCCGAAGAAATGTCCATTTTCTTTGTGATGGAGGATATACGTTGGAGTGTCTATTTCCGGACGCCGCAAAACCAGCTCGGTATCGATATTCCAGGTCTGCAGATCCCTGATTACATACTCCGCTGCTCTGTCCTTGCCAATCAGCGAAATCGGAACGGCGCACCATCCTCGCGTTTGGAGAATAATCAGCGTATTGATATATCCCCCTGCGCTGAGCGCCGGGGCTTCGCCGTTTTCCATGTCCATGACGTCGAGGCAGAGCATTCCCGTGCCGGCGACAACCGGCTTTGAATGACTCGGTCCAGGGGGGATTTCTTGAGTCTGCTTTTTATCCGTGCCGGAACATCTCATAGAGCATTATAATTATCTCTACCAAAATCAATATGACAATATACCATTCAACGCGCAGACTCCGACGGTTCTGCAGAAGTTCCAAGGAGGTGTGGGCTGTACGGGAGATCAGTTCGAGTTTCCGTTCCAGGGCGGAATGGCGTTCGCTGATTTCAAATTCCTCTTCAAGCCGCAAATACAATCTCTCGAGTTCAGGATGTTCCCAGAGCAACTCCGGTTTATCGGTAACCTCGGCTCGACCGACCATATTCTGCTCGCTGATCAGGGTGTCCCCGATTTGCCGCGCCAGGGCCCGTGCATATCTGCCCACTTTACTACTCCGTCCTAAGTTCAAGGCGAGCGGTTCGATTCGGTCGAAAATGCCTGTGATTTTCGATTCGTATCTCGCGAGTACCACGCTCTTTGCAAGGACGTCCGCAACGAGCTGGAGCCTCTCGATTGTGATTTCCGGAAGGGAGACTGTGTTGCCCTCCATCCCTTCGCGGGCTTCTGTGCTGATTTCAATGCCAACATCCTCCGATTCAGGAAGGCTATGCGGTTTCATTATCATCGGACGTAAATGATTCATAAACGTTGCTTCTTCCATCGCGGCGACGTCGAAAAGTACCACGACTCCGTACCGGAACAGGACCGCGACCCCACCGCCGCGAACCGCCAACGCGACCGGATGAGAGGCCAGACGATCAGATTTCTCCAAGGACCTCAGGTCGATTCGCTCTCCGACGAGAAGAGCACGGGCAGTGAATTTCGTTGGATTCGTTATTGGCAGATCACTCATCGCGACTCCGGACCGGCACTGGCGGCGAACGCACTTAGATAGGGGGCCTTTCATGTATTTCCGTACAGCTGCGGTGGGAAACGACCTCGCCTTGCGTAGGCGTTCGACGAACGCATCCCACCGAAAACATGGCGATTGTATCGCAATCCGTGAAAGGTTTCTATTTGACCGTCTCCAGTACGAGATGGCCCTTGTCATGTGAAGAAAGTGGAAAAGGCTTGCAACTCCGTAATCTGCAATGCTACTTTCAACCCGGAATACTGCGTCTCCGACGCAACCGAACCGGGAGAGTGTCGTCAAATGAAGAGACAATTGTTCGAAAACCTATACCACGGAGCTGCGTACTATCCCGAGCTGTGGATGGACAAGATTGATGAAGACATCCGGTTGATGAAGGAAGTCGGTATTAACCTGGTACGAGTGGCGGAGTTTGCCTGGTCGAGAATGGAGCCGCAGGACGGCGTCTTTACCTTCGACTGGCTCCAGGAGGTCCTCGACAAAACGTATGATGCGGGAATCATGACGATTCTATGTACCCCGACTCCTACGCCGCCTGTTTGGCTGACCGAAAAACACCCGGAAGTGCTTTATGTGGACCGTTCCGGTCAGCGTCACGTTCATGGTTCGCGCCAACATATTTGTCCCAGCTCTCCTGTTTTTCGGATGTACTCCCGCCGTATCGTTCGCCAAATGGCGAAACGGTTCGGCCGTCATCCCGGCGTCATCGGCTGGCAAACGGATAACGAATTCTACTGTCACAACCCGAATTCATTCAGCGAAGCGGCGCACCGCGAATGGCACCGATGGCTCCGCGAGCGCTACAGAACCATCGAGAAACTGAATGAAGCATGGAACGCCGATATCTGGAGCGAGACGTACCAGCGTTTCGATCAAGTTCCCCAACCGACCGCAACGCCGTTCGGACGTCACAATTGTTCGTTGGAGTCCGCATACAAACGATTCGGTTCGGACAGCATCGTGGCATTCCAGAAAGACCAAATCGATATTATCCACGAATATTCGGACGCGCCGGTCACTCACGACACGATGCCGCCCTGGCACCCGTTGGATAACGACGATCTGTTTGAAGATCTCGACTTCTGCGCGGTTAACGCCTATTTCCCTTACGATTCCTTTTGGAAGTTCATACGTGAGTTCGACTGGCAGCGTGTTCGAAAACCCGGCCTGCCGTTTGTGATTTTAGAGACATCGCCGTGTTATCCCGGTTCGGTCGAAGCACGACATCGGCCTCATCCCGACGGTTTTCTTCGTGCGGAGGGGCTGACGGCTCTAGGCCTCGGTGCCACAGGTTTCGAGTATTGGCTCTGGCGTCAGCAGCGTGGAGGTGTCGAGATGGTCCATGGCTCCGTTGTCTCGTCATCGGGGAAGCCGACCATCGGATGGCGAAATGTAGCGCAACTGTCCGACGCCATGGGAAAGGCTAAGGAGTTTCTACTCCAGGTACCTCCTGCAAAAGCGGAATTCGCTCTGCATTATTCCACACGCAGTAAGTTCATTTTGGGCACCGAACCGATGATGCCCGGTTCGAACGAACTGGAACTTCACTGGGAGGAAGCCTACCGTCCGATTCTCGAAGCGGGCATCTATCGTGACATCATTTTTGAGCGTGCGGATGTCTCTCCGTATCGTGCGGTGTTTACGCCCTATATGCCTGTGATCGACGACCAAATGGTTCAGAAGATGGAGACTTTCGTTCGTTCCGGTGGCACCTGGATCGTCGGACCGCTTTCAGGATATCGAACCGAAGAACACACAGTCCACACTGATGCGATCCTGGGAAAACTCGAGACTCTCGCGGGGGTGGAGACGCTGTACGAGGTGCCGATCTACGATTTAGAGGTGACCGGTACGCTAGAGGATCGCCAAACGTCTCTAGAAGGATTCGCTTTCGCGTTCAAAGCGCTCGATTCCGATGTCCTGGGGAGTTTTGAGAACGGACCCGCTGCAGGGGATGCGTGGGTAACAGAGCGCAAACTCGGCAGTGGGCGTCTGATCCTCTTGGGGGCCGCACCCGATCACGAGTCGCTTGCGCGCTTGTTCCAACGTGCCGCCGCCGGAACGCCGTTCCGGCACAGCTCGGATGTGACATGGGGAAGTATCGTTGCGCCCCGTGAGGGAAATGGCCGGAGTGGATGGGTTGTCGTGAATTGGGACGGTAAGGGAGGCGCTGTCACTCTTCCATCCAACGCAAAGGATCATCTGACAGGCAAAGAAATCTCTGCCGGTCGTCTCGATTTACAGCCGTTTGACGCTTACGTACTGGAATGGAGTCCGACCTCATAGCGGAAACAGGCGAACATCGGTAAATCAAACAAGCATATGAATCAGGCCTCGCGGTTGCAGGCTTCTTCAATACTTCTGCGATTTTCGTTGAGGTAGGAGAGAATGGTCTCCGCGCGATGTTGGAACGTATGTTCACGGAGAATCCTCGTGCGGCCCTTCTCGACGATCTCTTCACGTTTCTCTGGATCTTCGAGGCATTCCTCCACGAATGCTGGAATGCCATCCCAACTCTCGTAATACAGAACGCCTTCACCATGCTGCAACAGATGGTCGAGTCCATCCCTCCAGTCGGTGAGCAAACAGCCACGCTGAGCGACCACGTTGAAACAACGGGGCCCCAGTGAAGCGTGAGTCTGAATGGATGTTACATCCAAGTTGACACGCGCTGACGCCATGACAGCCGATGATTCTTCATAATCCACCATGCCTTTGTAACATCTCGCCGCATCCTTCTCGCCCAGAAGATCCTTCCAATAGGATTGACCATAGATGTGCAAATCGAACGGCAGTAGCCGCCGGATTGCTTCAAGACGTATCCGGTTATTGACCTCCAAATAGACATAACGCGAAACGAGCGCAGGGTCGGCCTCAACGCCTTTCGGTAGCGTTTCCTTTAATACTCGGCCGCCAAAATCGGGAGGCGAAAGCGGCGTAGTGAAAAAACGCGAAAAGGTCTCCTCCACAAGCTCGCGAATGAAGTCTCTCAAAGCGGCCGGCAATTGCGCCAACTGCTCGCGTTGATCGAAAACGCTGCCGATGAACGCAACATCGCAAGCCAAATCGTTGCGCGGAGGATGCAGATCGATGAAATCGGCGGCGTGAGGTAAGTACAACGTATGCTCCGCTCCCCATGTACGTACGATATTCAAATGACCGGGATCATAGCACATCAGAACGTCGCAAGGGCGCGGCGCTGTCTCCTGAGTACCGGGTTCTCCTTCTTTTCGATAGGGCCAAAAATGCGGATTATCGATGTACCAAATCACCTGCGGTAAGCGAAGCGCATTGACGATGCCCACCCCGAGAGAACGACTGGCCGGCGTATTCATACTGAGGAGAAAATCCGGAGCCTTGTCGAGAACCTCCAGCACAACGGCAGACGGCAGCCGGTCCCGGTCCCGGTATTGATCGAGTGTCTCTACCTCTACCGAGGCGGCGCGCAATCCGCGTATCAGCGCCTCCGCTGTCACCTCAAACAGCCAGGAGGATTTGAGTCGCGGTACAAAGAACGCAGCACGCTTGTATGGATTGTGCTGTAGGGCGTGACGTTTTCCGTATTGAACACATCGCTGGTGCCAGCTCTGGACCAACCAGCGTTGCTTTTTATCGATGGCTTCCGCCAATGCTGCGTAGTTGTGTCGATAGTAGTCTCCGTCGCCGGGCGGGATTACCGAGCGTCCTTGCACAAAGCCGGATAGTTTTTGGTCATCTAAGACATCGTTCACCGATTGTCGAATGTCTGGACCGACGGCCCAAAAGACGCGGGAAGATTTCAGAACCGACGAGAGATCGTGAAAAAACGAGGCGACCCACAGCATTGGACGTACCGGCTCGACGATCAGCAGTACGCAAAACGGACACTGCTCCACCATGTGGGCCGTCGCAACCGCCGACGCACCCGCCTGCGATCCCATCTGAAGTATGAAATCGCTGCCGGCCCGAATCGCCGACGCGAATTGGTGGATATGCTTCGACACATTCTCACGAGTCGCGTGGACGGTTACGGTAGAATCCTTGCCCAATGGATCGGGACAGATCGCCACATAGCCGCCGGATGGCATGGGCTCGACAAATACCTCCTCGAAGTGCAGATCCTGTAGGAGTTTTTCTGCGATATGCGGATGGTATTCCATCCACAGCTTCGAGTTTACCTCGAAATGCGGAGAATTGAGTTTGGATAATGGAACCAGGGCCATACTGTCTTCTGAAGAGTTCTTCAAACCGTGTTCTTATTCCGATCGCACAGCCTCAAAACCTTGTCGTATACTTGCTGGATCTCCGGCGGTAGATTCGCCTCAGGGGAGCCTGACCGATTCAGTCTCTTGTCAACGAACCGCCACCCTTCGTTCAAATCCATTTTCAAGTCTCTTTCGATCAATTTCTGTGCCGCCTCCGGGTCTTCCAGTACCGTTTCATATCTCAGGAAAGTGAAGGGAATATTATACCTTTCAATCGTGGCCAGAATACGCGAATTGTACTCTTTCCAAAGACGCAGCCCGGCATTCATCGGAAGGCCGTCACGGGTGTTGAGCGAGCGCGCCACAGAGACTGGATTGCGACAGATACAAATCAGACGGAAGGTAGAACGTGGTAGGAGCTCCGCCCATAAAGGAAACGTCAAACAGTGCCTCGGATCTTTCCAGGCCCACAGGCGAAAACGGCTGCGAAAATGAAGGTAGGTCTGGGGAATGAGCGTGAAATACCGTTTCGGGACCTTTGAAAGATCTTCCAGGGTGGGCGGTTGGAACCACGATTTACCGATACATGAAAGCAGATACTCGTTGACCTGCAGTGTCAGAAAATCTTCGAAATTGCCTTTCGGATTCTGAGGCAAGGGTGGAATGAAAACATCGCCCAGATGGATACCTGCGGTATGAAGCAGACCTGCCATGGCACTCGTTCCGCTGCGATGCATTCCGAGAACGAAGATCGTCACGGGGGGCGGTTGTCTTTCGGCCTCATCTTCACCGATGTAGTGGATGCTCCGCTGTTCGACCACCGTCTCTTGGCCTTCACTCGGCACAAATACAAGCTGAATCGCCAAAACACGTGCCGGGCCGGACACCGGAATTCGGCATTCAAAACCGGCGGGGTCGTCTTTCGGAAGATCCGGATGACGCGAGGCCAGGTCGCATGGAAAGCGTAAGCATCTATGTTTCTGTCCGTCAAACTCGACATAGAGATCTCCCAGTCGGTTTCGATTCAAAAACCAACCTGAGACAACAAAGTCTCTTTCTATGACCTGCTCGTCTCTGGGGTAGTCCCAGAAGTACTGGATCTGCAACGGGCAATCTCCCACCTTATCGTGATGCAAAATGATGAAGTAAACCGCCTGCGGAATCAAGATGGATACATAATGTAACCGAATCTACGCAGGCTCTCTTCGCCCAATTCGTTGAACGCTTGCTTTATCTCTGGGGGCGCGTCTTTCCATCGGCCGATTGTCTTCGGCGGGACGATACCGGCCAGCGAAAGGTCGCCTTTCAAACCGATGAATTCCCACAGGCGCTCGCAAATCTCGGTTGTATTGGTGAACACATCTTCAAAACGAAGCCTCAGGTATTGTCTGCGTAAAATCCGCTCGCCATAATCGGCGGCGGCGTTGTTTGTTTTCAGCCAGAATGCGAACGAATCGAGAGGATTCGACACATCGATTTGTCGCCCGAGAATCGCTGCCCCGTGATCGCGGAGTTGATTTTGGTTCTTCGAGAGAGCCATGTCTCTTCCGTCGCGGATCACGTGGATGAACCGCAAAGCGGGAAAATGGCGGTGCAGGAACGGGAGCAGCAAAAGCGATCTGGGAGTTTTCCAGCCCCACTGTTCACTCTCTTGCATCTTCTCGCAATGAATATGCAGGCATTCTCGGAATTGCCGATCCATTGCCCGGCGTTCGGGCGGCGGGAGTTTTCTATCGAGTCCGAAGAAGGCTTGGTTGACCCAGAAATTGTGAAAGGCAAAGAACGCGACTGCGTCATCGGTCTCGTTGAGACGAGAGCCCATATCCACGCCCGCGCTTTGCACGATGCGCATAATGACCCGCGTCCCCGACCCACCCGTACCGCCGATGATAAGAGGTGAATTGTCCATGGTGATCGAACTGATTCTTTTCTTATTAATTCCGCGATACTAAGATCCGAGGCGTACAGGCGCAAGGGACGGAGTTGAATTATGATCGATCAGTGCAGCCGGCTAACGGGTGCACTGCCAGCAGCGAGAGGCTTCCCTCCAAACAGAGTGGGATAGGACGCCCGAGTCCCATTATTCCGCAACCGTTTGACGCGGTGAAGGCACCTCGAGCGCGGGCATGGACTACCTATCGGAAAAAGTTCACACGACGCCTACAACAGTGCTACCATTGTTGGATAGAGTGTTTGGATGCAAACGCTCATGAGAGTGTTCGCATAGGAAGCAAGAGAAGGCATTCTATATTTCATCAAAAGGAGCCGATGGTATCAATTCCGGCTGGGTCCCAATGACACAATGAAAGAAGAACGAAAATGAATTCGTTGGAGAATGAAATACTGGGCACGTTCAAGTCACTGCTTTCAGAACGGCTGTCTGTGCACAAAGTCATTCTGTTTGGGTCTCGTGCACGGGGTGATGCCGATCCGGATTCCGACATGGACGTGATCGTTGTTCTGGAAGGACCGTACACGCCGAGTGCCAGAAATCAAGTCAGCGATTGTGCCTGGGAAGCCGGGTTCGAGCATGGCATTGTGGTTGCCCCTGTAGTCTATTCCCGCGAGGAATGGGAGAATGGACCGGAGAAGTATTCTCCGTTTGTCCAGACTGTTCTGGCCGAAGGAGTCTCTATATGAAGAGGGATGAAGCCGTCTCTACGCTGGTCAAGTACCGATTGGAACAGGCTGAAGCAGCAATTAGGGATGCGAAGTGCCTTGCGGAGGGGTACGGTAGTCGACAGAGTATTATTAACCGGTCAT
This sequence comes from uncultured bacterium, assembly GCA_964612675.1. Taxonomy (GTDB): domain Bacteria; phylum Hinthialibacterota; class Hinthialibacteria; order Hinthialibacterales; family JAKPRU01; genus CAZTDD01. The sequence continues at coordinate 86,137 of CAZTDD010000008.1, forward strand.
ATTACGCCATGTTTTATGCCGCTCTCGCACTGCTTATGAAGTCTGGATTATCTTCTTCGAAGCATTCCGGTGTACTTGCCGTTTTTGACAGAGAATTTGTGCAGAAAGGGATATTCCCAAAGGAATTGTCAAAGGACTTTCATTCGGTATTTGATGTCCGCCAGGAATGTGACTACAAGACTACGAAAATGCCTTCGCCGGAGGAAACGAGAGAAATCCAGACGAAGGCGGTTCGTTTTGTCGATGCAGTAAGAGTACATATTCTAGGTGAAGGCTGTGCGAAAGAGGGATAACTTCAATCTTATACTATGGATGACAAGAGAGTCTTAATAATCAGATCGGTGCCTCTTCATCGTCTCGCTTCTGGTATCGCACCCTCTATCGTGACAGAGTGATGTATTTCCGACCGTTAACATGCCCCTGGCCGAACCAATGATTTAGCTGTATCAGTACAAAGCATTGAAATTCTACGAAAACACGTGCTGTAAGTGATGGAAAGGAAGTCTGAATCAATGCGAAAAACATCCTGGTTTCTGCCGATAGCCGTATTTAGCGTATTATGTCTCAACGCTCAGGCAAGCAAATCCGCTTCCGTGAACTTCGAAAAAGAAGAGGGGCGTGTTCGCGTCACGATCGGCGACGAGTATTTTGGAACTTATGTCTATCAAGACGACAAAATCCTCCGGCCGTACTTCTGCGATCTGCACGCTCCGGGCGGCACTCAGGTAACGCGCAATCATCCCCCCAAAGAAGGAATCGACCGAACCGATCATGCGACCATGCACCCGGGGCTGTGGCTGGCGTTCGGCGATATCAGCGGCTCCGATTTCTGGCGCAATAAGGCACGCGTGGAACACGTGCGGTTTGTCCGTGAACCCGGGAGTAAAAACGCCGGCGAATCTCGTTCCGGCGGTTTCAGCGTCGAGAACCGGTATGTATCCGAGGACGGAAACGAAATATGCCGCGAAATCTGTAGGATTGCTATCCACCTGAATCTTTGCGGCTACGTAATCCATTGGCGTTCATACTTTCATTCCAAGGACAGTGATTTCTATTTCGGCGATCAGGAAGAGATGGGACTGGGGGTGCGCGTTCATACACCAATGGCCGCCGCCAACGACGGTCGAATACTTAACAGTCGCGGTCAGAAGAATGAAGACGAAGCCTGGGGTAAACAAGCGGATTGGTGCGACTATAGCGGCCCGGTCGATGGGAAATGGGTTGGAGTCACTCTGATTCCATCGCCGTCCAATTTCCGCAAATCCTGGTTCCACGCGCGCGATTACGGTTTTGTCGCGGCGAATCCATTCGGACGGAATGCCTTTACTGACGGTGAAAAGAGCAAAGTCACTGTGGAGAAAGGAGAACGGTTTGATTTAGAGTATGCGATTCTCATCCACTCCAGCGACAGCAAAGGGGATATCGATTTGAGCAAGGTCTACAGCAGGATACGAAACCTCTTTGAGGAATAGACAAAACGGCTCATCGGGATATTCGCGCGAGTTTTCTTGCTTTGGATGTCCTCGCCGGATCCGATCTGCTGTTTGCCCTTGGTCTTCCGGTAGATCCAACACTCTCGGAGATCAACTCCGGCCGAGACCGGATCAATTGCAGCAACCGCCGCGCGACTCTCGACGGCTTCTGTTCGCCCTTCTCCCAGCTTCGAACCGTCTTCGGAGACACGTTTAACGTTTGCGCAAAAGTAGACTGCGACATCTCAAATGTCCGCCGAATCTCGACAACGTCCGCAGGTTTCACGTCCGGCGCAGGATCGAGGATCTCGACGGTTGTTGACCGAAGCTCCAGCTCTCCCTTGGAATACTGGATGCCTTCCTCCAGTCCTTTTTTTAACCTTTCTGATAACGGTGGGCGTTGTTTGACGCTACTCATGATGAGCCTTTCCTCTTGATTGCATTTTTGGCCAGTCTCTTGAATTGCATTGCCAGCCTTTTGAGAACCTTTCGTTCTTCGGTGCTCAGATCATCTTTTTCGTTTTTACCATAGATGTCCAACAGAAGAGTCCAGCTCGCCGTTGGTACATCCAGGTAGATCACTCTCACACCGCCTCTCTTTCCCCTTCGCTTTACTGGGGCTGAAAGTCGGACTTTGCGCAATCCCCCACAGCCACTCATTACCGCTCCCATCCGAGGGTTCTTCATCAGGTGCTGCTGGAATCTCGCATAGTCCTCATCGGTCAGGAAATCTCTAACGGCAGCTGTGAACCAAGTCGTTTCGATGAAGACTCTTTTCATACTATATCCTTGGTCAGAGAATTGTCACGTCTTGGAATATGACCTCCCCCAATGTTTGACATGCTGCTATTTGTGACTATTCCCTCACCTCGATCTCTCCCAGACGATACCAACCCTCCGACTCGGGATTGGTTATCGCGAGCTTGACCTTCGGCTCGCGTGTGCGCGGATCGACCATCCCGATTTGAAGGTCGTATTCTCCGGCGGGCAGATGCGGGGGAATGAAAACCGCGTCATTGCAGAGATTGTCTCCTGGCAGCCATGTCCGGATATCCGCGTCCACAAGCAGTACCGCATTGCCTTCCTCACCCTGGAAACGAAGCGCGATTGGGAAATAATGATAACACGGCGCGACGCCCTTATTCTCCCACCATGACGTGAAAGAGAGCTTTCCGTTTTGTCGGACAGACGACGGATACGTAAATTTCCTCAACACAAACCGATATCCCATTCTTTTCAACCAACGCTCCACATGCGGTTCCCACTCCTCCGGTACGGGCGAAGACTTTGCGTTGAATGAGGAAATATGCCATTTGAGCGACTGGTCGATGATATAATCGACGTCCCATCCCTCGTCTATCCAGTGCTTCATCACCCAACAGACCTCGAGACTGACCGGCGCCCTTTTCCATGCATCCCGCATCCCAAACTGGATGATTGCCTGTGGATAATAGTCGTACATATGACACCACGTCGGACTGAATCCGCCCATGTCCCCGAGGCAATCCACGCGCCAGCCGACGTCTCGCTTGGATAGACCGTACTTGTTCGTCTTTTCGTCGGTCAGAAGCATAATCAAATGCGTTTGCTTAAAACTCTCCACATAACTGTCCACGAGCGCTTCACGTGTTTTCTGAGTCAATAATTTCGAACCGGCACCTTCGCCCCACGCGCCGACAATCGAGAGGTCGACACTCTCGAGATCCGGATGACCGTCATACCGCTCGCCCATCTCTCGGATCATTCCTCCGAAATACTTGGCATACCGTGGATCCTCGGGATCGGCGCGCCATTTCTTCTCGGGCAGCGGTTTCTCCTCACCGACCATTTCACGATACCAATCCGGAACATCGTTCTTCGGTCCTGTACCATACGGCGCGATTCGCAGTAGTAGTGTCTGCTTTCTGTCGCGAGCTGTCCGAAGCGCTGTATCGATCAGATCCCATCGGTATTCTCCTTGTTCCGGCTCAATGAACCGCCAGTACACGCGAAAATAGGCCATGGAAGTCATTGGATGATTTTCATTTTGAAGATCGCCGTCGAATTCCTGGTATTCAATGGGATACCCTTCGGTCCATTTCTTGCCCACATTCAAATCGTCTCCGTTGAATCGCTGAAACGTCATAAATCCAATACCCGGGTTGACGAGCACCTCATTGGATTCTGTCGGCCTCACAGTAATTGTTTCTTGCGGCCATCCCAGCAAGGGATGTGAATAGAAAGCGAAGATGAAGAGGAACGAAAAGATAGACAATCGAACAGCGCGCATTGACGGCCTCCCAGAAGCGATGGTGTACCTGTAAGCAGCATAGCATGTGTCCTGGATCGCGGCTAATGTATTCTCACGTGCTGTTTTGAAGGCGCGCTGGACGGAGGAAACGATCGATTGAACCGAATTACGAGACGCGATTTTTGCGCCCGTCTGTCGATAGCGGGCTCGGCTCCATTCTTCATTTCGGCCAATCGACATGATGGCGCGGTTCGTGGTCGAAGACCGAATCTTCTTTTCATACTCACGGACGACCAACGACATGACGCGCTGGGGTGCGCCCAGAGATTCCCGATTATCACACCCACCATGGACGCGCTGGCGGAGCAGGGCATGAGGTTTTCTCATGCCTTTGTGACCACATCAATCTGCAGCCCCAGTCGAGCATGCTGTCTGACCGGTCGGTACGGCAGCGCGAACGGCGTTCGAGGACTGGGAGATACTCAACTCAACCCGGACGAACGGACATTCGCACACATTCTGAGTACAGAAGGATACCGAACAGGGTATGTCGGAAAATGGCATCTGAACGGTCCGGAAACACCTTCAGAAGCGGGATTCGATTTCGAGGTCTGGTTTCGTTCAAACGGCCCGCACTATGACCGTAAGGTTATGGAGCAAGGCGAAGAGAAAACGGCGGAAGGATATATCGAGGATTACCTGGCGAGCCGCTCCATCGAGTTCATAGAACACGCCGTGAGAGATGACCTGCCTTTCTTACTCCACCATGCCACACAGGTTCCTCATATGGATTCTGATTTCCGTTGGCCCGCTAAGCCGGAAACGCTTGCACTATACGACATAAATAAGATGCCGGTTCCGAATAACTGGGAAGACGATCTGGAAGGCAAACCGCCCTATCTAAAAGACTCCAGAAGCCGTCTGCGTGGAAATCAATACGGTTACCGCGATGCGAAAGCGATTCAAGAACATTTCCGTGATTACTTCGCCGCGATCACCGAGATGGACCGTTCGCTCGGCAGAATCATCGATGCTTTGGAAAGGCTCGGAATTCGAGAAAACACACTCATCGTGTTGATGGGCGATAATGGTTGGTTTATGGGAGAACACGGATTTACAAGCAAAGTCCTTGCTTATGAGGAATCGATTCGTGTTCCTTTGATTGTCTGCGGACCGAATGTCCCGCACGGTGTCAGTGATCGATTAGTCCTCAATGTAGATATTGCCCCGTCATTGCTGGAGTATGCGGGGGTACCGGTTTCATCAAGGATGCACGGACGAAGCCTGTTGCCGATCCTGGAGGACGGGGAACCACAATGGAGGGATGTCTTCTTTTATGAAGCACTACAACCGGAACTCGGTTCCTGGCCGATGATGGCTGTGCGTACGCATCGTTGGAAATTGATTCAAACCTTCGATGTGAATGAACCGTCAAAACTCGTTTTCGAGGAGCTCTATGATCTCCAAACCGATCCGGATGAACTCAAGAATCGGATTGAAACCGAACGCTATGGACCCATTGTTAAGGAATTGCGACAGAAACTTGAAATTCTAAAACAGAAATTCAGCCGATAAAATGAAAGTTCCGTTATCGCTTTAGTGAATGAATTTATTTTCTGTAAAGACTTCATAAATGGAATAGAAAAAACTTTTTTTGGAAATTCACATTAAGGAAGTGTCTATGAAAAAGGCAAACTCTCTTGAAGCGCAAAAGCGGCTGAGTCAAATCTCTCGAACGGGTCGTATCGTCGATTTCGACGACCGGCAGTATCTCATCGATGCGATGGGGATCGGCGACATCTGGCGGGTGTTTCGAATTATGGCGGAATTCGCGGAATCGTTTGAGGTGCTTGCCAGGGTACCCCGCGCGGTGACCGTATTCGGTTCGGCCCGTACGCCCGAAAATCACACGTGGTACGAGAACGCCAGGCTTCTCGGACGCCGTCTCGCGGAAAAGGGGCTGGCGGTAATCACCGGTGGTGGACCCGGTGTCATGGAGGCTGCGAATCGCGGGGCGTACGAGACTGACGGGGTTTCAGTCGGTTTGAATATCGCCCTTCCGAAAGAACAGGAACCGAACCCCTATATCACCACGGGGCTGGATTTTCATTACTTTTTCGTTCGGAAAGTGATGTTGGTCAAATATTCCTTGGCGGTTGTGATTTTCCCGGGCGGCTTCGGCACACTCGATGAACTCTTCGAGACTCTTACGCTTATTCAGACGGAACGAATGCTTGCGTTCCCGGTAATTCTTTTTGACAGCAATTATTGGAACGGTCTGTTGGACTGGGTGAGGGTACGTGTCTTGGAAGATGAGAACATCTCTTCCGACGATCTCAACTTACTTCAAGTTGTTGATTCGGTGGATGACATCATGAAGGTCATCGAAACCTTCGACTGAATTTCATCCTTCCAACAGAAAACGGTGTCCAACAGAAACCGGGCGACTCACCGTAGATTTATGCTATCCTACCACCGTCTATAGAGATCTTCTGTCCACCGGGGCGCGACTATGTGGCTTCTCTTTCTTCTGCTGCTCGCTGTTCTGTTCATCATCGTGGCCACAGCCAAACTGCGGCTTCATCCATTTCTCGCTTTGATTGCTGCAGCTTTTGGATTTGGCCTCTTTGGCGGTCGTCTGACGTTAGAGGAGGTCATTGAATCCATAAATGCCGGATTTGGAGGAACGATCGGATATATTGGCATTGTGATCATCGCGGGCTCGATTATCGGTTCTTTTCTTGAGAAATCGGGAGGAGCGTACCGGTTGGCGGAACGCACCATTCGAATCACGGGCGAAAAAAATGTGCCGCTTGCAATGAGTCTGGTGGGCTACTTCGTCAGCATTCCTGTGTTTTGCGATTCGGGTTTTGTGATTCTCTCCCCGCTGAATCGGGGGTTATCCCGCAAGGCGAAAATATCCATCTCAGGGGGAGCGGTGGCCTTGGCGTTGGGCTTGTATGCTACGCACACGATGGTTCCGCCGACCCCGGGGCCTATTGCAGCCGCGGCCTTGTTGAAAGCGGATCTGGGTCTCGTGATCCTCTGGGGATTGATTGTAAGTCTCGTTTCTTTGGCTGCGGGGCTTGCTTTTGCGGTGAAATACGCTTCAAAAGTCGAGATTACCGATGAAACCGAGATCGGAGACACCGACGCGGAACCGGTGCATGCGCCGTCCACGGGAAAATCGATCCTTCCGATCCTGGTGCCGATCTTACTTATTGTTTTGCGTTCCGTGAGCGAACTCCCGTCACATCCCTTCGGCCAGTCCACTTTTGTCTCGGTGATGCAATTCGTCGGCCACCCGGTAGTGGCTCTATTGCTTGGAGTTGCGTTAGCTTTCAGACTCCCGCAGAAACTGACGCGGGATATGTTGTCGACCCAGGGGTGGGTTGGTGAGGCTTTGATTACCGCTTCGATTATCATTGTCATCACCGGCGCCGGGGGAGCATTTGGCAAAGTCCTTCAGGAATCTGGAGTTGCGGACGTGGTTGAGAATCGGTTTGCAGGCGTTCACCTCGGAATTTGGCTCCCCTTCCTGATTGCCGCCGCTCTCAAGACCGCACAAGGCTCGTCGACCGTGGCCATTACCACCGCGGCGGGCATTATGGTTCCTCTGATCGAGGCCTTCGGTTTGGATGCTCCGAATGCGAAAGCTCTTGTCGTTGTTGCGATTGGAGCTGGGTCCATGGTAGTGAGTCACGCTAACGACAGTTATTTTTGGGTGGTGACTCAGTTGTCCGGTATGACGGTCAAGCAGGGCTACAAACTGCAGACTCTCGGGACTCTTATTCAGGGATGCACGGCAGCGGTCACTGTTTGGCTCATCAGTCTTCTGGTCCTTTAGACGATGCCCCCCTATAGCGAACTGCTTCTATAAATATTTAATCTTCAATATGTTATAGCAGACTGTCTTTTCCATGTGGTCCGGCTTGGTTTTGTTCGATTTCTATCGTTCATGATTTCCGGTTTTCCAGACACTTGTAGGTGAATACCAGCCTCGACAAGGCGGGATTTGTAATTTACTATACTCCTACCGGAATACTGGGGGTTTTCATCATGAAACTATCAACTCGGGCAAGGTATTCGATACGCTTGATGGTCTACCTTGCAGACAATGCCTCGCCGGATAAACCCAGCGGACTCAGTGAGATAGCGAAGAAACAGGACCTGTCGGTTCGTTATCTGGAGCAGTTGGTTGTGCCGCTCAAGAATGCTTCGTTGATTAAGAGTGTGACGGGGAAACACGGGGGATATTTTCTGGCGCGCGATCCGAAGGAGATTCGCGTGGGGGAAATTGTCGAGGCAGCTATTGGTCCGATTAAACTTCTGGATTGTCTGCATCCCAAAAACGAGTGTCGATTTAAGGAGGTTTGCACATCGAGGCGTATGTGGGGCCTGATCAACACGCGGATCACGGATGTCCTTTACGATTATGCACTTAGCGATCTTTCGGAAGAGGCCATGATGGCGGCTATTGAGCATACACCCGAGGAGGAGAAGCTGCCTTGTTGACGCCAATTGTAAGGTACACGTCGATGGACGCGCATTTAACTCATTTTTCTGCATTTACATTCAAGAGCCGTGCAAAATCTTGCGAGATCTATCGCAATTATGCGCAATTATGCGGTTTCTTACCACTGACTCGAAGAGGTTCCGATACAGCTATTTCCTCGTCATTCTCACGATAAGGAGGCAAGAATGGGTGGTGCCGTTTTGCTACATCTGATCACTTATGTCGCAGTTGCGACATTCCTACTGGGCATTATTTTCCGCTCACTCAAAATCTACAGAATGCCGATGCATGTCCGCTGGGAGTTGTATCCGGTGGCGCACGAGGCGGGGGCACGTGCCAAATATGGCGGCTCGATGCTTGAGGATCTCGACTGGTGGACGAAACCGCGTGAGCGGTCTCTTGTGAATGAATTGAAAGTGATGATCCCCGAGATGACGTTTCTTGTTGCTCTTTTCGAGCACAACCGGAAGCTGTGGTGGGTCTCCTTTCCTTTTCACTTTGGGCTTTACCTGTTGGCGGGGACTATCGGGCTCCTGCTGATAGGTGCGGCACTCGGTCTTGCCGGTGTAGCGGTTGATCCGGGTGGAGCATCGTTTATTGGAGCTGCGGTCTACTACCTGACCCAGGTTGTTGCTGTTTCGGGACTGATATTGGCGACTCTGGGTGCGGCCGGGCTTCTGATTCGACGTTTGACGGACCCCGACCTGGCGGACTACACAACCGGAGCAACGATTTTCAATCTTGTGTTTTTTCTCGCGACGTTTGCGGTGGCCTGGCTTACGTTTCTTTTTGTCGATCCGGGCTTTGGTCTCACACGATCGTTTTTCCAAAGTCTGCTTACTTTCGACCTCAGCGAACCAGTTGGCAGCGCTCTTTTGGGTACGGAAATTGTTCTTGCTGTGTTATTGATTGCCTATATACCCATGACCCACATGTCTCATTTCTTCATCAAATATTTTACGTACCACAAAATCCGGTGGGACGATGAACCCAATATCAAAGGCGGTCCGATCGAGAAGAAAATCGGCAAACTGGTCCAATACCCTGTCTCATGGGCCGGCTCCCATATCAAGGCGGACGGCAAAAAGAACTGGGTGGACATCGCCACAGAAGAGATAGCGGAAGAGGAGAAGAAGTAATATGAGTAGCCGTGTCAAAATCGAAGACATCAGCAAAGAATTGGACCAGCTGACTCATGTCGACGTCAAGGATCTCCCACGGTTCAGCTGCAATTGCATTTACAACGATGCGGCCAACATCCCCGAATGGAAGCCGATTCCGGACGAGGCGCGGGCGGATTACGAGACTTCGCTTGACGATACGGTCGTTCTTTCGGTACCGAAACCGAAAACAAGGGAAGAGGAACAAGATCTCGTGAGGAAATTTCTGTCGGGACTGGAGAAGTTGTTCAGCGAAGAAAACAATTGGCCGTTTTTGCAGCCGCTGACGCTGTCGATGCAGAACTGCGCGAGATGTCAAACCTGTAACGACGCCTGTCATATCTATGAAATGAGCGGGGGCAATCCGGTCTACCGGCCGACGTACCGATCGGAGGTTCTGCGTCGTATTTATTTCAAGTATTTGAAGCCGGGCGGCAGATTCTTCGGAAGGTGGCAGCACGGCGATATCGACTTGAATTGGAAAACGATTGTCCGGCTGCTTGAACTGGCCTATCGATGCAACTTGTGCCGGCGGTGTGCTCAGACGTGTCCTATCGGAGCGGATAACGGGCTTATCGCTCACGAACTGCGGAAACTCTTCAGCCAGGAGTTGGGCATCAGTCCGAAAGAGTTGCATGAAAACGGAGCCATGCTGCAGCTTCGGGTGGGCTCTTCAACCGGCATGAATCCGCTGGCGGTGAAGGACAACATCGAGTTTATCGATGAGGACACCGCCGAGCGAACCGGTATCCCCGTTGAAACACCGTGGGATGTAGAGGGCGCGGATGTTCTTCTCATCCACAACGCGGGCGAGATCCTTTCGTGGCCCGAGAATCACGGGGCATTCGCCACTATCCTTTCGGCCGCCGGAATCAAGTGGACATTGTCTTCCGAATCCCAGGAAGCGCTTGGTTATGACAATATCAATTACGGATTGTTTTACGATGACTTTATGTTGACGAAGGTTGCGATCAAGCATGCGAAGGCGGCAGCAAAGCTCAAAGTCAAGAAGATCGTTCTTGGCGAGTGCGGTCATGCGCACAAAGCTCTCACGATTATTGCCGATCGTGTCCTGACGGGAGATCTCAATATCCCTCGCGAGAGCGCGATGACGCTGATGGAGGACATTGTGTTTTCCGGGAAGATACCGTTCGATCCGTCGCGGAATGATTTCCCGGTCACCCTTCACGATCCCTGCAACCTGGTCCGGCTGATGGGGGTCGTTCAGCCGCAGCGCAGAATCCTTCAACATATCTGCCCGCAGTTCAGGGAGATGACTCCTCACGGTGTGCATAATTACTGCTGCGGAGGGGGCTCGGGGTTTGCTATCATGTCGGGGTACAATTTCGAGGACTGGCGCATGCATGTCTCCGGAAGGAAGAAAATGGATCAGATTTTGACCGCTTTCCAAGACGAACTCGATCCATCCGTGCGCAAATATGTCTGCGCACCCTGTTCGAACTGCAAAGGGCAAATTCGAGACATGATCAAGTATTACGATATGTGGACGAAATGCGGAATCGCGTACGGAGGCCTGGTCGAATTGATCGTGAACGCCATGGCCGATGCGCAGCCCGGATTCATTGAATGGGACATGTTCTAACTTTGTCTCTCCGGGCGGCATGTATCGTACGCGATCATCGAATTGAAAAGGAACACATTCGCGGGAGTCGATGATGATACAACACGAACCAACGAAAGACTCCGAACAGGAAAAGAAGATACTCATTGTCGACGACGAGCCGGATGTAATCACCTATCTGGCGACCCTTTTCGAGGATAACGGGTACCGCACGGATGAGGCCAATAACGCCGAGGAAGCAATGGAGCGCGTCCTCGCCGATAAACCGAATTTGATCAGCCTCGACATCATGATGCCGAAACAGTCGGGAATCGCGTTTTATCGGAATTTGAAGCTGGATGAACGGACGAGAGATGTACCGGTAATTTTTGTGAGCGCCTTCAGCAATCCACAAGATTTTTTCGGTCCGCGGTTTCGGAAATTGATACCAGAGACGACGGTCCCGGAACCGGAAGCGTATGTAGAGAAGCCTATCGATATACCGAAATTGTTGGGCGTAGTTCAGGACGTGCTTGGATAGATCGACCGATGCAAGAGACCGAACTGAGAAGCTGGCTTCGCAACGAGCTCTTTGAGCGAGTTCCGAACAATATTGCGATCATCGATCGCGAGTTCCGCATTGTTGAAGCCAATGGAAAGTATACGGAGACCTTCGGGCCGTGGCGGGACAAACTCTGTCACCAGGTCTATAAGGGCAGCGATGAGCCGTGTGCATCCTGCAAAGTGCAAATGGTCTTCGAGGATGGGGAAGCCCGCGTTATCGAAGAACAGCGTCTCAATCGCTTCGGACGTTATTCGTATTATGTAGTCCATTTCGAGCCAATCGTTCACGAGAGTGGGAGAATTCCGTACGTTATTGAGATGTCGCGCGACGTAACAGAACATCGAATGCTCCAGCGTGAACACGACATCATGTTCGACCGGGTCCCCTGCTATATCGTCGTTCTCGATCGTGAATTGACCATAGTCCGTAACAATGAATTATTTCGAAAGACCTTCGGCGAATCCCTCGGCAAGAAATGCTACGAAGTTTTTCAGCAGCGCTCGGATCTGTGTCAGGATTGTCCGGCGAGGAAATCCTTCCATGACAGGCAGGTTCATTCCGCTCACAAGACCGGACTGGGCAAGAACGGTCAGACGATTCACTACCATGTGACGACGGCGCCGCTGGGTCGTGGGGAGACAGAACTCACGCATGTGATCGAACTTGCGCTCGATACGACGGATGTACGTGCACTCGAACAGCGTCTCAAGGAATCCTTCGATTTTCAGCAAAGCCTGATTAATAGTTCTATTGACAGCATTATCGCCGCCGATACGGAAAACCAGATCACGATCTTCAACCCGTCCGCGCAAAGCCTTTTCAACTATGATGCCGAGGAAGTTCTGGGGCAATGTATTTTCGATCAATTCGTGCCCAAAGAATTTCTTGATACGATCCAGCAAGATGGATCTACATGTCTTTTGGACGAGACACGGCTGCAGGATCGCGAGCAGAACGATTTACCTGTTCGTTTCTCGGGCGTGGTTCTGAAAAGCGACGATCGCTATCTGGGGAATGCCGCGTTTCTCCAGGATTTACGGAAGATCAAACAACTGGAGCAGGAGAAAGTAGACGCCGAGCGTCTGGCAGCCGTCGGCGAGACGGTAGCCGGTCTTGCACACGGGATCAAGAACGTTTTGATGGGTCTCGAAGGCGGGATGTATGTTGTCAATTCCGGTATGCGGAAAGACAACAAGGAGTTGACGCGGCGTGGCTGGGAAATGCTGCAAGGAAATATTCAGCGGATTACGGAATACGTCAGGGATTTTCTGAGTTTCGCCAAAGGCCGGACACCGGAGGTGAAGCGGATCGATCCCAACAAACCGGCTCGCGATGTTGTGGAATTGTACAAAGGGGTAGCCGCCCAGTCGGGCATCAAACTGTCCGTGGATTTCCAGGAAGGCTTGTCGGATGCGAATATGGATGAAGAGGGAATTCATACGTGCTTGACGAACCTCGTTTCAAACGCCATCGATGCTTGTGAGATGAGCGACAAAAAACAATGTTGCGTCAACATCCGCACGTACGAGCGTGATGGGGTTTTGACCTATGAGGTAAGCGATAATGGTTGTGGAATGGATTACGAGGTCAAGAAGAAGGTGTTTACGACGTTTTTCTCGACGAAGGAACTTTCCAAAGGAACGGGTCTCGGACTTCTTGTCACAAGACGTATTACGCAGGAGCACGGAGGGAAGGTGACATTGGAGTCGACAGAAGGAGAGGGCACGGTATTTCGACTGAATTTCCCCCGAGACCGTTTGCCGGAGTTGACCGACCAAAGCAGTCAGAACTCAGACTCACAGAAAGCATAAAAACAGGATCAGGAGGATGGACTGATGACAACGGCCGCCGAACGAACTGTCCTTGTTGTGGATGATGAAGAAGGTCTGAGGTTGTTTCTGCAAACGGCCCTGGAAGACGCCGGTTTCAATGTGGAAACAGCAGGCGATGGAATCGAGGCTCTGGAGAAGGTGAAGAACAGCCCTCCAGATATCATTTCGTTGGACCTGGTTATGCCCAAGAGGTCGGGTGCGAAGTTCTTGCATGAAGTCCGGAAAAACCGGGAATGGCAGCGAATTCCCGTGATCCTCGTAACTGCTCACGCGAAAGACGAACTGGGAAAAGACGATTTTGACGACATTATGGCGAACCGAATGCTCTCCGGTCCCGGATGCTATTTGGAGAAACCTGTCAACGCCGAGACCTATGTAAACAGTATTCGGCGTGCGCTCGGCATGGAGACAACGGAGTCGTCCGCTGCGTCAAAAGACCCACGAAAAGAGCTCGATAGTCTTTTGGAGCATACCAGTGAGACAGAAATGCAAGAGATTCTCGATCTCGTAAAGAAGAAGAAAAGTCAGTGATCGAGTTACATTGTCTATCGGAATTCACTGGAATTATGTGTTTGTGAAGAAAGCGAGAGAAGCGGGCAGCACCTGAACAGAGAGGAGTGGTTTTATGCCGACGGATTCTGAAAAGAAACTCATCTTGGTCGTGGATGACGAACCGGATGTGGTCACCTATTTGACGACCCTATTCGAAGACAATGGTTTTGAAACGGCTTCTGCAAAAGATGGAGAGGAAGCCCTGGTCAAGGCCCGAGACAGGAAGCCGAACCTGATTACATTGGATATTTCGATGCCGAAAAAATCCGGTGTCAAATTCTATCGAGAAATGAAGTCGGAAGCGAATCTCGCCGATGTTCCGGTTCTTGTGATTACCGCAGTGACAGCGTACGCAGGGAGTGGAGAGGATTACGAGGGGTTTCTTTCGAGTCGGAAGCATATTCCGCCCCCGGAAGGTTTTATTTCGAAACCTCTCGATGATCGTGAGGAGCTTTTGGAGAAGGTGAGGGAGCTGACATCGAGGTCATGAACCACTGAGATCGCTGCGCTTCGCTCGCCATGACGTGGATGGACGTTTTCGAGCCATCGGGGCCACGGGGCCACCCTCTAACGGGGCCGGCCTCTATTTTTACCCTATGCTGTTTGGTTCTATTCGTTTCGTCTGTCTCTTACTGAACATATCCCAATGCGCGGAGCCGTTCTTTGATCGATTCATCTGGACGATTCGCATCCAGCGATGGCGGGGCAGGGAACGAATCGACATATCGAAGAGATTCACTCTCCCAGAACTCATCCTGTATCGCTTCTTTTAACACCCTTCCCGGCATTTCCCGGCTGAGTGGCAGTCCGAGAAGGGCTAGAGCCGTCGGAGCAATATCCAGGACCCCGGCGGACTGGATTTCGGCACGTGGACGAATCATCGGCCCTCTCAGAATGCAAATGCCCTCGGAACGATGCGAGCCGGACAGGTCACGGATTGAGACCATTTCTTCTATTGGGAAAGTCTTGTCCGCTATGACAATCCCTTTTGATGTCTTTAGGGGCGGATCCGCGCTCACAACGAGAGGCATTGCAGGATTCAAAATGAGTGTACCGTCCTGTTCCTGCTCGACGTCGAATACCGGATCTTCACTTTCCAGAAGATGAATCTCTTCAAGTTGCTCTCGAGCGGAAGCGATCTCTTTTTCGTTTGTAGACTCCTGCGGATGGAGTATGTACCTGCGTTGAGCAAACGAGACCGAGAACCGGTCACCGCAACCGATTTCGGCAAGGATTCTCTCGATTCGGAAAACGTACCGTGCGGGAGTAGCGGGGTCCGGACCCATGCCGTGATCGGATATGACAATGATCGTCGTTTGCTCCGTCAAAATCGATAGTATTTCTCCGACCACCCAATCTGCAAGACGGTAATAATCCGGAATCACATCGCGGTACAAACGGAGTTTTTCCGAATCGACATTCTCAAACTCTTTTGGCTGAAAGTATTTCCAGAACCGATGCCCGAGTTGGTCTGTCCCATAGAGGCAAAAACACGTGACTTCGGGTTGATATTCTCGAAGCAGGTGACGATA
Organism: uncultured bacterium; assembly: GCA_964612675.1. Taxonomy (GTDB): domain Bacteria; phylum Hinthialibacterota; class Hinthialibacteria; order Hinthialibacterales; family JAKPRU01; genus CAZTDD01. The sequence goes on from CAZTDD010000008.1 coordinate 101,557, forward strand.
CAAGTCGACGGTCGGGGCCACGGAAGCAAAATGGTGGTGAACAAAAAGCCGATCCGGATCAGAGGGAGTTCTGGATGCATTTCGGAGTAGGTCGACTACCGTTGAAATGCGAAAGCCATTGAAGACCCCGTGGTGTATGGTTTGTGCCCAAGGTGACTCAGATTCATCGAGAAGGAATTCCTGAATGAACGCATACTCCGGCGGTTGAGTTTCCGGCGAACGTGCGAGCCATGACGGGATTGTGAATTCGAATCGCTTATCGGGAGGCCATGTCACGAGCCAGCGAAAGAGACCGACCGATTTTCCTTCGCTATACGCGACATCCCACATTCGAGCCGCGGAGAGATCGGCGCGGGTTTTGTAGTATCCCGTGATTCCGTGGTTTTCGGGTTCGCGTCCCGTCGCGAGGGAGGTCCAGATCCGGGGAGACCAGATCGGTGCGAGTGTTTCCAACGGGCCACTCGCTCCGCTCTCGCGGAGCTGCGCCAGGTTCGGCAGCTCGCCATCCTCGATCATGGGATCGATGATGTCCCATGTAGCGCCGTCCAGGCCGATAACGATCAGGTCGGGAGCGTCTCCCTCCAGCGGGATATCGATCGCGTACGAACTCCACCACCAGAATCCAGCGTAAAGAACGGAAAATGCGATAAGAGATCCCGCAAGTTTTCTTCGTTCTCCGGTTCCACTCTCGTCTCTTCTCACAAGTCGGAGGATGCTGCCTAGGATGAGGCCCGCTACTGGAAATGCCAGGAGCAATAAAGTCCAGCCCAGGTTATCGAAGAAGACAGAGTTGTGGAATAGAATAAACCCAGCAGCCAAAAGGCCGGCGATTCCGCCGCAAAGAGCGCCGCAGAACGCCGGCCCACACTGAGCACTTGTATGGAACAATCTTCTTATTCCCACACGATTGTAGCTTTCGGAGGTTGTCCGGCAAACCCCGCATAGTGTTCATCGATTTTCGCTTGCTCCGTATCGCCTTCATGAAGAATGATACGGTATTGGAATGCGAGCGTCTTTCCGGCCGGGAGTGTGTAGTCTCCTTTGTGTACATCGTCGAGGCCTTCGAAGTTGTGAAGGCCGAAGCAGTTCGCGGTGTAAAGACCATAGTCTCGGATGTGCCACCAGGTCGGATGCCGAAGGTTTGTGGGGTGATCGAATACCGCGACTCCTACAACGGTGTCCTTGAGAGTGCCGTAGTAATCGCACCATGCGGCTCGTTCGCCCCAGCACTCGCCAGCGCCCTTGCCGCCGGCGGAGTTTCTCATCACGCCGTTTCCGTGGCTTTCGTCAATCTTCGGATTCAGGCGAAGTGAACACAGTCCGCCTTCTTTTGTGTCGCCGAACGTGACATCGCCGTCGGTCGCTTTGAATGTCGAGATGGTGTCAATGACACGGCAGTTATCGGGCGTGTTATAGAATACGTATTCCCTTTCTTCCTCCACGACCAGGCTTCCGTCGCCGTGATTCCAATTGATTTGTGCCACAAGGCGGCCGTAAACAGGACCCGAGGCCATCACGTCGATTTCTTCCACCTTTTGAGCGTCCTGTTTGCCGGGGTCTTTCGATATATGCCAGAAATTGGCCCCATTTACGTCACCGTGCGCCACATAAAGAGACCGGTGATGGGGATGATCTCGGGCGCCCTCCTCATAATCGATAGTCTCCATGGGGTAACCGCGAGTCAGACGTGTGCCTTTGGGACCGATTACCGGATACAGATAGGGTTTTTCCGTTTTAGCGGGGTAGCAGAAGGAGGTAAGCAAGCTTCCACCGACCTCGATGTCGATTTTTGCCTGCCCTGCGTTTCTCAATACGACTTTGTCGACGGGCGCTTCGTCCTTTGAGGGTGTCAAATGGAGTGTCTGGCGGGCGGCCATCTTCGGGGGAATGAAGGTGAGCACGCTGCTCTTGGTGAGTTTTCGGACTTGGACCGGTATGAGTTTCCCATCGGGGGCCTTCAGCGACTTCATATCACCGGGTGCGATGGGGGTCTCAGAGACAACGTGGACCGGGCAGTTCGATCGATCGTAATTGCCGGCCTTTACTACAACCTCTTTGATCCCGGCGGCGTATCCGGCGGGTGAGAATGTCGCCAGCGCTAATCCTACACACACGAGTGAACCACAAAGAGCTCGAAGCAGATGTTTTTGCATGAGTACTATTCCTCCAACTTATAGACGGTTTTCGACTACCAGATCTTCACATAAATCTACCATGTGTCGCAACGGGGCTCTATGAGAGGTCCGTAGGGTGGTAGTCTATATTGCCGACTTCTTATCGGTTCATCGAACTTGACGGCGTCGCAAAAAGTCGTCGGGATGCGGGAAGTGAGGTGTCAACCCCCTCTGTATCTCCCCCAATCTTTGGGGGAGAAACCGCTGCAGACACGCTCGTTTCTTTTTCC